>NZ_JBTWNF010000005.1:0-372326 GCF_054796175.1 Actinomycetospora sp. C-140 | reverse complement strand
CCGGAAGACTCAGGAGTACTCGACGACCGACTCGGCGTCGTCGGGCATGCGGCTGGCCGGCACGTCGACGCGGCGGGAGTTCTCGGTGGCCTCGACCAGCGCCTGGTGGAAACGGGTCATCTCCGGGCCGCCCTCGGCCGGGACGACGCGCGAGCCGCGCTCGGTGGACCCGACCGGGGTGCTGAGCAGCCCGAGACCCTCGGTCGTCGTGGTCACCTCGAGCTGGTGGAGGCGGTGGAAGGCGAGCTGGAGGTCGGGGTCGACGCCGTCGCGCTCCGGGTCGCGGTCGACCACCACGAGCACGTCGGGCGTGAGGAGCATCTCGGTGAAGGTGTGCCGGGCGCGGCCCCGGCCGAAGAAGCGTCCGGCGCTCGCGACGACGTCGGTGCGCACGGCGTGCGTGACCTCGGGCAGCGGGTCGCGGACGAGCCCGCGCTGCTGGGCCTGCTCGCGGATCAGCGAGATGACGGCGATCGGCAGGCTGTGCACGCCGATGACGCGCGACGACGAGGCCGACGAACTGCGGTGGGTCCCCACGACACCCCTCCCACTGCGCGCCGGAGCCGGGGATCCGACACCCGGAGGTGCTCGCGACGTCGCATGGGTGTGGTCGGCATGAGCCGGATGCGCGTTACACCAGGACACCCGGTCGGATGACGCGTGCGACGGTGGAGGGATGACCCAGCAGGAGGATCCGGACATGTCCGGCGAGGTCACGCGCGCGACGGATCTCCTCGCCCGCGCCCGCCGTGTGACGGTGCTGACCGGTGCCGGCGTCTCCACCGACTCCGGCATCCCCGACTTCCGCGGGCCCCAGGGCGTCTGGACCCGCGACCCGTCCGCGGAGCGCCTCGCGACGCTGCAGGCCTACGTCGACGACCCGGAGGTGCGCCGGGAGGCGTGGCGCCAGCGCGCGGTGCACCCGGTCTGGGAGGCGCGGCCCGGTCCGGCGCACGCGGCGCTGGTCGACCTCGAGCGCTCGGGGCGGCTGCACGCGCTGCTCACCCAGAACATCGACGAGCTGCACCAGGCGGCCGGCTCGTCGCCGGATCTCGTGGTCGAGCTGCACGGGACGATGCACCACACGCAGTGCCTCTCCTGCGGCGCGCGGGCCCCGATGGCCGAGACGCTCGCGCGGGTCGCGGCGGGGGAGGACGACCCGCCGTGCCCCCACTGCGGCGGCATCCTCAAGTCGGCGACGATCTCGTTCGGCCAGAACCTCGACGCCGGCGTGCTGATGCGGGCCCGGCAGGCGGCCGTCGACACCGAGGTGCTGCTGGCGGTGGGGACCTCGCTCGGCGTCCACCCCGCCGCGGGCGTGGTCGACCTCGCCGGGGCGGCCGGCGCGTCGGTGATCATCGTCAACGGTGCGGAGACGCCGTACGACGACGTCGCCGACGTGGTGCTGCGCGGCGGGGTCTCCGAGCTCCTCCCGCGGCTCGTCGCCGGGCTCTGAGCCTGCACTGATCGAGTTCAGCGCCCCGGTCCGTGCAGACCGAAGATGAGCGACGGGTCGGCGGGGTCCCACGAGTTCTCCCGCTGGGAGCGCCGGCCGATGTCCCGGCAGCGCTGCAGGAGCCGGCGGCCCACCGTGAGCTGCTCCTCCTCCCACACCGCCAGGGCAGTGGCGACGTCGCCGGAGTGCGAGCGCAGCGCGTCGGCGAGCGCCCACGCGTCGTCCGCGGCCTTGGCCGTCCCCGCGGCGGCGTGCGGGCGGACGGCGAAGGCGGCGTCGCCCAGCACCGCGACCCGCCCGGCGGTCATGGCCGGCACCTCGATGTCGTAGACGGCCTGCACGAACGGCGCCTCCGCGCCGGTGACGACCTCCGCGATCGGCGGGGCGAGCTCCCGGCGCGCCGTGTCGCGGAACTCGTCGACCGCGTCGTCGGCGAGCATTCCCGGCGGCACCGACACCCGGCGCTCCTGCCCGTCGCGCCCGGCGAGGAGGCGGTCGAGCGGCGCGCCGTCCGCGACGTTGCGGTACCAGACGAAGTTGGCCAGCCGCTCGCCCGGCACGACCGTCCCCCCGGGGCCGGGGATGGGGTAGACAAGGATGTGGCTGTCGGTGATCACCTGGTAGGTGATGGCGTCCTGGAGCTCGGCGAACGTCGCGCCGGTCAGGGTCTTCTCGGCGAGCGTGCCGCGGTAGGCGACGTAGCCGGAGTACGCCGAGACCGCCGTGGGGAAGAGCCGCTCCCGGGTGATCGAGTTGATGCCGTCGGCGGCGACCAGCAGGTCGACGTCGGTGGTCCCGCCGTCGGCGAAGGTGACGCGCACGCCCTCGGGTCCGTCGGCGAACGCGGTCATCTCGCGGCCGAGGTGGTACCGGTCGGCGTCGAGGAGGCGCAGCAGCTCCCGGTAGATCGCGTTCCACGACGAGAAGCGGTAGCCGTGGTCGATCCGGTGGCGGCATGAGCCGTCCGGCCACAGGTAGCGGATCGCGGAGGTGCGGGAGCAGAACCCGTCCGGGTCGATCCCGCCCCGCTCGACGAAGTAGCGCACGGTCGCGTCGAGCACCGCGATCCCCGCCCCGCGGGCGTCGAGCTCCGAGCGCGAGCGCTCGTAGACGTGCACGTCGCAGCCGAGGTCCCGCAGCAGCAGGGCGGTGGTGATCCCGCCGATGGAGCCGCCGACGACGGCCACGTGGAGTCTCACGCGGGCGGGACCCCGAACGTCGCGATCTTGTCGACGGTCAGCTCGAAGAGGATGCGGCTCTCGCCCACCGACGCGTCGCGCAGCGCGTAGTCGCCGTCGTCGCCGGTGTACTTGCGCCAGATGCGGTTGAGCTGGTCGGTCACCCACTGCCCGTCGGTGGGGTCGTCCTCGGCGATCTCGCGGTGCACCGTCGTCTTGATCGAGAGCCAGTGGTACGGCTCGTCGGGGTTCATCAGCATGAACGTCGCGTGCGGGGTGGCGCGCAGCCAGCCCACCTTCTTGCGGTGGTGCGCGAGGTTGAGCAGGACCAGCTCGCCCTCGTAGTCGAACCACACCGGCGTCAGGTTCGGCAGCCCGTCCCGGCCGACGACGGCGACGGTCGCGGTGACGGGACGGTCGAGCAGCTGGCGGTAGGTCGGGTCGAGCTCGCCGAGGTGCGCGACGGCGTGCCGGTCGCCGACGGTGAACTGTCCGGGCTGCGTGCCCTGCGAGACGTCCTTGATGTTGGCGACGCTGATGCTCACCACGGGCCTCCCGCGACGGTGTGGGCGTGATCCGGAAGCGAGCGTAGGTTCCTGTGATCAGCGGCACAACGCCCGCGTCCACCCCGGTGAGGAGCTCCGTGACGGCGCGATCCCTGGCGGCCCACCTCGCGCGGGCCTGGCGGGCGGCGGGGACGACGGTCCTGTTCGGGGTGCCGGGCGGCGGCGCGAACCTCGACGTCGTCGGCACGGCGGAGCAGGAGGGCCTGCGCTTCGTCCTCGCCCACGACGAGACCGCGGCCGCGATCATGGCCGGTGCGCACGGGCTGCTCACCGGCACGGTCGGCGCCGCCGTCGTCACCCGGGGACCGGGGGTCACGGCCGCCGCGACGGGTCTGGCGCAGGCCACGCTCGACCGCTCGCCGGTGGTGCTGGTGAGCGACGCCGTCCCGGCGGCGGCCGCGGCGCGGGTGGCGCACCAGCGCCTGGACCAGGTGGCGGCGACCCGGCCGCTGGCCACGTGGGCGGGCACGCTCGGCACCGGCGACCCGGGAGCCGTGGCGGAGGCGGCGATCGCCCTGGCGCGCCGCGGACCGGGCGGCGTGCACCTCCAGCTGGACCCGACCGCCGAGGGGGATCCGCCGCCGCCCCTCGACCGTGATCCGGACCTCGACGGTGCCGCGCTGGACCGCGCGCGTCGCCTGGCCCGCCGTGCCCGCCACCCGGTCGTGCTCGTCGGCCCGGCCGCCGTCGACGCCCCCGGCCTCGACCGTCTCGCCGCGACCGGGACGCCGGTGCTGTGCACCTACCAGGCGAAGGGCGCGGTCCCCGACGAGCGGAGCGCGGGGCTCTTCACCGGCGGTGTGCTCGAGCGCCCGCTGCTGGAGACCGCCGACCTCGTCCTCGCCGTCGGCGTCGACCCGGTGGAGCCGATCCCGTCCGCGTGGACGTACGACGCGCCCGTCGTGATGCTGCACCCGCAGCCGGTGGACGGGCGGTGGTTCGGCGAACCGGAGATCGTCATCGGGTCCCTCGCGCAGAGCCTGCCGCCGCTGCTCGACGACCTCGACCACCGCTGGGAACCCGGGACGGCCGCCGCGCACCGCCGCCGCGCCCTCGCGTCTCTCGAGCCCACCGGCACGGGGTTCTCGCCCCACGACGTCGTGCGGGCGTCGATGGAGCACGCCGGTCCGGCGACGACCCTGACCGTCGACGCCGGCGCCCACATGCTCGTGGCGATGCCGCTGTGGGAGGCCCGTGCCCCACGCCGCGTGCTGATCTCCAACGGGCTGGCGACGATGGGGTTCGCGCTGCCCGCGGCGATCGGGGCGGCGCTGGCCCGCCCGGCCGAGCCGGTGGTGTGCTTCGTGGGCGACGGCGGGCTCGGGATGACTCTTGCCGAGCTCGAGACCGTGGTGCGCCTGGACCTCGACGTCACCGTCGTCGTGTTCGACGACGCCGCGCTGAGCCTCATCGAGATCAAGCAGACCGCGGGACAGGGCGCGGGCGGCGCCGTGCGCTACGGCCCGGTCGACTTCGCCGCGGTGGCGCGCGGGATGGGCATGCCCGCCGACACCGTGACCTCGCGCGACGAGCTGCGGGCCGTGCTGGCGCGGGCGACCCGCGGTCCGCGGCTCGTCGACGCGCGCATCGACCCGTCCTGCTACGCCGCGGTCCTGGCCGCGACGCGGGGGTGACGCGCGTCAGCGGGCCCCGAAGTCGGACAGGAAGCGCACCAGAGGGGCCGGGCTGACCGCGACGTCGCCGACGAACGGCTGGTCGATCGCCACGCAGACGAAGAGCAGCACCCCGATCACCGCCGCGAGGCTGCCCGTCATCAGCAGGTGCAGCGTCGTGCTGCGCAGACCGAACACCATCGCGAAGCCGATGGTCACCACGCCGCCGAACACCAGCGCGACCCACAGGACCCCGGGCAGGCCCTGGCCCACGTAGTCGAGGCGCTGCGAGCGGAACGAGACGAGCTCCGCGAACCGGTCGGCCTCGACCCCGACGTACTCCTGGCTCACCGGGGTGTCGGCGGGCAGTGCCGCGAGGTGGTCGGCGATGCGGTCGAGCGCCGCCGCGGCGGCGGGGTCGCCCGGCTCGCCGCGTGCCATGGCCGGCCACTCCTGGGCGATCACGGCGCGGGCGTAGAGCTCCACGTCGGCCTCGATGCGCCCGCGGGCGTCCGGTGGGAAGGGGACCGTCTCGCGGTAGAGCCCGCGCAGCGCGCTCGCCTCCTGCCCGACGAGATCCGCCGCCTGGCTGAACTGCTGCCACGACACGATGACGACGAAGGCGAGCAGGACCGCGTAGATGACGCCGACGATCGCGATCACGTAGCCGGTGACGTCGTTGTGGTCGCCCCCGGCGAGGTGCGGCCACCGGCGGCGGACGAGCAGTTGCACGCCGACGGCCACGCCCGTCACCACGACGACGAGGAGCAGGAACAGCAGCCAGATGGGCATGCGGGTCATCGTGGGTCCGCGAGGGGCTGGACGGCGGCCACGCCGCGCAGCCTATCGGGGCAACCTGCTCCGACCAGGCCGACCACCGTGTGCGTCCGCGCGATCACGGGCGGAGGATCGGGGGATGACTTCCGTCGATCTCGCCCAGGTGCCCCAGCGTCTCGCGACGGGCGCCTTCATCCTCAACGCCGGGCTGCAGAAGTGGGGCGGCGACGAGCAGACCGCCGCCGGCATCCACGGCATGGCGGCGGGCACCTACCCCGTCGTCAAGCAGGTCGACCCGCCGACCTTCCTCAAGGCGCTCGCCGCCGGGGAGATCGCCCTCGGCTCCGCGCTGCTCACCCCGTTCGTACCCGGACGCCTCGCCGGGCTCGCGCTGACCGGCTTCTCCGCGAGCATGCTCGGGCTCTACCTGCGCACGCCCGGCATGCACGACGGCAACCTGCGCCCCACCCAGCAGGGCACGCCGATCGCCAAGGACATCTGGATGCTGGGCATCGGCGCGGCGCTGGTGCTGGGCGGCAGCAGCCGCCGCCGCGACGCGAAGATCGCCGCCAAGGCGGAGAAGAAGGCGCTGAAGGTCGCGCGCAAGGAGGCCAAGGCCGAGGCGAAGGCCGAGGCGAAGCTCGCGGCCTGAGCTCGCGGCCCGACCCTCAGCGCGCGACGACCTCGGGCGGGCCCGCGGCCGCGATCCGCGGCGGCGGGCCCGTCCACCGCTCGATCTCCACGAGCGCGCGGCTGCCCGCGCAGCCCTGCGAGAGCCGCGAGGCGCCCACGTCCCGCGTGAGCACGTTGACGTTCCCGGCGGCGCAGAGCACGGGCTCGACGCCCGGCACGGGCGAGAACCACGCGCCCGTCGACATCTGCACGACGCCCGGGAGCAGGTCGCCGTCGACGACCACCCCTGCCAGGCAGGCGCCGCGGTCGTTGTGGACGCGCACCAGCTCGCCGCCGGCGAGGCCGCGGGCCGCGGCGTCGTCGGGGTGCACCCGGACCGGCTCCCGCCCCTCGATCTTGGTGTCGCGGCTGTGCGGGCCGAAGTCGAGCTGGCTGTGCAGGCGCGCGGCCGGGTTGTTGGCCAGCAGCACGAGCGGGTAGCGCGCGGCCCGCGGCGAGCCGTGCCACTCGGTGGGCTCGAGCCACGTCGCCCGGCCCGGGCAGTCGTCGTAGCCGAACGACGCGACGCGGGCCGAGGCCAGCTCGATGCGCCCGCTCGGCGTGCGCAGCGGGTGCGCGGCCGGGTCGCGGCGGAAGTCGTCGAGGAGCACCGACGGGGGCGGGTCGGGGCGCCGCACGTGCCCGGCGGCCCAGAACGCGTCGAAGCCGGGCAGGGCCGCCGCGTCGCCGCGCCAGCTCTCGTACAGGTGGCGCAGCCACTCGTGCGGGGTGCGGCCCTCGGTGTAGTCCTTGGCGACGCCGAGGGCGTCGGCGAGGTCGGTGAAGATCGCGTAGTCGTCGCGGGCCTGCGCGTGCGGCGTCGCGGCCGCCCGCATGGCGGTGACGACCGGGTCGGTGCGCGAGGCGCCGATGTCGTCGCGCTCGAGGGTCACCGTCGCCGGCAGCACGATGTCGGCGTGGCGGGCCGCGGGCGTCCAGTACGGCTCGTGGACGACGACGGTCGAGGGGCGGCGCCAGGCCTCGCGCAGCCGGGCGAGGTCCTGGTGGTGGTGGAACGGGTTGCCGCCGCACCAGTACACGAGGTCGACCGCGGGGTAGCGCCGGCGCTCGCCGTTGTAGGCGTACTCGGCGCCGGGGTGCAGCAGCATGTCGGCGATGCGGGCAACGGGGATGCGCTCGCGGTGCTCGTTGTACCCGCGGGGCATCGTCGGGACGGGGCCGCCGCGGGCGGAGTGCCCGTTGTCGCCGATCGAGCCGTAGCCGTGCCCGAAGCCGCCGCCGGGCAGCCCGATCTGGCCGAGCAGGGCGGCGAGCAGGATCCCGACCCACACCGGCTGCTCGCCGTACTCCGCGCGCTGCAGCGAGTACGTGACCGTGATCATCGTGCGCCGCGCCGCCATCCGCCGCGCCAGCGCCACGATGTCGCGCGCCGGGACCCCGCACAGCGGCGCGGCCCACTTCGCGGACTTCGCGACGCCGTCGTCGCGGCCCATGAGGTGGTCGACGGCCTCGTCGACGCCGGCGCACCAGCCGTCGAGGAACGCCTGGTCCGCGTGCCCCTCGACCACGAGCGTGTGGCCCAGCGCGAGCAGCAGCGCGGCGTCCGTCCCGGGGCGCACGGGCAGCCACGTCGCGTCGACGGGCAGGTCCCGGCGGTCCGGGCCGAGCAGGACGAACTCGCAGCCGCGGGCGGCCATGGCGCGCACGGCGTCGGTGGTGCCGTGAACGGTCTGACCGCCGGGGGTGACGGCGGTGTTCTTCGCCGGGACGCCGCCGGCGCACACCATCAGCTCGGTGTGCTCGGCGAGCACCGGCCAGCTGGTCAGCGAGCGCAGGACGTCGTGGGCCCCGAGCAGGTGCGGCAGCAGGACCTCGGAGGTGCCGGCGCTGTAGGTGTTCTCCGAGGCGACGTAGCCGCCGAGCGTCGCGAGGAAGCGGTGCACCTGGCTCTGGGCGTGGTGGAAGCGCCCGGCGCTGGACCACCCGTAGGACCCGCCGAACACGCCCGCCGGCCCGCGCTCGGCGTGCACGCGGCCCAGCTCGGCGGCCAGCCGCTCGGTGACCTCGTCCCACGACACCGCCACGAAACGGTCCTCGCCCCGGCGCCGGTCGGGCCCGGGACCGTCGCGCAGCCAGCCCTCGCGCACCATCGGCGCCGGGATACGCAGGGGGTGGCGCAGCGAGCCGACGAGGTTGTCGAGCAGCGGGGACGGGTCCGGGTCGAGGGGCGACGGGCGCACCGCGGTGACGTCGCCGTCGCCGACCTCCGGGGTGAACGCGCCCCAGTGGGCGAGGTGGCTGTGCCCCGACGTCGTCACCGGAGTGAGCGTAGGACGTCGAGTGTGCTCCACGCCCGCGTCGCGAGGTGCAGGTTGAACCACGTCTGCGGGTCGCCGAGGTCGACGTCGGCGATCTGGCGGATGCGCTGCAGCCGGTACTTCAGCGTGTTGCGGTGCACGATCAGCGACTTCGCGGTGAGCTCGTAGTTGCCGCCGCGCTCGAGGTGGTGGGCCAGCGTGCGCACCAGCTCGGAGCCCCGCCGGCCGTCGTACTCCAGCAGCGGGCCGAGCCAGCGCTGCACGAAGCGGTCGACCTCGCCGAGGTCCTCGATGCCGACCAGCAGGCGGTAGACCCCGAGGTCGTCGAAGCGGATCGCGGTGTCGTCCCACTCGGACTGGGCGGGCAGCCGCAGCGCGAGCCGGGCCTGCCGGTAGGAGCGCGGGTAGTCGGGGACGGCGTCGCAGCGCTCGCCGATGCCCATGCGGACGCGTCCCCCGCCCAGGTCGCGCAGCACCGTCTGCCGCAGCGACTCCCAGTCCGGCTCGACGTCGGCGAGCAGCACCACCTCGCCGCGCCGGGCGACGACGAGGCTGCCGGCGCCGCCCTCCCGCGCGGCCCGCCGGACCGCCTGGAAGAGGGCGTCCTCGCCGATCCCCTCGACGCCGCCGCCCTCGACGACCACGACGCGGTGCGGACGCTGCAGGTCGTAGCCCAGCGCGACGGCCCGGTCGAGGGTGCTGCGCTCCTCGGCGCCGTCGAGCAGCTCGTCGACGACGTCGCGGCGCAGCCGCAGCTCGCTCTCGGCCAGGCTGCGGACCCGCGCGAGCTCCATCGCGAGGATCGTCGCGCCGTGCTCGAGCGCCATGAGCTCCTGGTCGCCGGCCCGCTCGTCGGGGTCGTACAGCACGATCACGCCGAGGGTGTCGCCCTGCGGGTGCGCCACGGCGAGCAGCTGCTGACCGTGGCGCAGCGGCCGGGCCTCGCGGCTCGCGCGCGCGACGAGGCGCTCGCGGCGCGACGGGGTGTCCTTCGGGTACGGGTCGGGGCGCTGCGGGCCGGCCCAGGCCTGGAGGTTGCCGTGCCGGTCCTCGATCGCGACGCGCAGGCCGGTGAGCTCGTGGACGGCGCGGGCGATGCCCTCGCGGCCCTCACCGGAGGCGGCGACGGCGGTGAGGCGCGTGTGGATCTCCATGCTGCGCTGCAGGGCGGTGACGGTGCCGCGCAGGCGGTCGTTGAGCGCCGAGAGCGTCGACGCGGTGGCCTGCTCCTGGGCGTGGAGGCGCCGGTTGGCCAGCGCGCCGCCGGCCTGCTGCGCGAGCGCCCGCAGCAGGAACTGCTCCTCGGTCGAGAGGTCCGTCGCGCCGCCGACGACGAGGTGGCCGAGGTGCCCGTCGTGGCTGGTCAGCGGGAATGCCCAGGCATCGGGGACGTCGGCGAGCTCGACCGGGCCGCCCGTGACACCCGCCTGCTCGGGCAGCCCGGCGTCGCGCGCGTCGTCGGCGGCCACGACGGTGGCGATCTCGCAGCGGGCGATCGAGGGCGCTGCCGTGGTCGCCAGGCGCAGGATCTGCTCCTCGTCGGCGCCGTCGGTCATGAGCTTGCCGAGCACCAGCAGGCTGCGCATGCTCGAGAGCAGCTCGCGCTCCCCGGCGGTCTGCAGGGCGGTCACGGGACCGGCGCCGGGTCCCGGCCGAGGTAGTCGTGGGGCTCGATGTACCAGGGGTTCTCGAGCAGCTGGCCGCCGAAGAGCACGGCGGGGTGCGTCCGGAGGATCTCGAGGACGATCTCCCCGTCGCTGAAGCGCTCGAGGTCGTAGAGACAGAGCGCGATGTTCGGGTAGCGCGGCAGGAAGAGGTTGAGCCGCGACTCGTAGGTCAGCAGGCCCTCGACGCCGGGCTTGCCCGAGAGCGCCCACGTCATCTCGCCCACCGAGCGCACGGTGGTGAAGCCGTCGTCGACGATCGCGCGGTCGACCGCGGTCTCCCAGAACCCGATCATGCGGTCGATGACGAAGTGCCCGTCGGCGAGGTAGGTCGACTCCGAGCACCGGGCGTCCAGGCGCCCCGGCCCCCCGTCCGCCCCGAGCGCGCGCACGGCCTCCCCGGCGGCGGGGTCGTCGGTGACGCACAGGCACATGTCGCCCGCGAGCAGGCCCTCGCGCAGGTAGGGCAACAGCAGCTCGTCGCGCTCCTCGGGGCCGCGGAAGAAGGCGCAGATGTGCGCGCCGGGCCGGAGCTGGACCCCCGGCAGGCCCCTCGCCGTCGATGTCGTCATGCGCAGCCCCTGATGTGTCAGGTGTCACACACCGTAGCGCCGAGCGGGGCGCGCGACCAGCGGCGACCGTGCCCGGCGGTCCGTCGACGCTAGGGGAGCGTGCGGGTCCGCGACGTCGGTACGGCGGGACAGAGGACCGGCGACTCCTCGTCCTGTCAGGACGAGACGCCTTGATCGGGCGAGCACAATGATTCACCGGGGGAGGTGCCGTGTGTCCGTGCTGCAGCGCAGGGTCCGGAAGTCCGTCCTGGTCGCCGTCGCGGTGCTCCTCGCCCTGATCACGGCCCTGGTCGCCGGCTGCTCGCCTCCGGCCGCCACCGCGCCGCCGGGCACCGGTCCCGCCGAGGCGGTGCCGCTGCCCGCCGGCGTCGTCCGGCCGCCGGCGGGCGGCTACTTCCCGGTGCCCACCGCGGTCGGGACGTTCTCGACCCTGCCCGACGACGCGGGGGCGGCGGCGATGGTCCACCGCTCGCCGTGGGAGCCGCGGCCCCAGAACGACGTCGCGAACCGGACCGTGGCGCCACCGGACTTCCGGCCCCCGCCCTATCCCGGGCTCGAGAACGGGCCGCTGGTCTTCGACCGGATCACGGGGAACTTCACCGGGACCACCGACGAGATCATCCAGTGGGCCGCGGCCAAGTGGGGCCTGCCCGACGACGTGATCCGCGCCGAGGCGGTGCAGGAGTCCGGCTGGTTCCAGAACCACAAGGAGCCCGACGGCCAGCCGATCGACCAGCAGGGCTTCGGCGACTTCGGCGACTGCGGCGGCGCCCCGATCGGGTCGCCGTACGGGCCCGACGGCCCCGCGAGCTTCGGGATCATGCAGGTCAAGTGGTGCACGCTCAACGACCCGACCGCGCCGGGCACCGGCGGGTGGCCCTGGACCGAGAACTCCACCGCCTGGACCCTCGACACCTACGGCGCCGTCGTGCGCGCCTGCTACGAGGGCTGGGAGCCGTGGCTGGGTCCCGCCTACCGGGCCGGCGACCTCTGGGGGTGCGTCGGGCGGTGGAACTCCGGCGCGTGGCACGACCCGGTGGCCGAGCGCTACATCCGGGGGGTCCAGGAGCAGCTGGCGGCCAAGCCGTGGTTGGGCTGGTAGTCACACCAGCTCGTCCACCACGGCGAGGTACGCCGCCCGTTGCCGCTCCCAGCGCAGGGGTGCGACGACGCGCGTGGCCTCGGTGGTCAGCCGAGCCCGCCGGGCGGGGTCGCCGTGGAGGCGACGCAGCGCCCGCGCCAGGTCCTCGGGGTCGCCGGAGGTGAAGAGCTCGACCGCGTCCGGGCCGAAGGTCTCCTCCATCGACCGGGTGCGCGACGCGGCGATGGGCAGGCCCATCGCGACGAAGTCGAAGACCTTGCCGGGCAGCGCGACGTCCCGGAACGGGTCGCGGACCACGGCGACCGCCCCGACGTCGGCGGCGGCGAGCGCGGCCACCAGGTCCTCGACCGGGAGGAAGCCGTCGCTGAACCCGACGTGGTCGTCCAGGCCGAGCTCGGCGACCAGCCGGCGCAGGCGCGGCAGGTCGCTGCCCTCGCCGATCACCTCGAGGCGGATCGTCGGGACCTCGTGGCGCACCAGGTCGATCGCCTGCACCACGGTGTCGAGCCCGTAGTGGGGCTCGACGGTGCCGTGGCAGACGACGGTGAAGCGCGTCCCGCGCCGGTGGTGGCCGGCCGGCGGCGCGAAGACGGCCGGGTCGGCGCCGTCCATCACCGTCGTGATCCGCCCGGGCGGCGCCCCCCGGCCCACGAACACCGCGCGCATCTGGTCGGTCGGGGTGATGACGCGGTCGGCGAACGCGATCGCGCGCTGCTCGATCGCCGCGAGGGCCCCGACCGCAGGGTGGTCGGCGCCGAAGCGGGTGGCGAAGAACTCCGGCATGCACTCCTGGAGGTCGAGCAGCACACGGGCCCCCAGCAGGCGGGCGGGCGCCGCGGCGAACACGAGGGCGTCGGGCAGCGAGTGCACCTCGACGATCCGGTAGCGCCGGCGCAGCTGGGCCGCCGTCAGCACGAGCGTCGCGAGGACGCCGAACGCGCCGTACTCCACGAGGTACCCGAGCTTGGACCCGCGCCGGTGCCGCAAGGGCAGGCGGTGCACGGTGACCCGCCCGGCCCGCTCCCGCCGGGGCTGGCCCGGGGCGCGCAGGCACCACACGTCGACCTCGGCGCCGGCGGCGGCCAGCGCCTCGACCGCCCGGGCGACCCGCGAGTCCTGCGGCACGTAGTGCTGGCGCACCACGGCGATCCGGGGCGGGCCTACGTGTTCGGCCAGCTCAGCCAGGGTTTCGCCGCCACCGCCTGCTGCACGCGGTCGGCGTAGGCGTCGCCGGTCGAGGAGTGCCAGTCCCCGGCGAACCAGCGGCCCACGCACCCCCACAGGTCGCCCGCCCGGTAGTTCGCGCCCAGCCACACGTCCCACCCCTCGTAGCAGCCGCGGATCACCGCGGCGTACAGGTCGACGGCGTAGGCCGTCGAGCGCTCGGTCCACGGCCAGCCGCCGGTGCCGGTGGCCGGCCGGTTCTCCATGGAGCACCACTTGACCTGGAGCAGCCCGAAGCTGGACGGTCCGCGCGGGCCGTACGGCGCGCCCGGCGGGGAGCCGCCGCAGTCGCCGAAGTCGCCGTAGCCGCGCTGGTTGATCGGCGCCCCCGACGGGTCCTGGAGCCCCTGGTACCAGGACGACTCGACCACCGCCTCGCCCCGGATGAGCTCGTCGGGCAGCCCCCACTTCACCGCCGCCCACTGGATGACCTCGTCGGTGGTCCCGGTGAAGTCGCCGGTGACCCGCCCGAACACGGCATGGCTGTTGAGCATCCCGGCGTAGCCGGTGACGTGGGTCCCCGGCGGGGCGGGGGTCTTGTTCGCGGCGTCGTTCTCGGGGCGCGGCTCCCAAGCCGTGCGGCGCACCGTCGCCGCGGCCTGCTCGTCGTCGGGGAGCGTCGCGAAGCTGCCGACGGGCCGGAGGGCGAAGTAGCCGTCGGGCGGCGGCTCGCCGTTCGGGCCCGCCGCCGACGCGGGGACGTCGGCCGACGCGGGGCCCGGTGTCGGGACCGACGCCGCCGGGGGACCCGCGCACGCGCCGGTGAGCAGGAGCACGAGACCGGCGAACGCGACGACGACGTGCGGGAGCCGGCGCGCCCGGAGCCCGGGTGATCGAAGTACCGATACGGACGCTGAGTGTCTGCGACGGCACTTCGCTGACACTCCCCGGACCCCGCTCACGACCGCCGCCCGGTGCCGGCGAGCTCGCGGCGCTGGGCGCGGACCTGGCGGCGCACCGACTCCGCCGAGCTGCGCAGCGCCCGCAGGGCGGGGACCTGGGTCGCGCGCAGCAGGTACCACCGCCACGCGGGTTCCTCGTGGCAGCGGCGGGCCAGCGACCAGCCCAGCGCCAGGTCGTCGGGCCGGTCCCCGAACCCGTCGGTGAGCCCCGCGAACCACGCCGTGCTGCGGTCGGCCTCGGCCTGCAACGGGCGCAGCACCGCGCGGCGCTCGGCCTCGTAGGCGGCGAGGCCGCGCTCGACCGCGGCATCGCTGCCGAGGTCGACCCCGGCGAGGCGCCGGGTCAGCGCCATCGCGTCCCCGAGCGCGAGCGT
Organism: Actinomycetospora sp. C-140; assembly: GCF_054796175.1. NCBI lineage: Bacteria > Bacillati > Actinomycetota > Actinomycetes > Pseudonocardiales > Pseudonocardiaceae > Actinomycetospora > Actinomycetospora sp. C-140. Next base: position 357,947 of record NZ_JBTWNF010000005.1, on the reverse strand, counting down.
GGTGCCCGAGCCGATGGAGAAGTGGGTGGTGTGGGCGGCGTCGCCGGCGAGCACCACCCGGCCGTCGCGCCAGCGGCGGTTGTCGACGCGGCGGAAGCGGACCCACGGGGCGGGCGCGCCGTCGGGCGGGCGCTGGGTCGGGGCGATCCAGAGGGGAGCGCCGTCCAGGAGGTGGGCGAAGAGCCGCTCCAGGGTCTCCAAGCACGCGTGGGCGGGCATCGTGTCCAGGCCCAGCCCGCGCCAGGTCGCCTCGGCGCACTCGACGACGACCGTGCTGCGGTCGGTGCCGAACACGTAGCCGTAGCACCAGACCCAGCCGGCCGGGGTCTCGACGAAGGCGAAGGTGAACGTCGTGAACGGGTGCGGGCTGCCCAGCCAGATGTAGCGGTGCCCGCTCTCGCGCACGTCGGCCCCGAGGCGTTCGGCGTGGTGGCGGCGCAGGCCGCTGGCGACCCCGTCCCCGGCGACGACGACGTCCGCGCCGGCGACGGCGTCCTCCACGTCCGCCGCGGTCGCGTCGAAGCGCACGTCGGCGCCGAGCTCGCGGGCCCGGTCGGCCAGCAGCGCGAGCAGGGCGTGCCGGCCCACCGCGTAGCCCGAGCCGCCCAGGAACACCGGCGCCCGCCGGTCCACCTGCAGCACCTGGCCGTCCCACACCACGGCGGCGGCGCGCAGGGCCCGTTCCGTCGGCGGGTCGTGGCGGTGCAGCGCGTCGAGCAGCTCGTCCCAGAACGTCACCCCCCAGCCATGGGTGACACCCGCGGGATCGCGCTCGACGACCACCACCTCGTCGGCGACCCCGGCCCGGCGTGCGCCGATGGCGGTGCACAGGCCCGCGGGCCCGCCACCGACGCACGTGATCCGTCTCCTGCGCGCTGTCACGTCCTCACCGGTCCTCGTCCTCGCTCTCGTCGGCGACCGGCCGGTCCGGCCCCTGGGTCCTGCCGCTCTTCTTTGCGACGCTGGCGGGGTGAACCGCCACGTCGCCGTCGAGGCGCCCACCGCGCCGACGGCGGAGGTCCGCGCCGCCTGGGACGCGCTCGTCGTCGCGACGCCCGGCAGCGACGTGAACCAGCTCGGCGCGTGGGCCCGGGTGCGGGCGACGCTCGGCTACCGCTCCCGGCTGCTGCTCGCCCGCCAGGACGGCCGGATCGTCGGCGGGGCGCAGGTGCTGCTGCGCCCGGTCGGCCCGGCGGCGCTCGCCTACGTGCCCTCCGGCCCGGTCGTGGCCCGGGACGCCCCCGACCGCGTGGCGACGGTGACCGCCCTCGCGGCGGCCCTCGACCGCTTCGCCGGGCCGCTCCGGCCGCTGTTCGTGCAGCCGCCGGACGACGGCGAGGAGACGAGCCGGGCCCTGCTGGGGCGCGGGTTCCGGCCGTCGGACGCCGGGATCTCCCCGGCCGGCACGCTGCGCCTCGACCTCGCCGCCGACGAGGAGACGCTGCGCGCGGGGCTGGGCCGCCGGCTGCGGTACTGGACGAACAAGTGGCCCGAGCGCGGCGTGACCGTGCGGCGCGGCGACGCCGCGGACGTCCCGCTGCTGGCCGCGCTGATGGCCCGCACCGCCGAGCACCAGGGCTACGACCCGCTGCCCACGGCCTACGTCGAGGCGTTCCACCGGGAGCTCGCCCCCGACCACGCCGTGCTCTTCGTCGGCGAGGTGGACGGACGCCCGGTCGCCGCGGACCTGCTCACCGGGTGCGGCGGCGTGATCAAGGGCCGGCTCGGCGGGTTCGACCGCTCCGGCGAGGCCGGCAAGCTCAGCGTCCCCGGGGCGATGCGCTGGGCGGAGATCCGGTGGGCCCGGGAGCAGGGCTACCGCTGGTTCGACTTCGGCGGCATCGACACCGGGATGCTCGACGACCTGCTCGCGGGGCGGACCGACGACCCGGAGCGCTGGCCCGGAGGCGACCGCGCGAAGCTGTCGTTCGGCGGGGTCCCGTACGCCTACCCGCCCGCCGTCGAGCGCATCGTCCCGGCGCCGGTGCGGCTGGCCTACGACACGGTGCGCCGCCACCCGCGCGGGCGGGCGGCGGTGCGGGCGCTCGCCGAGCGGCTGCGCGGGGCGCGCCCCCGTCGTACGGTCCCCGGTCCCCATGACGCCGCCGCTCAACAGAAGTAGCGGTAGAGGTCGCGGCCGGCGCGGGCGCTGACCTCGTCGGGCACGGCCGGGTCGGTGAGCAGCGCGGTCGCGGCGGCGAGGATGGCGTCGACCCCCGCGGAGTCCGGGCGCGGGCCGAGCCGCACCGTCACCACCGAGCCCTCGACGTCGGCCCACTTGCGCTTGAACGCGACGAGCCCGGGCTGGTCGAGGTCGCTGACACCCCAGTCCACCCGGCGCAGGCCGCGGGCGTGCGCGTGCTCGAGGCCCGCCCAGAACAGGGCGTCGTTGGGCCGGACGTCGAGCCGGTCGTCCAGCGAGGCCCCGAACTTGTAGTACAGGACGCCGTCCCACTCGCAGAACAACGCGCCGCCGACGGTCCGGTCCTCGTGCTCGGCGAGCAGCGTCACCACGCCGCCGCGGCCGGAGAACTCGCGCCAGATCGCGTCGAACAGTGCCGCCGGCGGCGCGAGCATCCCGTAGCGGCGCTTGCGGCGGGCCACGTGCAGGCGGTGGAACGTGCGCACGCCCTCGGGCCCGGTGTCGGCCCGGACGGTGACGCCCCGGCGGGCGGCCGCCCGGACGTTGCGCCGCGCCGTGCCCGAGAGCCGCGCCCACACGTCCTGCGCCGCGCCCGTGACCGTCGTGGCGTGCCAGGCGGCGCGGCCGGTGACCACCCGGCCGGGGACCGCGAGCAGCCCGGTCGGCTCCAGGGCCCGCAGCGTCCACGGCGTGCCCGGCGGCCGGTCGGCGAGCAGCACGTCGAGGTCCTCGTCGGCGCCGGCCACCGGGTCCGCCCGGTCGCCGAACGGCAGGCTCACCCGGCGCGGGCCGCGCGCGTCGTCGACGTCGACGTGCGCGATCCCCGCCCGCGGCGTGCCGTCGGAGGCGACGAGGACGCGGGCGCGCGGCGTGAACCCGTAGGTCCCGGCGACCGCCCGGATCCACGGGGGCGAGGTGAACAACGACCCCCGGCCGCCTCCCACGAGGTCGTCCCACCGCGGGTCGGTGCCCGGATCGAGGACGACGGGGGCGCGGACCCCGGTGGCCGTCACCGCGCACCGTCCCGGCGGACCAGCGCGGGCACGGTGCGGGCGAGGATGACGAGGTCGCCGCGGACGCCCTGGCGGCGCCGCGCCTGCACGTAGGTGGCGTCGAGCTCGAGCATCTCCAGCGTGCCCATGGTGCTGCGGCCCTCGACCTGCCAGAGCCCGGTCAGGCCGGGGCGGACCGCGAACCGGCTGGCGTAGTCCGCCGGGAACAGCGGGGCCTCCCACTCGAGGCAGGGCCGCGGTCCGACGAGGCTCATCTCGCCGCGCAGGACGTTGATCAGCTGGGGGAGCTCGTCGAGGCTGGTCCGGCGCAGGAAGGAGCCGATCCGGGTGACGCGGGCGTCGCCGGCCAGCTTCGTGCTGCCGTCGATCGCGGTGTCCTCGCCGCGCAGCTCGGCGGCCACGAGCGCCCGCAGCGCCTCGTCGGAGCCGCCCAGGTACATCGTGCGGAACTTGAGCAGCACGAACGAGCGCCGGTCGACGCCGACCCGCCGCTGGTGCAGCAGCGCGGGACCGGGGCTGTCGAGGCGCACGACGGCGGCCACGACGAGCATCGGGAGCGCGAGGAGCACCAGGCCGACCAGGGCGCCGGCGACGTCGAGCGTGCGCCGGACCGCGGCCTCGGCCCGGCCGCCCGGGGTGTCACCGGCGTGCGGCAGCGGTCCGCCCGCGGTCACGGCGCTCGGCGGGCCCCAGCCGCCCGGTGGCGCCCCGGTGACCGGGGGGCCCGGGTCCGGCCGGGCGAGCGCGAGGGTCCGGTGCCCGACGACGAGGGCCAGCAGGACGAACAGCAGGTCGCCGCTGCCGCGCAGGGTCAGGTGCGGGTCGAGGACCGTCGAGACCAGCAGGGTCCACCAGGCGACGCGCAGCGCCTCGGCGACCGCCCCGCGCGGACCGGGGCCTGCGGCGCCGTCCCGGGCGGTGCGCAGCACGGCGACGCCGAACCACAGGAACCCGAGCAGCAGCGGCACGCCGCCGACCCAGAGGAACTCGAGGTAGCCGCTCTCCAGGTACACGACGTCGCGCCACGTCTCCTGGGCCGGCAGCACCGAGCTCGGCCCGATCCCGAGCAGGAAGCGGAACCCGCCCAGCACGGGCAGGTAGTAGTGGGTCAGGTTGTCCCAGCGGGTCGCCCAGCTCACGGGGATGCCCGCGGTGGTGACGTCCTGCAGGCGGCTCACCACCACCGGGATCGCGAGCAGCGCCACCAGCACCGGCACCATCCACAGCCGCGCCGCCCGCCGCCGCAGGTCGGGGAACCGGACGAGGATCGCGACCCCGGCGATCAGCGCCGTCAGCCACGCCGTGAACTGCGCGCTGGCCAGGATCCCGACCACCAGCAGCCCGCCCGCGACGAGGCGCTCGCGGCGCCCGAGCAGGCCGCGCATCCCACAGCAGACCAGCACGACGAGCGCGAGCACGAGGTAGTCGCCGGTGGACAGCGGCGAGCCGAGGGTGGTGGTGCCGCGCTCGGCGAGGTCGTCGGGGGCGTCGGTGGCCGACATCCAGAACGTCGACAGCAGCGAGAGCACCGGGGACACCGCGAGCACCTGCAGCACCGCGATCACCGCGACCACCGCCGCCGGCCACACCACGAGGCGCAGCAGCCGCACCACCTCGGCGTCGGTGCGCACGGTGAGCCGGACGAGGAGGTAGAGAGCCACGAGCTTCGGCAGCGGCAGGATGGCCGCGAGGTCGCCGCCCGTCGGGGTCAGGCCGCGCAGCATCATCCAGCAGACCGGCCAGAGCGTGTAGAGCCCGAGGAAGATCGCCAACGGTCCGTCGACGGGATGCGGGGCGGGCAGGGTCACCGACCCGTCGCGCAGCCAGCGGTGGGTCCACCCGAGCAGCGCGCCGAGCACCACCAGCACGAGCACCGCCTCGTTGGGGCGGATCAGCGGCAGCAGCGCCCCGCGCTCGATGCCGGCGAGGAACGGCAGGGTGGCGACGTAGACGAAGGTGCCCGCCACCGGGCGCGCGCAGCTCAGGGCGACCAGGGCCAGCGCGACCGCCACCGCGGCGAGCCCGACCAGGACCGCGGGCGTGCCCTGGGCCAGCGGGGCCGCGACCGCCGAGCCCACGATCGCGACGGCGACCGCCGTGACCACCGGGACGAGCGCCCCGCCGCCCACGGGCCGCGCCGGGCCGCGGGCCGCCCCGGTCAGCACGGCGCACCCCGGCGGGTGCGGGCGATCACCGTCGCCACCCGGGCGGTGCCCGCGAAGCAGCCGACAGCCACGACGGAGGCGACGGTGACCGCGGCGATCGCCGCGAACCCGCCCGGGGGCACGGTCGCGAGCACCTCCCGGCCGCCCCACAGCGCGGGCGCCATCGCCGCCGTCGCCACCAGGACCACGCCGACCGCGCGCCCGTCGACCAGGGGCTCGGGACGGATCTCGCGCCGGAGCCGGGTCAGGACGACCACCGACGCCACCACGTCGCGGGCCACCACGGCGCCGCAGAGCAGCGCGAGGCGGACCACGGCGTCCGAGGTCAGCAACGAGGCGCCCGCGACGACCGCGACGGCGACGAACCCGAGGTCGCTCGCCCGCCCGGCCGTCGCGGTGTCGAGCCGGGCGAACAGGGCCTGCCGGGCGATCTCGTAGGTCGAGCCGAAGAGCTGGGAGATCCCGATGACGGCGATGCAGACCGCCAGCGCCGCCACGACCGCGGCCGAGCGCAGCTCGCCCACCGCGAGGATCGCGGCCAGGGTCGCCGCGAAGGTCACCATGAGCGCGGCGGCCGGCACGCTGACCCACGACGAGTAGGTCAGCCCGCGGCGCCACCCGGCGGCGAAGTCGGCGTCCCGGCGCGCCTCGGCCGCCGCGGACAGCGTGGGGAGCACGGCCGCGGTCACGGCCCGCGCGCCGAGCGCCGTCGGCACGGCGCCCAGGCTGTAGGCCAGCCAGAACACCGAGACCCCGCCGGGCACGGTGCCGGCCACGGCGATCAGCCCGAACACGCCCGCCGCCGGCAGCGCGGCCACGCGGACCGAGCGCCGCAGGCGCACCGCGACCGCCATGACCTCGGGGTCGTCCCGCCATCCCCGGCGCGGGCGGATCGGCGCCCCGGCCGCGCGGGCGCCGGCGACCTGGATCGCGGCGTGGATCGCGACGGCCAGCGTGCTCCCGCCGCCGAGCAGCAGCACCACCGCCGGCGACGCGGTGTCGATCTCCACCCCGGCCCCGTGGACCAGCACCACGACGCCCACGACCGCCATCAGCACGACGTTCTCGACCGCCGGCGCGGCGGCGGGCAGGGCGAACCGTCGTCGCGACTGCTGGGCGGCCGCCCCGAGGTAGGCCAGCGCGTAGAGCACGACCTGCGGGGCCACGAGGACGATGAGCACCACCGTGACCAGCCAGGCGCGGCCCCGCTCGCCGGGGAGGTCGACGCCCGCGGTCAGCACCCACGCGGCGACCGGCGCCACCAGCACCAGCAGGCCCGCGACGGCCGCCGACACCACCGTGAGCAGCCCGGCGACGCCGCCGAGCAGGTCGCGCGACCGTGGTCCCCCGGCGCCGTCCGGTGTCCGCGCGCGCACCGCCGCGGGCACGACGACGAGCGCGAGCACCGGCCCGGCGACGACCTCGTAGGTCAGGTTGGGCACCTGGTTCGCCGACTGGAACAGGTTGGCGAAGTACGTCGGCCCGAGCGCGGCCCCGACCACGACCACCCGCAGCAGCCCGGTGACGCGGCTGACGACCGTCCAGCCGGCCGTCGTGAGCGAGCCCCGGGCGGTGCCGTCGTCGCCGCCCTCCCCTCTCCCGCGGTGCGGGGTCCCGTCCCGCGCCCGCGCGGGCCGCACGGTCACCGGGACCGGGCAGCGCGGTGCCGGCGACGGGCCAGCACCGCGACCGTCACGATGGCGACGATCAGACCGGCGACGGCGCCGGTGGCTGCCCCGAACCACGGCCGCGGGCTGACCTGCCCCACGGGGAAGGCCGGGACCACGAGGCGGGCCGTCGGCTGCGCGATCTGCACGAGGTTGACCTGGTCGAGCTGCTGGGCGAGCTGGCTCTGGCGCAGCGACACCGCGGGCAGCTGCGCCAGGGACGCGGGCGTGTTCGCGGTCTGCAGGGCGTTGATCTGGCCCGCGACGACGTTCAGCTGGTCCTGGAGGAACCGGGCCTGGTCGGCCACGGGCTGGGACGCGGCGCTGACCTGCAGGTACTGCGTGCTCACCGCGGCCGCGATCCGGACCGCGAGGTCCTGGGACGGGTCGCGGACGTCGACGGTGAGGAGCTCGCTGCCGTCGGCCAGCGTCACCGTCATCTTCCGCTGCAGGTCCTCGGCGGTCAGGCCGAACTGCCCGGCCACCGGCGCGGTCACGGCGTTGCTCGACATGAGGAGCTGCTGGGTGGTCAGGTTGCGGTCCTCGCGCAGGAAGCCCGTGGGCTGGTCCTGCGAGATGACGTAGAGCACCGTCGCGCGCCCGAGGTACTGCGCGGGCCACAGGAACGAGGCCCCGAACCCGACCAGGGCACCGAGCACGACGATCACGAGGCCGATCACGCCCAGCCGGCGCACGTCGCGGCCCCGCAGCACCCCGTCCGGGGCGTCGCCGGCGCGGGTCGCGGCCGCGCCGTCCCGGCTGCCGACGCCGTCGGCGCCGCCGGACCCGCCGGGGGCGCCGGAGCCGGCGGGTCCCGGTGGTGACCCCGTCAGCAGCGACCCGCCGCCCTCCGCCGCGCCGCCGGGCTCGTCGGTCCGTTCGGTGCGTTCGGCCCGTTCGGCCCGTTCGGTGCCCTCGGTCCGGTCGGACAGCTCGGTCGTCGCGGCGTCGTCGTCGAGCGGATGGGACCGGTCGTCCGTGCCGGACTCGGTCGAGGTCCGCGCGCCCGGCACGGACGGTCGGCCCGCCGGGCCCGGGTCCGGGCGCCAGGCCGGGGCCGCGAAGCGGCGCACCGACACCGTCGGCCTGCTCGAGCCCTCCTTCGGGTCCTCGGAGGTCATGACACGCTCCTCACCACATCGCACACGCGCTCGACACGGTCCTCGCCGAGGGTCGGCGAGCAGGGCAACGACAGGATCCGGTCGGCTGCCTCCTCGGCCACGGGCAGCCGCGGGGGCGTGCCGGTGGATCCGGCGAACGCCGGCTGGAGATGGCAGGGGACGCGGTAGTGCACGCCCCACCCGACGCCGGCCGCGGTGAGCGCGGCGATCAGGGCGGGCCGGTCGGGGGTCCGGACGACGGCGAGGTGCACGACCGGTTCGACCCGCGGGTCGACGTCGACCGGCCGGCACGACGCGGGCAGGCGCTCCCGGTAGTGCGCCAGGACGTCGCGCCGGGCGGCGTTCTCGGCGTCGAGCGAGCCCAGGCGCACCGAGAGCAGCGCGGCCTGGAGCGTGTCGAGGCGGCTGTTGCGCCCGACGTGGTCGTGGTGGTCGCGGTCGCCGCGGCGACGGCCGTGGTCGGCGAGGCCGCGGACCCGCTCGGCGAGGTCGCCGTCGTCGGTGAGGACCGCGCCGCCGTCGCCGAGCGCCCCGAGGTTCTTGCCCGGGTAGAAGCTGAACGCCGCCGCCCGCCCGAGGCTCCCGGTGCGGCGCCCGTCGTAGCGGGCGCCGTGCGCCTGGGCGGCGTCCTCGACGAGGGCCAGCCCGTGCCGGTCGGCGAGGGCGGCGAGCGGCTCCATCGGCGCGACGGCGCCGAAGAGGTGCACCGCGATGATCGCGGCGGTCGACGGCCCGATCGCGGCCGCGGTCGCGTCGGGGTCGAGGAGCAGGGTGTCCGGGTCGACGTCGACGAACCGCGGCGTCGCCCCCGCCGCGCAGACGCCCTCGGCGGTCGCGACGAACGTGTTGGCCGGGACGATCACCTCGTCGCCCGGGCCGATCCCGAGGCCGCGCACGATCAGCTCGAGCGCATCGGTGCCGTTGCCGACGCCGACGGCGTGGCGCGCGCCGCAGTAGGCCGCGAACTCGCGCTCGAAGCGGGCGACCTCCGGCCCGCCCACGTACTGGCCGTGCGCCAGCACCGCGCGCCAGGCGTCGTCGAGGGAGGGGCGCCTGGCGGCGTGGACGGCCCGCAGGTCGAGGAAGGGCACCGGCACGTCGTCCGTGGGACCCGCGGTGCGGTCGATCAGCGTCACGACGCGGTCCGCATCGGTCGGTGCACCGGCACGGTGGGCTCCACGGCGGCCTCGTCGGTGGCGGCGAGCACCCGCACCACGTCCAGGCCGCGCTCGCCCGGCGTGTCCGGACGGCTCCCGGTCCGCAGGCACTCCACGAAATGGCTGTCCTGCACCGTGAGCGGTTCGCAGAACTGCACGTAGGGCGAGACGATGTCGCCCGTGCGGTAGGAGACGGGCATGGCGTGGAGGTCGTCGGATTCGAGCACGTCGACCCCGATGTCGTAGACCCGGATGCGCTCGTTGTCCGAGAGATCGTTGTAGACCGCCATCTTGCGTTCTCCCACGACGGTCACCCGGCGCACCTTGCGGGGATCCAGCCAGCTCACGTGCGTGTACGCGTGGACGTCACTGTTCTCGAAGGTCATCTGCAGATAGGCGACGTCCGAGTAGCGGCGGCCGACGCAGCCCTGGGCCCAGACCGCGGTGCGGGCCGGGATCTCGTCGAGCAGATACGAGATGATCGAGATGTCGTGCGGCGCCAGATCCCAGATGACGTTGCAGTCGCTCTGGTACCGGCCCAGATCGAGGCGGGCGGTGTCGACGTAGAGGATGCGTCCGAGCTCGCCGGAGTCGACGATCTCCTTGAGCTTCCAGACCGCCGCGTTGTACTCGAAGGTGTGGCCGGCCATGAGGCACACGCCGCGCGCCGCCGCGCGCTCGACCATCAGCTCGGCGTCCGCCACCGTCGTGGCGAGCGGCTTCTCCACCAGCACGCCCTTGCCGGCCTCGATCGCACGCAGCGACAGCGCGCTGTGCGCCCCCGGCGGGGCGGCGATCACGACCGCGTCCAGTTCGGGCAGCGCCGCCCCGAGCTCCTGTTCCACCCGGACGGCCGGGTGCACGCGCCGGGCCTCGACCAGGCGGTCGGGATTCGCATCGATCACGGTGACGACGACGCCGGGCAGGCTGCTGAGCACGCGCACGTGCTTCGAGCCCCAATAGCCGTAACCCACTACTCCGATACGCTCAACCATTCATTCCCCCCAGCTGCCGCTCCTCGCGGAATCCTCCGCGGAACGGTGCTGTGGCCGTTCCGGGTTTCCCGTCCGTGCTGCCCCGTTGCCCACCTCTTCCCGGGTCGACGATCACGGTCGCGAATGGCGACCGTGATTCGATGATGCTGCCCCTGGACCGAAGACGCATGTCGTGGCTGTCCGGTTGGTCACCGGTCGACGACGGTCACGTCTAATTCCGGTCACAACGAGATCAGCATTCCCGATCAGCAACCGGACGGCCACAGATCAGCATGCCAGCGCCTTGCTCGCGGGCGGAAGACATCGATTTCCGGGGACGCCGGCGGATCTCCGGACGGTCGTTCGGCGGCCGTTCTCGGTCGTTTCCAGAACAGCGCGGACGTTTCTCGTCCATTCCCGGGAAAGGATGCCCCGACGGTTCAGGTCACCTTCCAGTCCACGGCGACCGCCGCGGACGGGGTCGCGAGGACCGGGTTGAGGTCGATCCCGGTGACGTCGCCGGCCGCGGCCAGGGCGTCGCCGGCGCCCACGACGACGTCCGCGAGGGCGTCGAGGTCGACGGGGTCGGCCCCGCGCGCGCCGGTGAGCAGCGCCGAGCCCCGGAGCCGGCCCAGGAGCGCGCGGGCGTCGGCGCGGTCGAGGGGGGCGAGGGCGAAGGCGACGTCGGCGAGGACCTCGATCCAGATGCCGCCCAGGCCGACCATCACGACCGGCCCGAACACCGGGTCGCGCAGCGCGCCGACCGCGACCTCGACGCCGGCGAGCAGCGGCTGCACGAGCACCGGGCCGTGGGGGAGGAGCTCGACGGCCGCCGCGCGCACCTCCTCGGCGCTCCCGAGCCCGACCCGCACGCCGCCCAGCTCGGTGCGGTGCGCGGCCTCGGCGATCTTCACGACCGCGGGGAGGGACGTCGCCGCCGCGACCGCCGCGTCCGGCGTGGCGCAGGTGGTCGACGAGGCCGTCGGCACCCCGAAGCGCGCCAGGAACGTCGCGGCCGCGTCGGGATCCAGCGGCGGGGGCGCGGCGACGGGCTCGACCGCGCGCACGGCCGGCGGCGGCCGCTCGCGCGAGCGCGCCCACCGCTGTGCGTGCCCGAGCGCGCGGGCGGTGCGGGCGGGCCAGTCGAAGCAGGGGACGCCGCTCTCCTGGAGCAGGTCGGCGTTCGGCCGGGCGTCGCGCGGCGCGACCCAGCACACGGCGACCGGCACGTCGACACCGTCGGCGCGCAGCCCCGCCACCGCGTCCCGCAGGCCCTCGGCCGTCGCCGCGTCCATCGCCGCGCGCTGCAGCAGCACGGGCACCACCACGTCGACCTCGCCGCTGCGGGCGAGGATGTCGGTGATCGCCGGGTAGAGCTCGGCGAACCGCGACCACACCGGCGTCACGTCGACCGGGTTCACCGGGCTCGCGAAGGCCGGCAGCATCGCGCGGATCGTCTCCTGCAGCGGCGCCGACAGGGCCGGGACGACGAGCCCTTCGTCGGCGAGCAGGTCGCACAGCTCGACACCCACGCCGCCCGAGTTCGTGATCACCGCGACCCGGTTCCCCGCCGGCCGAGGCTGCCCGTCGAGCGCGCGGGCGACGTCGAGCAGCTCCTGGCCCGAGGACACCTCGACGACGCCGGCCTGGGCGAACACGCCGCGCCACACGTTCTCCGACGAGGCCAGCGCCGCCGTGTGCGACGCGGCCGCGCGGGCGCCCGCGGCCGACCGGCCGGTCTTGGCGACGATCACCGGCTTCTCGCGGCCCGTGCGCCGGGCCGTCGCGACGAACGCGCGCCCGTCGGCCAGGGACTCGAGCAGGAAGCACAGCGTGCGGGTCGCCGGGTCGGCGGACAGCTCGGCGAGCAGCTCGGCGATGGTGACGTCGCAGGTGTTGCCCGGCGCGAGGATCTTCGCGAAGCGCGTGCGCTCGTCGACGGCCAGCGTCCGGATCGCCATCCCGTACGCCCCGGACTGGCTGACCAGCGAGATCCCGCCGCCCCCGTTCGGCAGGCCGGTGGCCATCGACGCGTTCAGCGGCAGGTCGCAGTTCTGGATGCCGAAGCAGTTCGGGCCGACGACGCGCACGGCGCCGGCGTGCGCGACGAGCCGAGCCTGCAGGTCGGCGCCGTCGGGGCCGACCTCGGCGAACCCGCCGGAGAGCACGACCATCGCCGCGACGCCCTTGGCCGCCGCGTCCGCCGCGACCTCGGGCACCGCCGGCGCGGGCACCGAGACCACCGCGAGGTCGATCTCCCCGTCGACGTCGCGCAGCGACTCGCCGCCGCGGACGGGGACGACCTCGCCCGGGAAGTCGGCGAGGTTCGTCGCCAGCACGTGGCCGAGCGATCCGGCGCGGTCGGAGTACCCGACCACGGCCACCCGCCGCGGGCTGAACAGGGCGTCGAGGAGCTTCACGGGAACGCCCGCGCGAGCTCGGCGTCGGCGAACTCCGAGCGTCGCACCCCCAGCGGGTCGACGGCGCGCAGCGCGGCGAGCTCGGCGTCGGAGGGCGGGGCGAGCAGGGCGAGCTCGCCGAGGTCCTGACGGACGTCGAAGCCCGTGGCGCCCTCGACGTCGGCCAGCTCCACGTCCGGCCACAGCCCGCGCAGCACCGCGTGCCCGTCGTCGCCGTAGCTGAACGCGCCCAGTTCCGTGACCAGCCACTCCGGGCCGCCACCGGCGTAGCCCAGCTCGGCCCGCGTGCCCTCGCGCGTGCGGTGGCCGATGTCGGTGAGGAAGTCGAGGTCGGCGACGAGCGTGCGCCCGGAGCGGTGCCGCGTCGTCCAGACCGTCAGCGTCCCGATGCTCGCCGAGATGTTGCCGCCGCCGCCCCCGCCGCCGAGCTTGATCTTCGGGTGCGGCCACGGGCCGATGCCGGTGACGTTCGTGCTGCCGTAGGCGTCGATCTGCCCGCCGGACAGGAACATCCGGTCGACCGCGCCCCGGCACGCCGCGTCGAAGAACTCCTCGAACCGCATCCGGTAGACCGCGTCGCGGTGCAGCGCGAGGTCGTTGCTCGTCGGCGGCACGAACACCGGCACCGGGTCCACGGCGTAGGTCGCCCCCTCGACGAGCAGCGAGTCCGGGGCGTGGGTGCGCTTGGCGACGTGCATGGCGACCTGCGCGCACGGGCTCGCGAAGCCGTGGAAGACGACCTCGCGGTCCGCGATCGTCCGGGCCAGGGCGACCACGAACCACTCGTCGAAGGTCCAGGTCGTCACCGGAACAGCTCCCGCCAGTCCGCCTCCGACTCCGACCACGCGGTGAGCCGCACCGGGTCGACCTCCTCGCGGTAGGCCTCCTCGCCGACGCGGACGTAGAGGTCGAGGTACTTCTCGATCTCGTCGGCCGCCGCGAGCGCGAGGTACTCGGCGAGGTGCGCGCGGTCGTACGCGTAGCCCGGGTAGCAGGACGACGGGTGGGCGCCGTAGGGCACCTCGGCGACGGCGGCGACGACGTGGCCGGGCACCGTCACCCCGGCCGCGGCGACCTCCGCGGTCGGCGCGAGCCGGTCGACCGTGGCCACGACCCGCGCCGACGCGTGGGCGAAGCGCTCGTCGAGCACGTAGGGCTGGTCGAGGTGCAGGTTGCCCGCGGCGTCGCCCAGCGGGGCGTGGAGCAGCGCGACGTCGGGGCGCAGCGGGGGCACGACGACGAGCACCTCGCCGGTGAACGGGCAGGTCGCCCGTGCGTACTCGGGGTGCAGGCCCTCGATGTCGGTGCCCTTGATCCCGCGCACCGGCATGAACGGCACGCCGGCCTCGGCGGCGCGCAGCTGCGCGAGGACCGTCGCGCAGCAGCTCTCCCGGACCGTGATCGCGCCGGAGGCCGCCGCCCGCCGGTAGGCGGGCGCGAGGCCGAGGTCCTGCTCGAACCCGACGTAGCTCTCCTCGCACACCGCGACCGCGCCGGCGGCCACCAGCAGGTCGACGTCGATGCTGTGCGCCGACCCGACGACGTGCAGGCCGCGCCGGTCCTGGCGCAGCAGCTCGCGCACGAGCGCCATCGGCAGCCGGGCGCAGAGCCCGCCGCCGAGCGCGACCATCGCCCCGTCACCGACCAGCGCCGCGGCGTCGGCGAGCGTGGCGCGCTTGTCGCCGCCGAGGTGGAAGGTGGTCATACGGCCGTCATCCCCCCGTCCGAGGTGACCACGGCGCCGGTCATGAACGACGCCTCGTCGCTGGCGAGGAAGCACGCGACCGCGGCGATGTCCTCGGCGGTCCCGAGCCGGCCCAGGGGGTACTTCGGCACGGTCGCGGCGACGCCGGCCTCGACGTCGCCCTCGCCGCGGGTGCGGAACAGCGGCTCGGTCATCGGGGTGTGGCAGGTGCCCGGGCAGATCGCGTTGACGCGGATGCCGCGCGGGGCGAGGTCGGCGGCCATGGCGCGGGTCAGCGCGACGATCGCCCCCTTCGCCGCGCTGTACGCCGCGAGGTGCGCGACGCCGACGAGCGCGGCGACCGAGCCCTGGTTGACGATCGACCCGCCCTCGCCCATGTGCTCGCCGGCGGCGCGGGAGACGAGGTAGGTGCCCTTCGCGTGCACCGCGAGCACGCGGTCCCAGCGCTGCTCGTCGGTCTCGGCGACCGAGCCGAGCTCCATGATCCCGGCGTTGTTGTAGACCACGTCGAGCCGGCCGAACTCGTGCGCCGCGAGGTCGACGGCCGTGTCGACCTCGGTCGCGCTCGCGACGTCCGCGGCCAGGGCGAGCGCGTGGTCCTCGTGCTCCTTCTCGATCATCATCGTGGTCAGCGCGGCGAGCTCGGGGCGGATGTCGAGCACCGCCACCGACGCGCCCTCGTCGGCGAACCGCAGCGCCGCGGCCTGCCCGATGCCCGACCCGGCGCCGGTCACGAGCACGACCTTCCCCTCGAAGCGACCTGACGAGCTCATCGCACCGTCCACCCTCCGTCGACCACCAGCGCGTGACCGGTCATGTAGCCCATGCGGCCCGAGGCGAGGACCGCGATCGCGTCGGCGACGTCCTCGGGCTCGGCGACGCGCCCGATCGGGATGTTCGCCTCGACCGCCGCCGCGAGCTCCGGGACGTCGAGGCGCCACTGCGTCATCGGGGTGCGCACGAACCCGGGGCACACGGCGTTGGAGCGGATGCCCGTGCCGGCGTAGTCGAGCGCGATCGACCGCGCGAGCATCAGCGCGCCGCCCTTCGACGCGGTGTAGGCGTGGCGGCCGGGGAACGCGACGAGGCCGGCGGCCGAGGCGACGGTGACGACGTGGCCGGACTCCTGCGCGAGCATCGTCGGCAGCGCGGCGCGGCTGCACAGGAAGGGCCCGCGGACGTTGACGGCGAGGACGCGGTCGAAGTCCTCCACGGGCGTCTCGTGGCACACGGTCGCGGCGGGCCCGCCCGTGATCCCGGCGTTGTTGACGAGCACGTCGATCCGCCCGTGCTCGGCCACGATCGCCGCGAACGCCGCGTCGACGGCGCCGGCGTCGCTGACGTCGACGACCCGCGCGGATCCGCCGTCGCCGGGGTCCACCGCCGCGACGTCGAGGTCGAGCACCGCGAGCGTGAACCCTTCGGCCCGCAGCGCCGTGCAGGTCGCCCTCCCGATGCCGGACGCGCCGCCGGTGACGACGGCGATCACCGGGTCGCCAGACTCGATGGTCCGGCTACGCTCCGCTGCGCGTCCCGGAGATCGCGCTGCGCCGCCTGCGCCACCGCCAGCACCGGGTCGTACACCGGCGCGTAGGGCGGCGCGTAGGACAGGTCGAGGTCGGCGAGGTCGTCGACCGACAGCTCCGCGTGCAGCGCCGCCGCGATCACGTCGATGCGCTTCGCGGCGCCCTCGACACCGACCATCTGCGCCCCGAGCAGCCGTCCGCCCGGCTCGTGCACCAGCCGCACGTGCACCGGCCGGACCCCCGGGTAGTACTTCGCGCGGCTGCGGCTCACGACGTCCTGCGCCCGCGCGGGGACCCCGGCGGCCTGGGCCTCGGCGAGCGTCAGGCCGGTGCGCGCCACCTCGAGGTCGAACACCTTGACCACCGCGGTGCCGACGACGCCCGCGAACCGGGCGTCACCGCCGGCCGCGACCGTCCCGGCGACCCGGCCGGTCTTGTTCGCCGTCGGCCCCAGCGGGACGAAGGCGGGGGCCCGGAGGACGCGGTGGTAGGGGGCGATGCAGTCACCCGCGGCCAGCACGCCGGGCAGCGAGGTGCGCATCCGGTCGTCCACGAGCAGCGCCCCGCCGGGCCCGGTGTGCGCCCCCGCGTCCGCGGCGACGCCGGCGGCGGGGCGCACGCCGGTGCACACCACGACGACGTCGAAGGACAGCTCCGCGGCGAGGGCGAGGGCGTCGGTGTCGAGGCGGAGATCGGCCCGCTCCCGGACGTGCTCCTCGACCACCGCGGCCGCCTCGGCATCGAGGGTCGTCGGCAGCACCCGTCCCAGCCGCTCGGCGACGGTGACGGCGACGCCGCGGTGCACGAGCGCCTCGGCCGTCTCCAGCCCGATGTAGCTGGCGCCGATCACCAGCGCGCGCCGGACCGTCCCGGTGTCGAGCAGCGCCCGCAGGGCCACGAGGTCCTCGACCGTGCGCACCGCGAACGACGGCCGGCCGCCGAGGTCGGGCAGACCCACGGCCGCCGGGGCGCCGCCGGTGGCGACGACGGCGGCGGTGTAGTCGAGCGGCCCGTCCGCGGTGTCCACGACGCGGGCCGCGGCGTCGAGCCCGCGCACGGTGACCCCGGTGCGGAGGTCGAGGCCGCGGCGCTCGCGGAAGTACGCCACGGGGTAGGCGACGAGGTCCTCGGGGCGCGGGACGAGGCCCGCGAGGTGGTAGGGCAGGCCGCAGAGGCCGGCCGCGGCCCAGCCGGTCGCCTCGAGGACGACGATCTCGAGATCCGGGTCGACGCGCCGCGCCGCGGAGGCGGCGGACATCCCGGCGGCGCCCCCGCCGAGGACCACCAGACGCCCGGTCACGGCGGCGACGCTACGGTCGCCCGCGTGAGCGCGGGCACATCCCGCGGGACCGAAGACTCGGCGGCTCTTGGTCCTCGCGGGACGAGGCCCGCGACGCTGCGTCGCTCGTAGATTCCCCCTGGTGTGGGATCGTCCCGACTTCCTGCGGCTCCCGCTCCGCACCGCGAAGCCGCGTACCTCGGGGATCACCCACGTCCTCGACAAGGGTGCCTCGGCCGCGTCCGTGGACGGCCTGCTGGCCGCCGCCGCCGACCTCGTCGACGTCGTCAAGATCGGGTGGGGGATCGGGTACCTCGACCGGTCGCTCAAGCAGCGGGTGGCGGCCTACCAGCGCGCCGGGGTGATCGTCTGCCTCGGCGGCACGCTCACCGAGATCGCGGTGGCCCAGGGCGAGCTGGACGCGCTGCGGCGCTGGGCCGCGGCCGAGGACATCGACGCCCTGGAGGTGTCCAACGGCCTCGGCTGGATGGCGCCCGGGCAGCAGCGGGCGCTCGTCGCCGAGCTGTCCGCCGACTTCGTCGTGCTCGCCGAGGCGGGCGTCAAGGACGCCGCGGTGCCGGTCGCGGCGGCGGAGTGGGCCGACGAGATGACCGCCGGGCTCGCCGCCGGGGCGACATGGGTGGTGGCCGAGGGCCGCGAGTCGGGCACCGTCGGGCTATACGACCCCGACGGCGCGGTCCGCGCCCCGCTCGTCGAGGAGATCGCCGGGACGGTGCCCGTCGAGCGGGTGATCTTCGAGGCGCCGACGAAGGCCCAGCAGGCGTGGTTCGTGCGGCGCTTCGGCGCCGACGTGAACCTCGGCAACGTCGCCCCCGACGACGTCCTCGCCGTCGAGACCCTGCGCCTCGGGCTGCGGGCGGACACGGCGGTGCGGCCGTGATCCCCGAGGCTCCCGGCAACCTGCGTTCCCACCCGTACCGCGGCCTCTCGGTGCAGGAGGTCGACGTCCCGCTGACGACCGACGCGATCACCGGGCACCTGCTCGGCCGCGAGGTCTACCGGCGCACCGAGTTCCTCGCGCTGCGCCACGGCGGGGCGACGTCGCTGGTGGAGGTGCGCAAGCGATCTCTCGAGCCCTTGTTCTCGCCGGTCACCGAGGTCCGCGTGCACTCCGGGCCCGACGACACCGCCTGGGTCGAGGCGCCGGACGTCGACGTGGGCAACGCGACGGCGCTGGCCGGCGCGGCCGTCGCGGGCGCGCGGACGACCGTGGTGCTCGGGCGCTTCGAGCACGTCAACTTCATCCACCGACCGACGCCGGTGGCGGTGCGCGTCACCGAGGTCGTGCCGCCGGAGCCGCCCAAGCTGTTCGACCAGGCCCGCCAGGCCGTCGCCTTCGACGAGGACCTGCCGCCGGTGGACCTCGTGCTGGACGCGATCCGGGTGGAGGACCTGGTCGCCGCCCACCCCGCGGACCACTACCTGCTGCCCTGCCGCGGGTCGGGCGCGGACCTCGGCGGTGCGGCGGTGGCGTACCTCGACACCCGCCCGGCCGACCGCGGCGACTGGCTCATGATCGGCTGCGAGCGCTCGCTGCAGTTCCACGAGCACTTCTACGGCGACGACCCGCCGCGCGTGGACCTGTGCCCCCGGCAGCGGCACCGGTCCGGGCGGGACGCGCTGACCCTGACGAAGTGCTGCCTGCTCGAGCGCGGCCTCGAGCTCGACGACCGCGCCGCCGTCGTGCCGTGGGGCGCCACCCTCGACGAGGTCCGCGAGGGCCTGCGGAAACTCCTCCTCTAGCGATCCGATGTCCACCCACCTCGCCGACTCCGAGATCTACGGCCACCTCTGGACCACGCCCGAGCTGCACGAGCAGCTCGACGACACCGGCCGGACGCGCGCGTGGCTCGCGATCCTCGCCGCGCTCGCGGCCGCGCAGGCCGAGGTCGGGCTGGTGCCGCCCGAGGCCGCCGAGGACATCGCCGCGCACGCGCGGGTCTCCGAGCTCGACCTCGCCGAGATCGGGGCGGGCACCCGGCGCTCCGGGCACTCGACGCACGGGCTCATCGCGGCCCTGCGCACCGTGCTGCCGGCACGGGCCCGCGAGTGGGTCTACTACGGCGCGACCGTCCAGGACGTCAGCGACACCTGGTTCGCGATGGTCGTGCGCGCGACCGGCGACGTCGTCGCCCGCGACGTCGCCCGCGTGCGCGACGCCGCGGTCTCGCTCGCGCGCCGGCACCGCGACACGGTGATGTGCGGGCGGACGCACGCCCAGCCCGGGCTGCCGGTGACGTTCGGGTTCAAGGCCGCGGTGTGGGCCGACGAGCTCGACCGCCACCTCGAGCGCCTGGCGCAGGCCCGCCCGCGCCTCGAGGTCGTGCAGCTCGGGGGCGCCCTGGGGACGGGGGAGTTCTTCGGCGACGCGTACCTGCCGCTGCTCGACGCGTTCGCGCGCCGGCTCGGGCTCGGCGTCCCCGACCTGCCGTGGATCACCGCCCGTGACCGCGTCGCGGAGTTCGTCGGCCTGCTCGCGATGGTCACCGGGACCCTGGCCAAGATCGGCAACGAGATCGTCGAGCTGCAGCGCCCCGAGATCGGCGAGGTCGGCGAGCCCGTCGTCGCCGGCACGGTCGGCAGCATCACCATGCCGCACAAGCGCAATCCCGAGCTCTCCGAGCACCTCGACACCCTCGCCCGCCTCGTGCGCGCCGACGCCGCGGTGGCGCTGGAGGGCCTGGTCGCCCTGCACGAGCGCGACGGGCGCGGCTGGAAGGCCGAGTGGATCGCGCTGCCGGAGGCCTGCCAGCTCACCGGGGTCGCGCTGCGCTTCGCGGCGACGCTGCTGGAGGGCCTGACCGTCGACGCGGCGCGGATGCGGGCGAACCTCGACTCGCACGGAGGCGCGATGACCTCCGAACCGCTCATGGCCGCGGTCGCCGCGAAGCTCGGCAAGCACACCGCGCACGACGCCGTGTACGCCGCCGCGATGGCCGCCCGGGACGCCGGCGAGGACCTCGGCGACCGCCTCGTCGCCGAGGGTCTGCTCGACGCCGCCGAGGTCGCCTCCGCCCGCGACCCGCACCGCGCGCTGGGCGCGGCCACCGCCTTCGTCGACCGGATCGTCGCCCGGCACCCGCCGTGACCGGCCTGCTCGGGCAGCCGCGCGTGCACCTCGCGACGCTGCCGACGCCGCTGCAGCCCGCGCCCCGGCTCTCCGCGGCGGCCGGCGTGGAGATCTGGCTCAAGCGCGACGACCTCACCGGCCTCGGTCTCGGGGGCAACAAGGTCCGGGGCCTGGAGTTCCTCGTCGCCGACGCTCTCGCCCGGCGCTGCGACCACCTCGTCACCGGCGGCGGGCCCGGCTCGAACTGGGCGATGCTCGCCGCGCTCGCGGCCCGCGTCCACGGGCTCGGCGCGACGCTCGTCTGCTACGGCGACCCCGTCCCCCCGGTCGGCAACACGGCGCTGGCGGCGCTGGTCGGGACGACGGTCCGGTTCACCGGCGATCCCGACCGGTCCTCGGTCGACACCGGCGTCGAGACGGTGGCGCACGAGCTGCGCGCCCTCGGGCGGCACCCCTACGTGCTCGGCCGCGGCGGCGCGACGCCGGTGGGCGCGCTCGGCTACGTCCACGCGAGCGTCGAGCTCGCCGGCCAGCTCGCCGCGGTCGGGGTGGGGCCGCGCGGCATCTGGCTGGCGACCGGTTCGTGCGGCACCCAGGCCGGCCTGCACGCCGGGGCGCACTGGCAGGGCCTCGGCCCCGTCACCGGCGTGACCGTCAGCCGGCCGGTGGCGGAGTGCGTGGAGCGGGTCACGGCGCTGTCCGCGAAGGCCGCCGAGCGCATCGGGGTGCCCCCGCCGGCGACCGCGCCGACGGTCCTCGGCGGGCACCTCGGCCCGGGCTACGGGCACCGGTCGGCCGAGGGGGAGGCGGCCGCGGCGCTCGTCGCGCGCACCGAGGGCGTGTTCCTCGACCCGGTGTTCGCCGCCAAGGCCATGGCCGGCCTGCTCGGCGCTGCGGCGCGCGGTGACGTCGCGGGCCCGGTGGTGTTCGTCGTCAGCGGCGGGGCGCCGACGCTGTTCACGACGCCGCCGGTCGTGTCCTGAGCGGTCCTGAGCGGTCCTGACGGGACGAGTCCGACGTCCCGGCAGGACAGGGTTCCCGCCGCACCGCGGGTGCCGTGGGACCGTCGACCCGACCTGTGATCCACGACACACGGGACCCCGGGAGGTCCACCCATGCGCGTCGGCGACCGCGACATCCTGATCCCGACCTCGATGGTCGGCAACTACCCCAACCCGCGGTGGTGGGACGCCGGGCCGGTCCGGTCGTGGACCGGCGACCAGGAGCCCCCGGACTCGTTCAACCAGGAGTCCTTCCAGGACGCGATGGCCGCGATGGTCGCCGACCAGGAGCTGGCCGGCCTCGACATCGTCACCGACGGCCGCCTGCACGGCGACAACTACGCCGACCAGGCGCTGTACTACTACTACCGCCGGCTCGGCTACGACCTCAAAGGCGGCTTCCTGGGTTTCCCGATCTACAGCCGGCTCCACGCGGGTACGGCGCACGAGGAGATCCGCCGGCGCGGCGCGATCATGGTCGAGCAGGCGCGGGCGCTGAAGCGCGCGACCCGCAAGGCCACCAAGGTCCAGTACACCGGCATCCAGGTGCTGGCGCAGGCCACCAACGACCTGCACTACTCCGAACCCCGCGAGCGGGCGATGGCGATCGCGGCGGCGATCAACGAGGACCTCCTCGAGGTCGACGCGATGGGCGTCGACTTCATCCAGCTCGACGAGTTCACCTGGCCGTACTTCTACGAGGAGTGGGCCATCGACGCGTTCAACCGTGCCGTGCAGGGCGTGCAGCACGCCAAGATCATCTGCCACGTCTGCTGGGGGAACTGGGGCGGCACCCCGGCCTACATGCCCGACGACACCGCTGAGGCCGGCGAGATCTTCGACCTCACGCAGCGCCGCGGCGCGGAGCCGTCGGCGACGGCGTCGGTGGTGCCGAAGTCGTACGAGGCGAACATCGACATCCTGAACCTCGAGAGCTGCGGGCGGCGCTCGGACGACCTGTCCGGCCTCGACGTCATGAAGAACCACCCGTTGCCGGAGAACATGATGTTCTGGGCCGGGGTGATCGACGTGAAGTCGACGATCACCGAGACCGCCGAGCAGGTGGCCGACCGCATCCACCGCCTGCTCGAGTACATCCCGGCCGACCGCCTCGGCGTGACCACCGACTGCGGCTTGATCCTGCTCCAGCGCTACATCGCGATCGACAAGCTCCACGCCCTCGTCGCGGGCACCGAGATCGTCCGGAAGTCCCTGGGCTGAGCAACCGGGGTTGTCAGCGAAGTGCCGTCACGGACGCTGAGCGTCCGTATCGGTACTTCGATCACGGCGACGCCCGGGGCTCGCCGACCAGGCGCGCAGCCCGGCGCCGTACGTCGTCCTCGGCGTCGTCCCACCGGGCCCGCCGCGCCATCACGTCCGCGCGGACGATCTCGGCGGCCTCGGCGCAGTCCGCCGCCATCGCCCGCACGACCGACGGCGCCGCGCCGCCCCGCGAGTCGCGGCCGCGCACGATCGAGCCCGGGTCGAGGACCGCGGTGAGGTCGCCGTCGACCACCGGGCCGAGGGCGTCCGCCTCGAGCCCGGTCGCGACGGCCGCGTCGACGAGCATCGACGGGGTGAGGTCGACCCCGGCGAGCCCCTCGGCCTCGGCGCGGCGCACGGCGGCGCCGACGACGTCGTAGGCGCTGCGGTAGTCGAGTCCCGCGGTGATCATCAGGTGCTCGGCGAGGTCCGCGGCCTGCGAGAACCCGGCGCGCAGCGTCGCCGCCATCGCCGCCGCGTCCACCTCGAGGCCGGCCACCACCCCGGCCATGAGGCGCGTCGCCCGCGTCGCGAGGTCGAGGGCGCGCGGCACCTCCCCGTAGGCGAAGATCAGCTGGTCGCTGCGCGCCGACGGGCTCTTGGCCAGCGAGAGCATCCCGGTCGCGCGTCCGATGAGCACGCCCGCCTCACCGCGCACCATCGTCAGCGCGTACGGGTTGCGCTTCTGCGGCATGAGCACGCTCGTGCGCGTGTGCCCGGCCGCGAGCCGCACCCAGCCGAACTCCTCGCTGCTCCAGATCTCGAGGTCCTCGGCGAGCCGGTCGAGCGTCGTCACCAGGCCCGCGGCGTGGGCGACGACCGCCGTGAACCCGTCGGCCTGCCACATCGCGTCGCCCGTGTGCTCGATGACGCCCGCGTACCCGAGCAGCGCCGCGGTCCGGGTGCGCTCGCCGGTCAGCGGGCTGCCGTTCACCCCGCCCGCGCCGGCCGGGCTGCGGTCGAGGCGGTCGAGCTCGGCGACGAGCCGCTCGACGTCCCGGAGCACCGGGTAGGCGACGCCGAGGAGGTGGTGCCCGAGCGTCGAGGGCTGCGCGTGCTGCAGGTAGGTGTGCTCGACCATGAGCGTCTCGGCGTGCGCGTCGGCGGCCCGCGCGGTCGCGAGGACGACCTCGGCGGCGGCGGTGACGAGCGCGGCGAGATCGCGGCGCACCCGCAGCCGCAGGGCGATCCGGACGGCCTCGCGGCGGGGGCGCCCGGCGTGCAGCCAGCCCGCGTCGCGGCCGATCGTCGCGGCGAACCGCCGCTCGCGGCAGTTGTAGACCTCGCCGTGCTCCGGGTCGTAGCCGAACTCGCCGGCCGGGGTGGCGTCCGCCTCGCGCAGCACGGCCGCGAGCCGCGGCACCACGTGCTCGGGCACGATCCCGCGCTCGCGCAGCACGAGCAGGTGCGCGAGGTCGGCGACGTTGAGCCCGTCGTGCAGCAGCGGGGCGTCGGCGACCTCGACGGCGAAGCCGGCCTCGACGAGCTCGTCGGCGTAGCGCCCGCTCACCGCGAGCCCAGCTCCGCGAGCAGGGCCCGGGTGCGCCGCGCCACGGCGCCGTCGGTGTCGGCGCCGGCGGGGAACGGGACGGCCCACAGCTCGGTGACGCCGAGGTCGGCGAGGCGGTCCACGGCGGCCTCGACGACCGCCTCCGGTCCGGCGACGGCGAGCTCGCCGACGGAGTCCACGCCCTCGCGCTCGAACAGCCGGCGGTAGTTGTCCAGCCCGGCATAGCGGGCGAAGACGTCCTCGGCGGCGGCGCGCGCGGCGTCCGGGTCGTCGGTGACGGCGACGGGCAGGGCGGCGACGACGCGCTTCCCGCCGCCGAGGGCCGGGACGATCTGCTCGCCGAGCGTGCGGGGCCCGGCGAGCCAGGTGACGACACCGTCGGCCTCGCGTGCCGCCCGGACCATGCGCGGGGAGAGCGCCCCGACGAGCACGGGCACCGGGGCCGCGCCCGGGACGCGGAAACCGCCGTGCACGCGGTGGTGCTCCCCGTCCACCGCGACCTCCTCGCCGCGCAGCAGGGGCACCAGCACGGAGAGGTACTCGCGCAGGTGGTCGGCGGGGCTCGCGTACGGCAGGCCGTGCAGGCCCTCGATCACCGGACGGTGCGAGACGCCGACCCCCAGGGTCAGCCGTCCCCCGCAGAACGCCTGGGCCGTCGCCGCCTGCTGGGCGAGCGCGAGCGGGTGGCGGGGGTAGGTCGGGACGACGCCGACGCCCAGCGCGATCCGCGAGGTGACGCCGCCGGCGACGGTCAGGGTCGTCAGCGCGTCGACGGCGCGGGAGAAGTGCACGGTCCAGGCGCTCGCGAACCCGTCCTCCTCGGCGCGGCGGACGTCGTCGACCACCTCCGCGGGCGGGCCGGGACGTCCGACGACCTCGCCGCCGACCGTGATGCCGATGCGCAGGGCCCGCGCCATGACCGGAGCATCGGCCACACCCGGTGCACGCGACCATGTCCGGCCGGGACGAATCGCGCGATCGCCCTGGTCGGCGCCGCGGGCGCGCGGAGATGATGACCCGATGGCCGGCCCCGACCGCTACGGCGCGGAGATCTACCGGGCGGGGCGCGACGGCGTGGTCCCGGACCTGCCCACCGACCCGAGCCGCCTGGAGGCCGCGGCCGAGCGCGTGCTGCCCGGTGCGGCGTTCGACTACGTGGCCGGGGGCGCCGGGTCCGGCGCGACGATGCGCGCCAACCTCGCGGCGTTCGACCGTCACGGGCTCGTCCCGCGGCTGCTGCGGGACAACGCCGAGCGCGACTGGTCGACGACGGTGCTCGGCACCGCGATGCCCGCGCCGCTGCTGCTCGCCCCGATCGGGGTGCAGTCGCTGCTGCACGAGGAGGGCGAGCTCGCCACCGCGCGGGCGGCCGCGGGGCTGGGCGTGCCGATGGTGCTCTCGACCGCCGCGTCGCACACCACCGAGGAGGTCGCCGCCGCGGCTGACTCTGCCGGGGACGGCCCGCGCTGGTACCAGCTCTACCGCCCGCTCGACGACGACGTCGCCCGCAGCCTCCTCGACCGCGCGCGGGCGGCGGGGTTCACGACGCTCGTCGTCACCCTCGACACGTGGACGCTCGGCTGGCGCCCGCGCGACCTCGACCGCGGCCACCTGCCCTTCCTGCGCGGGGTGGGCACGGCGATCCCGTTCTCCGACCCCGCCTTCCGGTCGCTGCTCGCGCGGCCCCCGGAGGAGGACCTGGTCGCCGCGGCGGACCTGCGCCAGCGGCTGTTCACCGGGACGGCGTGGGGGTGGGACCGCCTCGAGCCGATCCGCGCGCACTGGGACGGCCCGATGCTGGTCAAGGGCGTGCAGTGGGGCGAGGACGCGGAGATCGCGATCGACGCAGGCGCCGACGGCGTGATCGTCTCCAACCACGGCGGGCGGCAGGTCGACCGGGCCGTCGGCGCCCTGTCGGCGCTGCCCGGCGTCGTCGCGGCGGTCGGGCACCGCGTGCCGGTGCTGTTCGACTCCGGCATCCGGACGGGCGCCGACGCGGCGGTCGCGCTGGCGCTCGGCGCGGACGCGGTGCTCCTCGGGCGGCCCTGGGCCTACGGCCTCGCGCTGGGCGGTGAGGCCGGGGTGCGCCACGTCGTGCGCTGCGTGCTCGCCGAGCTGGACACCACCCTCGGGCTCGCGGGCCACCGCGACCTCGCCGACCTGCACGCCGCGCCGGACGCGGTGTGCGCGACGCGCACGTGAGCAGTTCGGCGTGCTGCAGCACGCCGAACTGCTCACATGACCGGAGGTCACCTCATGGACACAGCAGTGCTGCGGCGGGGGCTGGAGCAGACGGCCGACGTGCTGGCGGGTGTGGAGGGAGATCCGCCCACCACCCCGACACCGTGCGAGGGCTGGACGCTGCAGGACCTCGTCGACCACGTCGTCGCGGCACCGTGGCGCTTCGCGGTGATGGTGCGCGGCGAGGCACTCGACTGGTCCGCGCCGACACCACCCGCCGGCGGCGACCCGGTGGCCGCGTTCTGCGCGCACGCCACCGAGCTGCTGACCGCGTGGGCGGAGCACGGCGACACCGTGACCGGGCCGGGCGTCGACTGGCAGTGCGCCGAGCTCGCGGTGCACACCTGGGACCTCGCCAGGACGACGGGCCTCGCCACCGCCCACCTCGACCCCGAGGTCGCCGAGCTCGGGCTGGCGTTCATGCGCGCCCACCTCACCGCCGACATCCGCGGCCCAGCGTTCGGCCCCGAACAGCCCGCCCCCGACGGCGCCGACCCCTACGTCCGCATCGCCGCCTTCGCCGGCCGCCGCGTGGGTGCGTGAGCAGTTGGCGCCCCGGCAGGGGCGCCAACTGCTCACATGGCTAGAGCGCCTTGCGGACCTCGTCGGCGGCCTGGCCCATGTGGCGCAGCTTCGCGTAGGCGGTGGTGCGGCTGAAGTAGCCGAGGCCGCAGTCGGGCGCCACGAGCAGGCGGTCGGCGGGCACGACCTTCAGCGCGCGGCGGATGCGGTCGGCGATCTGCTCCACGCTCTCCACCATCGTGTTCTTCGCGTCGACGACGCCGACACCGAGCACCTTGTCGACCGGGAACTCGCCGAACGCGTCGAGCTCGGCGAAGTCCTTGTTCGTGAACTCGAGGTGCACCACGTCGACCGGCGACTCGCGGAACAGCGGCATCATCTCCTTCGCGTGGTCGTCGAAGATGTCGCGCTGGCCGTCGACGCTGCCGTAGCAGACGTGCCAGAACTTCATCATGTCGACGCCCTCGAAGAGGATCTGCTGGCACTCGATCTGCCACATGTCCGTCGTGTAGGGCGGCAGCACGTCGATCAGCTGGACGGCCTCGAGCCCCAGGTCCTGCAGGTAGCGCAGCTCCTTGTTGAGCGCGCGGGCGATGTCCTTGGCCAGCGCCACGCCGTCGCCGTAGTGCTGGTCGTCGAGGATGATCGACTGCTGGGCCGGGCCGAGCATCGCGATCTTGAACGGGCGGTCGGTCGCGTTCTTCATCGCGTAGTTGACCGACTCGAAGATCGGGCGCTTCCACTCGACCTTGCTGACCACCTGGCCCTTGTAGAACGGCGCGTACTTCGCGCCGTCACCGGGCGGGCCGTAGTTGGTGATGCCGCCGAGGTTCTCGGGGATGAAGTGGAAGATCGGTTCGAGCTGGAAGCCCGGCGCCTCCCACTCGTAGTACTGCGCGCCGTCGCACAGGACGTGCAGGCCCGCCCGTTCCTGTTCGAGCGCGGTGATCTTGCAGGCGTCCTCGTAGGCGACGCGCAGGTTGTGGCTGCGGTACGTGGGCTCGTCCCCGCACCCCAGGATCCGGCCCTGGAGCCAGTGCGGCCGCGGGAACGCGGACACGGCCGACACCGGGAGCAGGACATCCTCGTTCCGAATCCGCATGAGATCTTCATCCTCTCGCTGTTGCTGGCGTGAGCACGTCGCGGACCGCGGCGACGACCTTGTCCGCGGACGGCAGGACCTCGGCCTCCATGGCCGCGGCGACGGGGAGCGGGACGTTGCCGCCGGACACCCGGCGGACGGGGGCGCGCAGGTCGGCGAAGGCCTCCTCGGCCACGATCGCGGCGATGCCCGCGCCCCAGCCGAGCTGGCCGGGGTTCTCCTCGACGATCACCACGCGCCCCGTGCGCCGCACCGACGCGAGCACCGCGGCCGCGTCGAGGGGGACGAGCGTGCGCAGGTCGAGCACCTCGGCGGAGACGCCGTCCTCCGCCAGGGTCGACGCGGCCTCCAGGCACATGCCGACCGTGCGGGCGAGGCCGACGAGCGTGACGTCGTCGCCGTCCCGCCGCGTCGCGGCCTGACCGAGGCTCACGACGTGGTCCGCTGACTCCGAGGGTCCGGCTCCGCTGCGCTGCGCGTCCACCGGCGCCTCGCCCTTCGTCCCGAACAGCGCCTTGTGCTCGAAGACCAGCACCGGCTCGTCGTCCCGGATCGCGGCCGCGAGCAGCCCCCACATGTCGGAGGGGTCCGACGGCGACACGATCTTGATGCCGGGGACGCACATCGCCCAGTTCTCGATCGCCTGGCTGTGCTGGGCGCCGAAACCGAGCCCGCCGCCGTTCGTCCCGCGGATCACCAGCGGCATCCGCAGCTGGCCGCCGGTCATGTAGCAGGCCTTGGCGATCTCGTTGGCGACCTGGTCCCAGCAGGTGGCGTAGAAGTCCGAGAACATGATCTCCGCGACGGGACGCAGCCCCGCGGCGGCGGCGCCCATGGCCGCGCCGGCGATGGCCTGCTCGGAGATCGGGGTGTCCCAGACGCGGTCGGTGCCGAAGCGGTCGCGCAGCCCCGCGGTCGTCTTGAAGACCCCGCCGGACCCGACGTCCTCGCCGAGCAGCACGACGCGCTCGTCGCGCGCCATCTCCTGGGCGAGCGCGCCGGCGACCGCCTCGCGATACGTCAGTTGCGCCACGTCGAGCTCCCGTCGCTCCACATCCCGGTCCACGCGGCCGCGGCGTCGGGGGTCGGGGCCTCGAGGACGCGGACCGCGAGGTCGTCCATCTCGCCCTTGACCCGCGCGACGACCGCCTCGGTCTCCGCGGCGGTGGCGTCGCCGGCCTCGGTCAGCCGCTGGGCGGCCTTCACCACCGGATCGCGCAGCCACGCCGCGCTGACCTCGTCGGCGTCGCGGTAGGCCGCGCCGTCGGCGACCGAGTGGCCGCCGAGCCGGTAGGTCGTCGCCTCGAGCAGCGTCGGGCCGTCGCCGCGGCGCGCCCGCTCGACGGCACGGGCCGCCGTCTCCCGGACGGCCTCCACGTCGTTGCCGTCGACTACCACCGGCTCGAGCCCGTAGGCAGGCGCCCGGTCCGCGGCCGGCCGCGCGACGGGGATGACGTCGCCGATCGGCGTGTACTCCATGTACTGGTTGTTCTCGCAGACGAACACGATCGGCAGCGCCCAGACCGCCGCGAGGTTCACGGCCTCGTGGAAGGCGCCGATGTTCGTGGTGCCGTCGCCGAAGAAGCACGCCGTCACCCGGCCGTCGCGGCGGATGCGGCTCGCCCACGCCATGCCGACCGCGGTGGGGATGTGCCCGCCGACGATGGCGTAGGAGCCGTAGTAGCCGTGCGCGACGCTCGTGATGTGCATCGAGCCGCCCTTGCCGCCGCAGATCCCGCCCTCGCGGCCGAGCAGCTCGCGCAGCACCGCCTCCGGGTCGGCGCCGCGGGCCAGGGCGTGGGCGTGGCCGCGGTAGGTGCCCAGCGAGGCGTCGCCGGGGCCGAGCGACGAGGCGACGCCGACCGCGATCGCCTCCTGGCCGATCCCGAGGTGCGCCGGCCCGCGCACGCGCCCCTGGCGGTAGAGCACGTCGAGCTTCGCCTCGAAGTGCCGGATGCGCAGCATCTGTTCGTACAGCCCGCGCAGGCCCACGTCCTGCGCCACCGACCCCGTCACGCACCCGACGCTAGTGACGCACGTCGCACCCGGGCCTCGTCCCGGCAGGTCAACAGATCACCGGGGGCTCGGACCGCCGGGACCAGCTCTCGACCGTCCCCGCGGGGTTGCGGCGCCGCGGAGTGGTGACCCCATCGGTATGACCACCGCCGCGCCGGGGAACGACCTCGGCCTGTTCGGACCGACGTCGGTGACGTGGCGGGTGCAGCTCGAGCCCGTGCTGTGGGTCGCGGGCATGCGGGCGCTGCTGCTGCAGTCGCTGCACCCGCAGGTGATGCGCGCGACGTACCAGAACTCGGCGCTGTTCGACCCGAAGAAGGCCTGGCCCCGGTTCCAGCGCACCGTCGGGTTCGTCGGCACCCGCACGTTCGGTAACCGCACCGAGGTCGACGCGGCCGGAGCGCGGGTCCGCCGGCTGCACGCGACGCTGCGCGGACGCGACCCCGACGGCACCGTGATCGCCCTCGACGACCCGCAGAACCTGCTCTGGGTGCACAACGCCGAGATCGACTCCTACGCCGACGTCGCCCGCCGGGCCGGGGTGGTCGACGACGCCGAGGCCGACGCCTACGTCGCCGAGAGCGTCCGCGCCGCGGAGGTCGTGGGCCTCGACCCGGCGATCGTGCCCGCGTCCCGCGCCGAGCTCGCCGCCTACTTCGACCGGGTCCGCCCGCAGCTCGCGCTCACCGACGAGGCCCGCAACGGCGTCGGCGGCCTGCTGACACCCCAACCGAGCGCCCCGACGGGGATGGCGCTGGCGCTCTCGTCGATCGCGGCGATCTCGTTCTCGACGCTGCCCCGGTGGGCGCGGCGGATGTACGGGCTGCCGGGGCTGCCGACCACCGACCTCGGCGTCACGGTCGCCCTGCGCGCGCTGCGCACCGCGACGACCCTGCTGCCCGACCTCCCCGCCCCGCCCGACATCGACCGCGCGCGCCGCCTCGTCCGGGAGGCCCGCGCCGCCGGCTGACCAGGGGCGACAGCGAGGGCTGGGCGAGGGTGACGAGGTCGGCCTGGTGTCAGCCTGGCGTCCACGCTGACAATCAGCGTCAGGAAATCCCCCACGATCACCCGAGCGAGGAGGCACGCGTGGCCGTGACCGAGGCCTACATCGTCGACGCCGTCCGCACGCCGATCGGCACCCGCAAGGGCGCGCTGGCCGACGTGCACCCCGCCGATCTGGGCGCGCACGCGCTCACGGCGCTGGTCGACCGCACGGGCATCGACCCCGGCACCGTCGACGACGTCCTCATGGGCTGCGTGAGCCAGCTCGGCCCGCAGGCCGGCGTCATCGGCCGCACCGCCTGGCTCTCGGCGGGCTTCCCGGAGCACGTGCCCGGCGTGACGATCAACCGCGCGTGCGGCTCGTCGCAGCAGGCCCTGCACTTCGCCGCGCAGGCGGTGCTCTCGGGCACGCAGGACATGGTCATCGCCGCCGGTGTCGAGAACATGGCGATCGTCCCCATCGACGCCAACGCCGCGGTGCTCGAGAAGATGGGCACCCGCCGCGAGGGCGCGGGCTGGATCGAGCGCTACGGCGAGCAGGAGATCAGCCAGTTCCGCGGGGCGCAGCTGATCGCCGAGAAGTGGGACCTGCGCCGCCCGCAGCTCGAGGAGTTCGCCGTCGAGAGCCACCGCCGCGCCGCGCGGGCCACCGACGAGGGCCGCTACACCTCCCAGATCGCCCCGCTGAACGGCCTCGAGCGCGACGAGGGCATCCGTCCGGACGCCAACGTCGAGAGGATGTCCACCCTGCCGGCGCTGCGCGAGGGCTACGAACTCACGGCCGCGGTCTCCAGCCAGGTCTCGGTGGGCGCGGCGGCGCTGCTCGTCGCCTCCGAGGACGCGGTGCGCCGTCACGGCCTGACCCCGGTGGCGAAGGTGACGACGCTGTCGGTGGTCGGCGAGGACCCGGTCTACATGCTCACCGGCCCCATCCCCGCCACGCGCGACGTCCTGCGCCGCGCCGGCCTGACCATCGACGACATCGACCTCTTCGAGTGCAACGAGGCCTTCGCGCCGGTCGTGCTCGCCTGGGCGCAGGAGACGGGCGCGCCGCTCGAGCGCACCAACGTCAACGGCGGCGCGATCGCCATGGGCCACCCGCTCGGCGCGACCGGCGCTGTGCTCGCGACCAAGCTCGTCCACGAGCTGGCGCGCACGGGCGGTCGGCGCGGCCTGCAGACGATGTGCGAGGGCGGCGGCCAGTCCAACGCGACGATCATCGAGCGCGTCTGACACCCTCCGCGCATGGAGCTGCGTGATCGCGTCGCGGTCGTCACGGGCGCCGGCGGGGGCATCGGGCGCGCGCTCGTCGGGGCCCTCGCCGCGGCGGGCGCCCGCGTGGTGGCGACCGACCTGGACGTGCCCGAGGTCGAGGGGGCGGCCGTGGCCCGCGCGCTCGACGTCACCGACGCCGAGGCCACCGCGGCGCTGCTGGACGAGGTCGGTCCCGTCGACGTCTACCTCGCCAACGCGGGCGTCGCCGCGGGTACCGACCCGATGGACACCCCCGACGAGCTCTGGGAGACGGTCCTCGGCGTCAACCTCCGCGCGCACATCACCGCCGCGAAGCTCCTGCTGCCCGGATGGCTCGAGCGCGGCGAGGGCTACTTCGTCGCGACGGCGTCGGCCGCGGGCCTGCTCACCCAGATCGGCTCGGCGCCCTACGCGGTGAGCAAGCACGCCGCCGTGGCGTTCGCCGAGTGGCTCTCGGTGACCTACGGCGCCCGCGGCGTGCGGGTCAGCACGCTGTGCCCCATGGGCGTCGCCACGCCGATGCTCGACACCGGCGCCGACGAGGGCGGGATGTCGGCCGCGGCGACGGGGGCGGTGCGCGCGGCGGGCGAGGTCCTCACGCCGGAGACGGTCGCCGCCGCGGTGGTCGAGGGGATCGGGCGCGAGGAGTTCCTCATCCTGCCCCACCCCGAGGTGCTGACGTTCTTCCGCCGGAAGGCCGACGACTACGAGCGCTGGCTCGCCGGGATGCGCCGCCTGCAGGAGTCCGTCAGCCGCTGACCGGAGCCTCGTGACCACGGGGTGTGCGCTGGCAGGCTCTCCGGGTGGCCGACGTCCTCGCGCTCGCGCAGGAGGAGCGGGGAGAGCTCGCCTCGTTCCTCGCGGAGCTCACGCCCGCGCAGTGGGACGCGCCGACCCTGTGCTCGCGGTGGTCGGTGCGCGACGTCGTCGCCCACGTCATCGGCTACGACGTCCAGGGGATGACGGGGTTCTGGCGGACGTTCGTCCTCGCGGGCGGCTCGCCGGACCGGGCCAACCAGCGCGTCGTCGACGCCTTCCGCGAGCTCGAGCCGTACGGCCTGCTCGACCTCGTGCGCCGCTACCGGACCCCGGAGGGGCCGACGGCCCGGTTCGGCTACCGGATCGCGCTCACCGACGGGGCGATCCACCAGCAGGACATGCGCCGGCCCCTCGGGATGCCGCGCAGGATCCCGCCCGAGCGGCTGCGGGCGATCCTCGACTTCGCGATGGTCGCCCCGCCGATCCGGGCGTCGGTACGCACCCGCGGGCTGCGCCTCGTCGCCACCGACCTCGACTGGAGCTCCGGGCAGGGCCCCGAGGTGCGGGGACCGGGGGAGGCCGTGCTCATGGTGGCCGCCGGTCGCCGGGACGCGCTGGGCGAGGTCGACGGCGCCGGTCTCGACACGTTGACCGAGCGGATGCCCCGCGACTGAGCGTCGTCACCTGTTACGTCTCGGTGAAGAGCGATCGCGGCGTCTCCCGTTCCCGGGGTGCCGGTTCCTAGCGTCCGTTCCGGATCACCCACCCGGACGGGGGACACGACATGACCGACGCCCTGCCGCGGCCCGACGGTTACTCGGCCGGCCACGACGACCTCGTCGAAGCGGCCGGCCACCCGGTCGGCAGCGGCGTCGCCGGCGAGGGCTACGACGAGCGGCTGACCAACGAGGACCTGGCCCCGCTGCGCGAGCAGCACTGGGGCTCCTACAACTTCTTCGCGTTCTGGATGTCGGACGTGCACTCCGTCGGCGGCTACCTCACCGCGGGCAGCCTGTTCGCGCTCGGCCTCGCGGCGTGGCAGGTGTTCATCGCGCTGATCATCGGCATCGCGATCGTCTACCTGTTGTGCAACCTCGTCGCCCGCCCGAGCCAGGCGACGGGGACGCCCTACCCGGTGGTCTGCCGGACGTCGTTCGGGGTGCTCGGAGCGAACATCCCCGCGATCATCCGCGGGCTCATCGCCGTCGCCTGGTACGGCATCCAGACCTACCTCGCGTCGGCGTCGCTCGTGGTGGTCGCGCTCAAGCTCTGGCCCGGGCTCGCCCCGTACGCCGACGACGCGACCGGGTTCACCGGTCTGTCGGCGCTCGGCTGGGCCGCCTTCGGGATCATGTGGGTGCTGCAGGCGCTGGTGTTCTGGAAGGGCATGGAGGCCATCCGCCGGTTCATCGACTTCTGCGGTCCGGCGGTCTACGTGGTCATGTTCCTGCTCGCCGGCTACCTCGTGATCGAGGCCGGGCCGTCGAACATCGACCTGAACCTCTCGGAGAACCTGGTCTCCGGGTGGGCGGTGCTGCCGGTGATGGCCACGGCGGTCGCGCTGATCGTCTCCTACTTCTCGGGCCCGATGCTCAACTACGGCGACTTCACCCGCTACGGGAAGTCGTTCGCGGCGGTGCGCAAGGGCAACTTCCTCGGCCTGCCCGTCAACTTCCTCGTCTTCGCGATCCTCGTGGTCGTCACGGCTGCGGCGACCCAGCCGGTGTTCGGCGAGATGATCGACGACCCGGTGGAGACCGTCGCCCGTCTCGACTCGACGTTCGCCGTGGTCCTCGGCGCGCTCACCTTCATGATCGCGACGGTCGGCATCAACATCGTCGCGAACTTCGTCTCGCCGGCCTTCGACTTCTCCAACGTCAACCCGCGCCGGATCAGCTGGCGGATGGGCGGCATGATCGCCGCCGTCGGGTCGGTGCTGCTCACGCCGTGGAACCTCTACTCCGATCCCGAGGTCATCCACTACACGCTCGACACCCTCGGCGCGTTCATCGGCCCGCTCTACGGCGTGCTGATCGCCGACTACTTCCTGGTCAAGCGCCGCCGCCTGGTCGTCGACGACATGTACACGCTCTCGCCGGCCGGCCGGTACCACTTCCGCGGCGGCTACAACCCGGTCGCGATCGCCGCGACGGTCGTCGGCGCGATCGGGGCGATGCTGCTGGTGCTGCTCGGGTCCACCGACGCGGCGTCGTTCAGCTGGTTCGTCGGGGCGGGGATCGCGTTCGCCCTGCACTGGGGGCTGTCGCGCCGGGCGGGGCACGTGCTCCCGGCGGAGGACGCGACGCCGACCTAGGCTCGGAGCGTGGACGTCCGTTTCTGGTTCGACCCGGTGTGCCCGTTCTGCTGGATGACGAGCAAGTGGTTGCGGCTCGTCGCCGGGCAGCGTGACCTGACGATCGAGTGGCGGTTCATCTCGTTGCGGCTGGTCAACGCGGGCGTCGACTACGACGCCTGGTTCCCGCCGGAGTACGAGGCGGGGCACACCGCCGGGCTGCGGATGCTGCGGGTGGCCGCGCGAGTCCGCCAGGAGCACGGGGCCGACGCGCTCGACCGCCTGCAGGAGGCGTTCGGCCGGCACGTCTTCGAGCGGGAGCCGGTGCCGGACACGGCGACGTCGCGGGAGACCCAGGGCTCCGAGGCGTTCGTCGCGGAGGTGCTGACGACGGCCGGGCTGCCGACGTCGCTGGTCGAGACCCTCGCCGACACCGCGTGGGACCCGGTCGTCCAGGCCGAGACCGACGAGGCGCTCGCGCTGACCGGCAAGGACGTCGGGACGCCGATCATCCAGGTGGACCCGCCCGACGGGCTGGCGTTCTTCGGCCCGGTGATCAGCCGGATGCCCACCGAGGAGCAGGCCGGCGAGCTGTGGGACCACGCGGTCGGGCTGGCCCGCTTCCCGGGCTTCGCGGAGCTCAAGCGCAGCCTGCGCGAGCGCCCGCAGCTCCCGTCGTTCGGGGTCACCACCTCCGACGTCGGGCTCGTCGAGGACTGGCACGGCGGGAGCCGCCGCCAGCACCGCTGATGCGGCTCCAGGTCGTCAACCCGAACACGACGGCGTCGATGACGGCGACGATCGGCGCCGCCGCGCGGTCGGTGGCCGCGCCCGGCACCGAGATCGTCGCGGTCACCTCGCCGCACGGCCCGGTCTCGATCGAGAGCCACCACGACGAGGCGATGGCGGTCCCCGGCCTGCTCGCCGCGCTGGATCCGTCGGCCGACGCGCACGTCATCGCGTGCTTCGGCGACCCCGGCCTCGACGCCGCCCGGGAGGTCGCGCGCGGCCCGGTGGTCGGGATCGCCGAGGCGGCGATGCGCACGGCGCTCTACCTGGGCCGGGCGTTCTCGGTGGTGACGACGCTCGCGCGCACCGCGGGCCGGGCCGAGGAGCTCGCGCAGCGCTACGGGGCGGCGCACGCGTGCCGGCGGGTGCGGGCGTGCGAGGTGCCGGTGCTGGGCCTGGAGGATCCGGCCGCCCGGGCCGCGATCCTGCGCGAGTGCCGGGCGGCGGTGGAGCTCGACGGAGCCGACGTGATCGTGCTGGGCTGCGCCGGGATGGCCGACCTGTGCGCCGCCCTGACCGCCGAGCTCGGCGTCCCGGTGCTCGACGGCGTCGCCGCCGCGACCCGCGCGGCGGAGTCGCTCGTCGCCCTCGGCGTCACGACCTCCCGCCGCAGCGAGTACGCCCCGCCACCGCCGAAGTGACGCGCTCGGCATCTCTGGGGCAACGCGCTGTGACAACAGCCCACCGGCGGCCGTAGAGCTGTGATCTGCGACGATGTCGTCGGTAGCCCGGCGTCGCGTGGTTCGCATCCGTCGTCGCCGGGCTACCCTCCACGAACGAGTGAATCTCGGGCAGCTTTACTAACGCATTGCGCACAAGGCTCGATCTGTCGGTTGCGAACCACGCAAGCGCGGTTGCTGTAGAGGCAACCATGAACCGACGGAGCTCCCATGGCCATCCCGACCGACCACTCGGCGCCGCCCACCCAGCCCACGCCTGGCCCGAAGAAGCAGCCGAGGATCGGACTCTTCCTCCTCGCTCTCTGCGGCCTCGCGATCGCCTACTTCGCCGGCCTGGGCGTCGGCGGCGCCAACGCGACCGTGCAGCCCGTTGCGCAGCCCGCGCCCTCCGTGACCACCCGCACCGTGACGGTTCCCGGCCCGACCGTCACCGTGCCCGGTCCGACGGTCACCGTCCCCGGTCCGACGGTGACGGTCCAGGCCTCACAGCCGGCGTCCGCGTCGACCGCGCCCGCGGCTGGATCGAGTTTCAGCTCCGGGACGTACGAGGTCGGGACCGAGATCGAGCCCGGGACCTATCGGACCAGTGGGTCGGACTTCTGCTATTGGTCCCGGCTCAACTCCAACGACGGTGAACTCGGCTCGATCAACGCGAACGGATTCGCGGACGGGCCGAGCTCGATGAGCGTCAAGGCCGGCGACAAGTACATCGAGTTCAGCGGCACGTGCTCCTGGACGCGACGCTGATCGCGGCCCTCTGCGCGGGACGGATCGGGGTCGTCGTCATGGCCCCGATCCCCTCGGTCGCGTTGGACCTCACTCAGTACACCGACAGCTGGTAGTCGCCGCGCCCCTCGTCCCAGTCCATCGTGACCAGGTCGCGCGACCGTGCGGCGCGGGCGAAGGACAGGAAGTTGTTGAAGCCGTAGCGCTTCTCGGAGAACCCGGGGTCGCGCTTGCGCATCTGGTCCTTGAGCCCCGAGAGCTGCGGCGGTCCACCGGCGGCCTCGAGGTCGCGCACGGTGGTCGCGAACAGGGCGAACGCCTCGTCCTCGGCGGAGGTGTCCTCGGGGAACGCGACCTCGGGGTCGCCGGCCGCGGTGCCCGGCGCGAGGGCGACGACCCCGCGGTTCTCGAGGTGGCGCAGCAGCTCGCCGAAGCCGCGGAAGCCCTGGTCGCCCTCGTCGAAGGTCGGGTCCTTGCGCAGGATGGCGCGCTTGAGGGTCGACGCGCGCACCGGGCCGTCGGTGGCGCGCGCCAGCCCGGCGAGCGTGCTGCTGACCACCGCGGTGAGGTCGGGGTCGGACCCGGCGGCGGGGGCGTCCTCGGGCATGGGGTCGTCGGGCACCGGCGCGGGGGGTTCGACGGGTGCCGTGGCCGCCGCAGGTCCCGCGGGTCCGGCGGGTCCGGCCGCTGGCGCCGGGGTCGTCACGGGGGCCGACCGCCGCCGCGTCTGCTTCGCCGGCATCGGCCGGCCCTCGACACCGGGCAGACGGTCGTAGAAGAGGAACTCGTCGCAGGCCGCGGGCAGCAGCGCCGAGGTGGAGGACTGCACACCGATGCCGATGACACGCTTGTCCATCTCGCGCAGCTTGTGCATCAGCGGGGTGAAGTCGGAGTCGCCGGTGCCGATGGCGAAGGTGGTGACGAACCCGCGCTCGTAGGCCAGCTCGATCGCGTCGACGGCCATCTTGATGTCGGCGGCGTTCTTGCGGGAGCCGCCGATGCGCTGCGGGATCTCGATCAGCTCGACCTGGGCGCGGGCGAGCAGACGGCGGTCCTCGTCGAACGCCGACCAGTCGCCGTAGGCCCGGCGCGTCACCACCCGGCCGCGTTCGGCGAGAGCGTCGGCGACCGGCCCGAAGTCGAACGGCGAGACGCCGAGCCCGTCGCGCGCCCCGATGGCGAGGTTCTCGTAGTCGAGGAACAGGGCAATGCGTTCGTCCTCCGGCGCCACCGGGGCAGCGTAGGCCCCTGCCCCGAGCGGCCGGTCCGCGGTGACGATTGCGTTGCAGACCTTGCGTGCTCGGATAGTACGTGCTCGGATTTAGGCGGAGGTGGTCGGCCGATGGACCAGAACCTGTTCAACGAGATCTGTCTGCAGCAGCTGCGGCTCTCCGGGGTGCACGAGGGCGAGACCGTCGCGGTCCTGACGCGGGGTGCCGAGCGCGGCGAGTACGCCGACGCGTTCCTGTGGGCGGCCCAGCAGCTCGGCGCGGCGACCTTCCACCTGCGCCTCCCGCCGCCGGCGTCCGCGTCGGGCGCGTGGGCGGTCGGCGACTCGGGTCTGGGGAACATCCCGCTGGCCGTGGACGCGCTGAAGGCCGCCGACATGGTCGTCGACTGCACCTTCCTGCTCTTCTCCCCGGAGCAGTTCGCGATTCAGGACGCCGGCACCCGCATCCTCACCGCCGTCGAGCCCCCCGAGCTGCTGGCCCGCCTCATGCCGACCACCGAGCTGCGGGAGCGCGTCGAGTACGGCGCCGACCTGCTGGCCAAGGCCCAGACGATGCGCATCACCAGCCCGGCCGGCACCGACGTCACCTACCGCCTCGGCGTCTACCCGACGCTCTCCGAGTACGGCTACACCGACACCCCCGGGCGCTGGGACCACTGGCCCGCGGCGTTCGTGTTCACCGGCGGCGCCGACGACGGCGTCGACGGGCAGATCGTCCTCTCGCCCGGGGACGTGCTGCTGCCGTTCAACACCTACGTGCAGACCCCGGTGACGCTGACGATCGAGCAGGGGTTCATCCGGGACATCCGCGGTGGCCTCGACGCGGAGCTGCTGTCGTCGTACATCAAGAGCTTCGACGACCCCCGCGGCTACGGTATGTCCCACGTCGGGTGGGGTCTCGACGAGCGGGCGCACTGGCACGGCCTGACCCAGTTCCCGGGCGGCATGGGCATGGAGCTGCGCAGCTTCTACGGCAACGTCATGTTCTCGATCGGGCCCAACAACGAGCTCGGCGGCCCCAACGACACGCCCTGCCACTTCGACATCCCGATGCGCGGCAACTCGCTGTACCTCGACGACGAGCTGGTGGTGGACTCCGGAGAGCTGACCATCCCCGAGATGCGTCCTACCGTGAAGCGATGACCGACCACCACATCGGGATGATCGTCCCGAGCTCCAACCTCACGATGGAGACCGAGCTGCCGCGGATGCTCGCCGCGCGCGAGCGGGCGATCCCGTCCGACCGGTTCGTGTTCCACGCCGCGCGGGCGCGCATGCAGCACGTGACGCCCGAGCAGCTCCAGGCCATGAACGCCCAGGCCACCCGCGCGGCCACCGAGCTCGCCGACGCCCGGCCCGACGTGGTCGCGACGGCGTGCCTGGTCGCGATCATGGCGCAGGGGCCCGGGTTCCACTGCACCGCCGAGGACGACATCACCGCGGCGCTGCGGGCGGAGGGCTCGTCCGCTCCCGTCGTCTCGAGCGCCGGCGCGCTCATCTCGGGGATCGCGGCGCTGGGAGCGAAGCGGGTCGCGATCGTGACGCCGTACATGAAGCCGCTGACCCAGGCCGTGGTGGCGTACCTGGAGGACGCGGGCGTCGAGGTCGTCGACTCGCTGTCGCTCGAGGTGCCCGACAACCTCGCCGTCGCCCGCCTGGACCCCGCCGACCTGCGGGAGCACTACACGAAGCTCGACCTCTCCGGCGCCGACGCCCTCGTGCTCTCGGCGTGCGTGCAGATGCCGTCGCTGCCGGTGGTGCAGGCGGTGCAGGACGAGGTCGGGCTCCCGGTGCTCTCCGCGGCCACGGCGACGACGTTCCGGATCCTGTCCTCGCTCGGACTGGAGACCCGCGTGCCCGACGCCGGCGCGCTGCTCAGCGGCACCGTCGCCGACCCGGGAGACGTCACCCGCGCCGCCTGAGGTGTTGTCAGCGAAGTGCCGTCACAGACGCTCAGCGTCCGTATCGGTACTTCGATCACTCGCGACGGCGGGCGACCGCGGGGCGACCCGGTACGCGGGCCCCGGCGACGTCCCACGCGCATTCATGATCGCTTCAGGTGCTCCGTGGACCCGATGTGGTGGGGTCGATGGAGCACCCGGAGCGATCTCCGTTCTCGGCGCGCTCAGAGCAGCGAGCGCAGTGCCTCGCGGGTCGCCGCGAGCGCGGCGGCCGGGTCGTCCCAGAACACCATGTGCCCGGTGCCGGGCACCTCGACGAGGGTCGCCTCCGGGTTGGCCTTCGCCGCCTCCTCGGCGCCGGCCGCGGTGACCACCGGGCTGTCGCCGCCGTGGATCAGCACCGTGGGCGCGGGGACCGAGGGCCAGGTCGCGAAGAAGTCCTCGGACTCGAAGCCCGCGTGGGTGGCGACGACCGCGTCGCGCGAGATCGAGCCCAGCCACCGGGCGCGCAGCTCCTGCTCGCGACGCGGCCAGCGCGGCCAGGACGCCGCCACCTCGTCGGCGTCCGTCCCCCGCCGGGCCTGGTCCAGCTGGCCGAGGAACGCC
This sequence comes from Actinomycetospora sp. C-140, assembly GCF_054796175.1. NCBI lineage: Bacteria > Bacillati > Actinomycetota > Actinomycetes > Pseudonocardiales > Pseudonocardiaceae > Actinomycetospora > Actinomycetospora sp. C-140. The sequence goes on along the minus strand of NZ_JBTWNF010000005.1, from coordinate 316,787 downwards.
TCGAGCGTCGTCGGGTACGGGCCGCGGTCCGGGCCGCTCATGGGCGGGTCGACGAGCACCGTGCCGCGCAGGTCGAGGCGGGTCGCGGCGACGGCGGTGATGCGCGCGCCCATGGAGTGGCCCAGCACGAGGGGGCGCTCGAGGCCGAGGCCCTCGACCACCGCGGCCACGTCGGCGGCGTAGGCGTCGAGGGCGTAGGTGTCCCCGTTGTCCGAGAGGCCGCGGCCGCGCACGTCGAGCACGAGCGGGCGGACCAGATCGGTGAGCTCGCGGGCGACGAAGTCCATGCTGATCGCCACGCTCGTGATGCCCGGGACGATCACCAGCGGGACGCCGTCGACCGGGCCGTGGTCGAGGACGTGGAGGCGCAGGTCGCCGGAGCGCACCCAACGGCTCACGGCCGGGGTGTCGGCCAGGTCGGCGAGGGCCGGCTGGGTCAGGACACGGTGGCTGGCGGACTCGGTCACGCGTCGGCCTTCCGGAACGGGTCGTCGAGGTAGGACACGGCGTCGTCGAGGGCGACGACGTCGGCGTACTTGGCCTGCAGGTCGAACAGCGCGGCGTCGTGGGGGCCCTGCGCGCGGTCGCCGCACGCCTCGGCGACCACGAGCGTGTCGAAACCGCCCTGGACGGCGTCGACGGCCGTGGCGCGCACGCAGCCCGAGGTCGTGGCACCGCAGACCACGGCGGTGTCGACGTGCAGGCCGGCGAGCAGCGCGGCCAGCGAGGAACCGTGGAACGCCGACGCGCCCTTCTTGGTGATGACGTGGTCGTCGGCGGCGAGCCCCAGCCGCGCGTCGAGGGCGACGGCGTCGCTGCCCTCACGCAGCGCTCGGATGCCTGGCGCCTTGCGCAGCCAGGCGATCGCGTCGCCGTCGGCCTCGGCCGGGGTGTAGGCGACGACGGTGGCGATCACCGGCACGTCGCGGCGGTGGGCGACCTCGATGAGCTGCGCGGTCGCGGCGACCTCGGCGGTCAGGTCGGCACCGAGGTCGAATCCGGGCTCGGTGAAGCCGCGGGTCAGGTCGACGACGATCAGTGCCGGGCGTGGCCCGCGGGGGACGCTCGCCCCCAGCCCGGCCCGGTCGTAGACGGCGTCGGTGGCCGAGCCGTGGAGTCCCTCAGCGCTCACGTCGCAGCTCCTCGATCAGCATCTTCTGGCCCTTCAGTCGGCCGAGCAGGTAACCCTGGACGACGCCGAACGCCGCGGCGCCGACCAGAGCGGCCCAGCGCCCGGCACCCGGCGGCAGCAGCATGGCGAGCCCGTCGACGGAGTCCTCGCTCGAGCTGGTGGATTTCCTGACGTCTGACGTCAGCGTGGACGCCAGGCTGGCACCGGAGGTGCCCGTACTCCCGCCGGCCGGGGTGCTCGCCGGGGTGCTCGACAGTTCGCCCGCGAGGTTGCGGGCGAACTGGTCGAGCAGGCGGCTCGAGACCGTCGTGATCGCGCCCTTCCCGAACTGCGCGATCTTCCCGCGGATCAGCAGGTCCGTGTGCAGGTCGAGGCGCGAGCCGCCGTCGGCCTCGGCGACCGAGAGCACGACGTCGGCCTCCGCGTCGCCGGCGCCGTGGGCGTCGCTCGCCCGCGCGGACAGGCGCAGGGTGCGCTCGTCCGGGACGACCTCGGTGAACCGCAGCGTGCCCGCGTACGCGGCGCTGATCGGGCCGACCTTGACCTTCACGCGGCCCCGGTAGGCCTCGCCCTCGCGGCCCTCGAGCGTCGCGCCCGGCAGGCAGCCGGCCACGCGTTCGACGTCGCCGAGCAGGGCGAACACGTCGTCCGGAGGAGCGGCGACGGCGAGGTGGTTGTCCAGGATCACGAGATCGTCTCCCGTCGGGACGCGGCCGTCGCGCACACCGCGTCCACGATCGTCTGGTAGCCGGTGCAGCGGCAGAGGTTCGCCGAGAGGGCCTCGCGGACCTCGTCGCGCGAGGCGTCCGGCGACTCCGCGAGCACGCCCTCGGCGAGCATGAGGAACCCGGGTGTGCAGAAGCCGCACTGCAGGGCGTGGTGGTCGGTGAACGCCTGCTGCAGGTCCGACAGCGCGCCGTCGTGGTCGAGCGACTCGACGGTGCGCACGTCGGCGCCCTCGGCCTGGACGGCGAACACGAGGCACGCGCGGACCGGGGCGCCGTCGAGGAGCACGGTGCACGCGCCGCACACCCCGTGCTCGCAGCCGACGTGGGTGCCGGTGAGGTGCAGGTCGTGGCGCAGGACGTCGGCGAGCGTGCGGCGCGGCTCGACGACCGCCTCGTGCTCGGTGCCGTTGACGTGCAGCGTCAGCAGGTGCGGGTCGTTCACGGCGTGCCCTCCAGCGCGTCCAGCACCGTGCTCGGGTGGATCGGTGTCGTGTCGAGCTCGACGCCGGTGCGGCGCAGCGCGTCGTTGACGGCGTTCAGCACCGCGGCGGGCGCGCCGATCGTGCCGCCCTCGCCGGCGCCCTTCGCCCCGTTCTCGGTGAACGCACACGGCGTCTCGAGGTGCGTGATCGACACGTCGGGGATCTCCGTCGCCGTCGGCACCAGGTAGTCGATGAACGACGCCGCCGACGGCTCGCCGTGCGCGTCGTAGGTGACCTCCTCGAACAGCGCCCCCGCGATGCCCTGCGCGATCCCGCCGCGGCACTGGCCGTCGACGACCTGCGGGTGGATCACCACGCCGCAGTCCTCGACGCACACGTAGCGCAGGATGCGGACCTGCCCGGTGCCCGGGTCGGCCTCGACGACGACGGCGTGCGTCGCGTTCGAGAAGGTGCCGTCGCCGGGGACGTCGAAGCTCGCGGTCGCGGTCAGCGTCGGCTCGACGTCCTTGGGCAGCAGGTGGCTGCGCAGGTAGGCGACGTCCGCGATGTCCTCGTACGACAGCCGCCGTGCCGGGTCGTCCACCACGATGACCCCGCCGGAACCGTCGAGGGCGACGTTCTCCGGCCGGGTCTCGAGCAGGTGCGCGGCGATGCGGCGCAGGAGCTCGCCGAGCCGCTCCGAGGCCAGCGCGACCGCCGAGCCACCGATCGTCACCGAGCGTGACGCGAACGTGCCCCACCCGTAGGCGATCCGCTCGGTGTCGCCCTGGCGCAGCTTCACGCGGGCGACGTCGATGCCGAGCCGGTCGGCCACGATCTGCGCGAACGTCGTCTCGTGCGACTGGCCGTGGTTCATCGTCCCGCTGGTGACGACGACCGCCCCGGTGGTGTCCATCCGGATCTCGGAGAGATCGAAGCCGGGGACGACGGTCATCCGCCGTTTCGCGAACGCCTCGGACCCGTAGCCCGTGCGCTCGGAGAAGCAGCAGAAGCCGATCCCGAGGTGTCGGTCCCCGGCGTCGCGCGCGTCGTACCAACCCTCCGCCCGCAGCGTCTCCTCGGCGAGGTCGAGCGACTCGCGGTAGGTCCCGGGGTCGTAGGTGACGGCGTTGACCCCGGTGTACGGGAACTCGGTGATGACGTTGCGGCGGCGGAGCTCGACCGGGTCCAGGCCGAGCGCCCGTGCCGCCTTCTCCATCACCCGCTCGATCGCCATGACGTACTGCGGGCGGCTCACGCCCCGGTAGGGCGCGGTGGGGGCCTTGTTCGTGGTGATCGCCCGGCCGCGCGCGCGGTAGGCGGGCACCCGGTAGACGCTCGGCATCTCCGCCGACGCCATCAGCGGTTCGATGCCGGCGGTGAAGGGGTAGCAGGAGTACGCGCCCATGTCGCAGACGACGTCGACGTCGAGGGCGGTGATGCGGCCGTCGGCGTCGAACGCCGCCCGCGTGTCGTAGTGCTGCTCGCGGGCGAGGAACCCGGCGGTGAGCGCCTCGCGCCGGTCCTCGATCCACTTCACGGGGCGGTGCAGACGCCGGGCGACGGCCGCGACCGCGATCTCCTCGCGCCCGACCACGCACTTCTGGCCGAAGCCGCCGCCCATGTCCGGGACGGTCACGCGCACGGTGCGCTCGGGGACGCCGAGGCAGCGCGCGACCATCGTGCGCACCTGGTGGGGCACCTGGGTGCACGTCTGCACCAGCAGCTGGTCGTCCCGCGCGTCCCACGACGCCACCGCGCCCCGGGTCTCCAGCGGCAGCGCGTTCTGCCGGCCGCTGCGCGTGGTGACCTCGACCGTGACGGCCGCGTCCGCGAACCCCTCGTCCACCCCCGGCGTGTCGAACATCGACACGTCGAGCAGGACGTTGTCCGGGGCCTCGTCGTGCACCGTGGTCGCGGCCGCGAACGCCGTCGCCTCGTCCACGACGGCGTCGACGACGTCGTACGACACCACCGCGGACTCGATCCCGTCCTCGACCGCGTACGGGTTGCGGGCGATGATGATCGCCACCGGCTCGCCGACGAACCGGACCTTGTCCTTCGCGAGCACCGGCATCGCGGTCGGCGTGAACTCCGCGGCGGGCCGGTCGAGCAGCGCGACGACGTCGCCGAGGGCGAGGTCGCCCGCGGCGAAGGCCGCGACGACGCCGGGCACTGCGCGGGTCGCGGTCAGGTCGACGTCGGTGAGGTGCCCGTGCGCGACGGTCGCGCGCACGAAGCCCGCGTGCAGCATCCCGGGCAGGGCGATGTCGTCGACGAAGCGCCCGCGGCCGGTGAGCAGGCGCGGATCCTCGTGGCGGGGGATCGAGGCGCCGACCCAGCGGCCCCTCTTCCCGTCGAATCTGGGGCCCTCGAAGCGGGGTTCGACCACGTCGGCCGGCAGCTCCGTCGCGGTCACCGGATCCCTCCCGCGGCCTCACGGCACGCGTCGGCGACCAGCGTCCGGGTCAGGCGCCGGCGGTAGGCGGCGGTCGTGCCCTCGTCGTCGGGCGGATCGACCGCGGCGACGGCCGCGTCGGCGACCGCGGCCCACAGGTCGTCCCAGGCCTCGCCGGCGAGCGCCGTCTCGGCCTCGGGCACCCGGATCGGAGCGGGCGCGACGCCGCCGAGGACCACCCGCCCGCCGGTCACGGTGGTGCCGTCCGTGTCCAGTGCCACCGCCGCGTCGACGATCGCGAAATCGCCGTGGCGGCGGGCGAACTCGGCCAGCGCCGCGTGCCGGGCCGGCCGGGTGAAGCGGACCTCGACGACGACCTCGTCGGGGTCGACGGCCGTGGCGTAGAAGCCGTGGAACAGCTCGCCGGCCGGGATCTCGCGGCGCCCGGCCGGGCCCTCGGCGACGACGACCGCGTCGAGGAGCAGCGCGAGCAGGCACCACTCGGCGGTCGCGTCGCCGTGCACGAGGCTCCCGGCGACGGTGCCGCGGCTGCGGATCGGCAGGTGTCCCACCCAGCGCATGGCGCGGGAGAGGACGGCCCAGTCGGGGGAGAGGGAGGCCGTCTCCACCGCGCGGTGCGTGACGAGCGCACCGAGGGTCAGGGCCCCGTCCTGCTCGTTGATCGCCGTCATCGACGGTGTCCGGCGCAGCGGGCCGAGGTCGACGAGCGCCGACGGCCGGGCGAGCCGGAAGTTCATCATCGGCATCAGGCTCTGCCCGCCGGCGATGACCTTCGGGTCCCCGCCCGCCGCGCCGAGCTCGGCGAGCAGCCCGACGGCGTCGGCGACGTCGTGCGCGCGGTGGTAGCTGAACGCGGCCGGCTTCACGTGATCTCCATGGGTCGAGCTCCGCAGGCTCCGTCTCCCGTCAGACCTGGGTGCGCTCGGTCGCCGGCGCGTCCGGCACGTCCGTGGTGATCCGGTCGAGCTCGCGGCCCGCGGTCTCCGGCGCGCCGACCCACATGTAGATCACCGCGGCGACGACCAGCAGGCCGAGCAGGGTGAACGTCAGCGGCAGCCCGAGCACCGGCCACAGCACGCTGCCGAAGAGCAGCGGCGCGAAGCCGGTGAGCGCGCGGCTCGACGACGACGCCCAACCGAAGCCCGACGCGCGCAGCTCGGTGGGGTAGAGCTCGGAGACGTAGGCGTACATGACCGGGATGACGATCAGGGAGAAGAGCCCGAACGCGCCGATCGCGATCACGGCCGCCGTGGGCGAGCCGAGCAGCAGCGAGAACACCACGAGCGTCGCGGCCGCGACCGGCCCGGCGATCGCGATGACGCGCTTGCGGCCGTAGCGGTCGACGACCAGCACCGACAGGGCGACACCGACGATGCCCAGCGCGTTCATCAGGGTCGTCGAGGCGAACGCCGCGATCTCGCCGAAGCCCTGGGCCTTGAGGATCGAGGGCATCCAGCTCAGGGCGGCGTAGTAGACGAGCATGACCGCGATGAACAGCGACCAGGCGACGCCGGTGACGCGCGGGTTGAAGGCCCAGACCCGGCGCAGCTGGTCGACAGCGGCGGCCCAGGCGCCACCGCGGGTGTCCTCGGCGACGGCGGCGGGGATGGCGTAGGGCTCCGGGGTGGCGCCGGTGCGGGTCACCATGTCGTCGATGACGGCACGGGCCTCGGCCTCGCGGCCCTTGCGGGAGAGGTAGAGCGGCGACTCCGGCACCCCGCGGCGCACCCAGAACAGCAGCAGGGCCGGCAGGATCATCAGCACGAGCATCCAGCGCCAGTTGCCGCCGACGGGGACGAGCAGGGTCGCCGAGACGCCGGCGAGCGTCGCCCCGATCGGCCACCAGCCGTCCATCGCGGCGAGCACCCGTCCCCGCTGCTTCTTCGGCGAGAACTCGCTGACGATCGCGTAGTCGACCGGGATGCAGCCGCCCAGCCCGACCCCGGCGAGGAACCGCAGCAGCAGGAACCACCCGATGCCCGGCGACAGCGCCCCGAGCACCGAGAACACCGCGAACACCAGCAGCGTGATGCTGAAGGCCTTCTTGCGCCCGATGCGGTCGGCGACGGTGCCCCAGGCGACGGCGCCGACGGCCATGCCGATGAGGTTGGCCGTGGCGACCAGGCCCTTCTGGCCGGGCGTCAGGCCGAACTCGGTCCCGACCAGCGGGGTGAGGAACCCGTTGAGGGCGACGTCCCAGGCGTCGAACATGTAGCCGAGGCCGCCGATGAGGAAGATCTTTCCTTGGACTCCCCAGCGCCAGGGCAGGTCCTGGACGATCTGGTCTCCGGTGCGCATGGTGTTCGCTCCTGTCCGGCTCGTGACCGTCCGCGCGTCAGCGGGCGAACTGGTAGTGGATGGACTCGGTGTCGGGGTCGTGCAGCGGGCTGCCGTGCCACAGCCAGTCGTAGGAGAGGTCGGACTCGCCGTCGAAGCGGCGCAGCTTGTCGTCGCGCTCGCGCTGCTCGGGGCCGTCGGGCAGGTGGTAGAAGGCCATGTTCTGCAGCGATGCGTCCTGGACCATGCCCGCGTGCTTGGCGCGGCGGTCGACGTAGCGCACCAGCGCGCCGTCGATGCCGTCGCGGGTCACCCGGCCCAGCTCCTCGGCGAGCACGGCGGCGTCCTCCATCGACTGCGAGGCGCCCTGCGCCTGGTAGGGCAGCATCGCGTGGCAGGCGTCGCCGAGCAGCGCGACCCGGCCGTCGATCCACACGGGGTCGCGGCGGCGCCGGTACATCGCCCACAGCGAGACGTCCTCGGGCTTCGCCTTCGAGAGCATCGCCGGGACGCGGTCGTCCCAGTCGCCGAAGTCCGACGCCAGCCGCTCCGGGGTGGCGGGCGCGCTCCAGTCGTCGGCAATGCCCTCCGAGCACGGCACGATCGCGACGACGTTGAGGTACTGGCCGCCGCGGATGACGTAGTGCACGAGGTGCTTGTCGGGGCCGTACCAGATCGTGGAGTGGTAGCGGTCGAGCAGGAAGCGCGTCGCCGGGTCGGCCGCGATCAGCTCGCCGGGGATCAGCGCGCGGTAGGCCATCTCGCCGGAGAACACGAGCGTGTCGTCGAAGCCGGCGAGGTCGCGCACGGCCGAGCGGATCCCGTCGGCGCCGACCAGCACGTCGCCGGCGAACCGGCGCCCGTCCTCGGCGACCGCGACGGGGCGCAGCGGCTCGGCCCGGTCGAGGTCGACGACCTTGGCCGCGGTCACCAGGCGGACGGCCGGTCCGGGGACGTCGGGGTCGGTGCAGGCGTCGAGGAGCACGCGGTGCAGGTCGGCGCGGTGGTAGTGCCAGTACGGGGCGCCGTACTGGTCGATCACCCGCTGGCCCAGCGGGAGCTGGGCGATGATGCTGCCGTCGGCCCAGCGGCGCCGGACCTGGTCCTCGGGCTGGGTGCGGATCGCCTCGAGCTGCGAGCGCAGCCCGAGCCCGATGAGGATGCGGCTCGCGTTCGGTGCGGTCTGGATGCCGGCGCCGATCTCGCCGAGCTCGGGCGCGGCCTCGACGACGGTGACGCGCAGGCCGCGCTGGCGCAGCGAGAGTGCGGCGCAGAGCCCGCCCAGCCCTCCGCCGACGATGGTGACCTCGAACGACTGGCTCGCCATCTGGCCGCCCTCCCGGTGTGGTGCTCGCGTTCGGCTGCGTTAAATCCGAGCACGTACTATCCGAGGACGCAATAGCTGAGCGGGTCCCGAGATGTGGCCGTAACAGATCGACGGGGGCCACGTGGCCCATCGGGACGAGACGTGTCCGTCCGTTGCGCCGTCGCTCGTGGTCTCGGGAGCAGGCTCAGAGGTCGCCGCGCTCGGCGACGTCCTCCCACTGGCGGCCGAGGTCGTTGAGCAGCGAGGCCAGGTGTGGCCGTTGCTCGGGCGAGCAGCCCGCGAGCAGGGCCTCGTCGAGGGCGCGGGCGCGGCGGTTGGTCTCGGCCAGGGCCTCGACGCCCGCGTCGGTGAGCGTCAGGACCTTCGCCCGCGCGTCGTGGGGTGCCTCGTGCCGGGCGATGAGCCCGCGCCGCTCCATGCGCCGGCAGACGTCCGCCATCGTCGAGGTGTCGAGGGCGACGGCGCTGGCCAAGGCCGTCTGGTCGGCGTCGGGGTAGGCGCGCACGGCCGAGAGCACCGCGAACTGCGGGCCGGTCAGCACGGAGTCGACGTGGCGGTTCCAGGCCGCGAGGTAGGCCTGGTAGACCCGGCGGGCGCCGTAGCCGGGTGCGGCCACCAGGTCGGCCGGCGGGTCGAGGCGGACCCGCCGCCGCGCGGCCCGGGCCTCGCGGACCTCGTCACCGGTGTTCGTGGCCGCTGCGGCTCCCGATCTCGACGCCACCGCTCACCCGTCCTTCGCCCCGCTGCCCCCGCGCGTGACCCATCGGGTCACTCCCCGTCGCAGGAGATGATACGTGCTCGGAACGAATGGGGCGGCGCGACGCCGCGGTCAGGGGTCCACCTCCTCGAGCGCGAGCCCGGTGCTGCGCGGCCCGAGGATGCCGACGTCGAGGCAGAGCAGCAGGATCAGGAACGCCGCGCCGCCGAAGACCGCGACCGGGCCGGCCGTCGCCAGCAGCGGGACGGCGATGAACGGCATGACCGCGGACGTCGCCCGCGACAGCGAGTACGCGACGCCGCTGGCGGTCGAGCGGATCGAGGTCGGGAAGATCTCCGCCTGGTAGATGTGGAAGGCGTTGGAGAAGATGTTGCTCGCCGAGGTCAGCAGGAAGCCGGCGAGCACGATGAGCCAGGGCGCCGACGCGGCGGCGAACACGATGCCGAGCACGCCGATGGCGATCGCCGAGCCGACGATCAGCCACTTGCGCTCGAAGCGCTCCACCAGCGGCACCGAGATCAGCGAGCCGATGGGGTAGCCGAAGAACGACAGCGCGGCGTAGCCGAGCGACTCGGTGACCTCGAAGCCCTTGCTCACCAGCACGAGCGGCGCGAGCGTGCCGAAGCCGTAGTAGGCGATGGTCTGGAGCACCTGGAAGATCAGCAACATGACCATCCGGGTGCGGTACTGACCGTTCAGGGCGGTGCGCAGGACCTCCCGGGTCGAGCGCTTCTCCGGTGGCTCCTCCGGCGTCACGCGGGCCGGGACGTCGTCCGGGGCCACCGGGTGCCCGACCTTGACGGCGATCGTCCGGGCGACCTCCACCGCCTCCTCGGTGCGCCCCTGCGACTCGAGCCACCGTGGCGACTCCGGCAGCACCCGGCGCAGCACGAGCACGAACACCGCGCCGAGCCCGCCGGCGATGAGCAGCCAGCGCCAGCCGTCGATCCCGCCGAGCTGGGATGCCGCGACGAGCTTGCCGCCGAGCAGGGCCGCCACCGGGACGCCGAGGAAGCCGACGGTGTACGCCCACGCCGTGTACCGCCCGCGGGAATGGGCCGGGAGGAACTCGGCGAGATAGGTGTCGACGAGCACCAGCTCCGCGCCCAGCCCGACGCCCGCGAGGAACCGCAGCACCAGGAACCACCCGATGTCCGGGGAGAACGCCGCGGCCAGCGAGAACAGCGAGTACATGAGCAGGTTGAGCAGGAAGACCCGCCGGCGCCCGAGGCGGTCGGCGAGCACCGAGAGCACGATCGCGCCCACGAACATGCCGAGGAACCCGCTGCCGACGACGGCGGCCTTGCCGATCGACCCGAGCGAGAACTCCTTGGCCAGGATCGGGGCGAGGACGCCGCCCAGGAAGACCTCGTAGAGGTCGAAGAACGAGCCGATCCCGACCAGCACGACCAGTCGGCGGTGCCAGCCCGCGAGGGGCAGCCGCTCGAGGATCGCGCCGGCCGGGCTCGTGGGCTCCGTCGCCCCGGTGGGTACCGCCATCGGGCGATGGTCGCCCTCACACGCTGTTCACGCCAGATGACTGACCGGATTGTCTGTTCATCAGACGAAAGTGGGTCGCGGCTCCCGTCCGAGCCACGCCACCACGCGCTCGTAGGCACCGGCGTCCGCCGCGACGTCCACCGGCGGGCCGAAGGGGATCGGCCCGCCGCGCGGCTCGGCCGGGAGCACGCGACGGGCGTTCTCCTCGATCGCCACGGCGAGCTCCTCGTCGAGGCCTGCGGAGCGTCCCGTGGCCGCGGCGAGGTCCCAGGCGTGGACCGTGAGCTCCTGGACGTACCCGAAGCCGACGAACCGACCGGGCATGGTGCCCCACGGGACGGTGAGGACGCGGTCGAGGACGGAGTCGTCGCCGCCGTCGAGGCCCCACGCGCGGTCGACGTCCGGGCGGGCCGCGGCGATCTCGGTGGCCGGGTCGCCGTCGGCGGCCGCGGGGTCGGCGGGGACGTCGGCGAAGTGGCCGCCGGCGCCCACGTGCGCGATGCGGCGGTGCACACCGACGAGGTGGCCGAGCAGTGCGCGCACGTCCCAGTCGTCGCACGGCGTCGGGCGGTCGAGCTGGTCGGCGGTGGTGCCCTCGACGAGGGCGCCGATCTGGTCGAGCGCGCGGGTCATCAGCGGGCGGGGGTCGGGAGCGGTCATGGTGGATCTCCTTCTCGGGGTGGTGTCGGTCAGGCTGCGGCGTCGGAGCCGGCCACGCGCAGGAGCAGCGCGACCCACATCCGGTAGGGGCGCAGCAGCTCGATCAGGTCGTCGAGCGGGTCGTCGGGTCCTCGCCCGTGGAGGCGGGCGAGGGTGGCGCGGCAGCGGGGCTCCTCGGCGGGGAACTCGTCGACCACGCCGCAGGACCGCAGCCAGATCAGGGAGGCGTAGAACTCGCCGATGCCGCGCAGCCGCCGCAGCGCCGCCCGGGCGCCCTCGGGGCCCAGGTCGCGCAACCGCGCCACCTCGAGCTCGCCCGCCAGGGCCGCGTCGGCGACGCCGTGCAGTCGCGCCACCTTCTCCGCGGAGAGCCCGGGGAACGCCTCGACCCGGCGCAGCGCCTCGGGGCGCGGGAACGCGACGACCTCGGCGCCCGCGACCGTGAGGGTCTCGCCGTGCGCGGCGGACAGGCGCCGGAAGACCGTGCCGGCCTGGCGCTCGCTGATCCGCGCCGACACGACGCTCCACGCGGCGGCCTCGTAGGGCCCGCCGAACAACGTGGGGCGCAGGCCGGGGTGGGCGGCCATCAGGTCGCCGATCGCCGGGAGCCGGCGCCCGACCACGGGGTAGTCGCGGGCGTCGTGGTCGAGCGACAGGATGCGCGCGATCTGGGCGAGCGCCACGTCCTCGGCGCCGTCGGCCCCGGCGATCTCGACGGTCACCGGGCCGTCGGGGGCGTCCTGGCGCAGGGCGAACGCCACGGGGCGCTGGTCGCCGTCGAGGGGCGCGGTGAGGCGCAGCGGCTCGTCGGCGGTGGGCGTGTGGCGGGTGATCGGTGCCCAGCGACCGACGAACGCGCGGGTGCGCTCGAGGTCGAAGGGCCCCAGGGGCTGCAGGGCGTGGGCGGCGAGCGCGGCGGTCATGGGAAGCAGGGTGCGCCGCCATACACGACATCTGCTGTCGTGATTTCGGGGCAGAATCCACGGGGTGCGCTCGGACCGTCTGCTCGCGACGTTGCTGCTCCTGCAGACCCACGGACGGCTGCCCGCGCCCGAGATCGCGCGGCGCCTCGAGGTCTCCACGCGCACCGTGCAGCGTGACGTCGAGGCCCTCTCGTCGGCGGGGGTGCCGGTGTACTGCGAACGCGGGCGCCGCGGCGGGGTGGCCCTGCTCGAGGGCTACCGCACCGACGTCACCGGCATGACCGACGACGAGGTGCGCGCGCTGGTGGCGCTCGGCGCGTCGGCCGACGGCGCGCTGGGTCCCGCGCTCGCCTCGGCGTCGCGCAAGCTCTTGGCCGCGCTCCCGGAGGCCCGCCGCGACGACGTCGACCGGGCGCGGCGGCGGCTGCTCGTGGAGCACCAGGGCTGGCGGCGCGCGCCCGAGGACCTGCCGGCGCTCCCGGCGCTCGACGCGGCGCTCGTCGCCGACGAGCGGGTGCGGATGCAGTACGCGACGGGGGACTCGCCGCGGGCCACGTGGCGCACGGTCGACCCGTACGGCCTGGTCAGCAAGGCGGGCACCTGGTACCTCGTGGCCGCCCACCGCGGGCAGCCGAAGATGTACCGCGTCAGCCGCGTGCGCGCGGTGACGGCCACCGGGACGCCCGCCCGCCGGCCCGACGAGCGCGGCCTCGCCGAGGTGTGGGGCGAGCTGCGCGACCGGCTGGAGACCGCCGGCGAGGAGGTCGAGGTCCGGCTGCTCGTCGACCCCGACTGGGCGGCCACGCTGCGCCGGGTGCACCTCGCCCAGCTCGCGGGCCCGTGGCGCTCCGAGGGTGTCGAGGCCGACGGTCGCGAGCGCCTCGTCGCGCCGTTCCGGTCGGTGCTCGCCGCGCGGGCCGCCCTGCTGGGCTACGGCGAGACCGTCGAGGTGCTCGCCCCCGCGGAGCTCCGCGCGGAGATGGCCGACGCGGCCGCGCGGGTGGTGGCGATGTACACGCGATCTCGTCTGCCGGAGGGGTCGCTGCCCGATTAGGGTCACGCGCCATGACGACGGTGTTGGTGACCGGTGGCGGCGAGCGACTGACCGAGGTGGCCGAGGCCATCCGCGCGACGGGGGCGGAGACCACCGTCGTGGATACGCTCGACCGTCTCGGCGAGGCGGTCCGCGGCACCACCTTCGACGGCTACGTGCAGCTGCCGGTGGCCATGACGCCCCGGCACGGCAGCCTCGTCTCGCGGGTCGAGCAGTTCCTCTCCGAGGGCCTGCTCAGCCGCTTCCGCGCCGCGGAGACCGTGCTGCCCGTCCTCGCCGACTCCGCGACCGTCCTCCTCGTCGGCGGCCAGACCAACGTCGACATCGACGCCCCCGACGACCAGGAGGCGCGCACCGCCCTCATGCGCGTGCTCGCCCACGCCCTGCGCGCCGAGCGCGCGCCCGCCCACCTGCGCGTGCGCACGGCGGGCCCGGGCTGGAGCCCCGCCGACATCGCCGCGGCCCTGGGAGACAGCGGCGCCGAGGCGACGGCGCCGGCCGACCAGACCGGCGACCGCGCGGCGATCGGCAAGGCCTACGCCGACTGGCGCGCCGAGGTCCTCGGCCTCGTGCGCGTGGAGTTCTAGGCGGAGCGAATCCCGGCGCCCCACCTCCGGGGCCTCGGTCCCGCGCCGTGTGGGTGCAGGTCGGGGCGTCGAGGGTGGTCGATGTGCTTCGGAAACCGAAGCATCTCGGGTCCCCTCGCCCGTCCTCCGCTCCCGGTGAGGTCCTGCGGGAGATCCGCAGTCCGAGAGTCACCTCCCGAGGGCTCGCGGAGGTGTCTCCGCCCTGGTGATCTCCGTGAACATCACCCGCCCGAAGATCAGGGGAGCGTCATCGACGTGCCGGAGCCCGTCGGGGTGGACAGCGCGCTCGTGATCTCCCCGTGCGCCGCCTGCCTCAGGCCAGCGCCGAACCCTGCCGGTACTGCTCCCACGGGATCAGCCAGTCGGCGATGTCGCCGTCGGCCGGGGTCAGCGGCCGCTCGGAGCCGACGATCTCCACCGGGTCGCCCATCTGCACCCAGTTGAAGAACATCTGCCCGTTGGCGGGGGAGAGGTTCACGCAGCCGTGGGAGACGTTGCTGCGGCCCTGCTGGCGCACCGTCGCCGCGTTGACGTGCACGAACTCGCCGTTGTTCGAGATCCGCACGGCGAGGGGCAGCTCCTCGTCGTAGAAACCCGGGGTGCCCTCGGCCGGGCCGCCCCACGTGTCCGAGCGCATCCGCTTGATCTCGTGCTTCTCGAACGCGACGTGGACGCCGTACTGGGTCGGGTACTGCGGGCGGCCGTAGGAGGCCGGCATGGTCTGCAGCTCGCGCCCGTCCTGGTAGAGCACGAGGGTGTGGGCGTTGACGTCGCCGCGGGCGCGCTGGTCGCGGCCCACGGTGAACGACAACGAGCTGTCCTCGGCCCCGAAGACGCCCTCGCCGGTGTCGACCCCGAACAGCCGCGCGTCCACCGTGACCTGCGTGCCGGGGCGCCAGTAGTCCTTCGGGCGCCAGTTGAGCTGCTCGTCGGACATCCAGTGGAACGAGCCCTCGGTGGGCACCGACGTCCGCACCGACACGCGGCGCTCGACGGCGGCGCGGTCGGTGACGGGGGCGTCGAAGGTGATCGAGATCGGCATCGCGACGCCGACGGTCTGCCCGTCGGTGGGGCGGGTGCTGGCGATCTCGAGGGTCTGCTCGGGGGCGACGGTGCGGAAGGTCTGGTCGAGCGGGGCGCCGGGGCGGCCGTCGGAGTCGACGCCGGCGGCCTGCACGCGGTACTCGGTGTCGTAGGCGAGCGCGGCGCTGGTCCAGCGTGTGCCGCTCGGGTCGGGCGTGCCGGCGAGCGGAGCGGCGCCGGTGGGGGTGACGGTCACCTGGGTCAGCCGACCGCCGGCGGCGGAGACGACCAGGGGCTCGGCGGGCGCCACGTCCGCGGCACCCGGTGCGACCGACGCGGCGAGGGCCACGGGGGGTGCCGGCGGCGACGCCGGGGCCGCGGTGGGGCCGACGGCGCACCCACCCAGCAGAGCGGCCAGGGCGAGCAGCACCACGATCGGGACCGCCGTGGCCCGATCGGACCTGCGGACCCCCGTCGCGCGGGCGCGCTCCGTTCCCGACACACCGACCCCCTCATCCCGATTCGGGGAGATCCTGCCCCGACATCCTCTCTCGTGGCAGACGTCGCGGAGCGGACGAGGGTTGCGTGTCGCGGGTGTCGATCCGGTCTCGGTGGCCCGTCCTCGGGAACCGGCTGCTCCCGACGGGGGAGCGTCGCGGCGCGGTCTCAGCACCGTCTCAGGGCGTGCGGCCACACTGTGCGCCATGCGGATCCTCGTCGCGGACGACGACCGGGCGGTGCGCGACTCCCTGCGCCGCTCCCTGGCGTTCAACGGCTACCAGGTCGAGCTCGCCGCGGACGGGCAGCAGGCCCTCGACGCCCTGGCCGGTGACGGGCAGCGCCCCGACGCCCTCGTCCTCGACGTGATGATGCCGCGGGTCGACGGCCTCGAGGTCTGCCGGCGCCTCCGCAACGCCGGCGACGACATCCCGGTGCTCGTGCTCACCGCGCGCGAGGCCGTCTCCGACCGTGTTGCCGGCCTCGACGCGGGCGCGGACGACTACCTGGCCAAGCCGTTCGCGCTCGAGGAGCTGCTGGCCCGGCTGCGCGCGCTGCTGCGCCGGACCATCCCCGACGAGAGCACCAACGGCGCACCCGACCCCGAGCCGCTGCGCTTCGCGGACCTCTCGCTCGACCCCGTCACCCGCGAGGTCCGCCGCGGCGAGCGGCCGATCAGCCTCACGCGCACCGAGTTCTCGCTGCTCGAGATGTTCATGGCCAACCCGCGCCGCGTGCTCACCCGCAGCCGGATCCTCGAGGACGTCTGGGGCTACGACTTCCCGACCACGGGCAACGCGCTCGAGGTCTACGTCGGCTACCTGCGCCGCAAGACCGAGGCCGAGGGCGAGGCCCGCCTCATCCACACCGTCCGCGGCGTGGGCTACGTCCTGCGCGAGACCCCGCCGTAGACACGTGAGCGAACTTTGGGCCTATAGGCCCAAAGTTCGCTCACGTACGTCGGTCAGCTCTTCGAGGCGACCTCGGCCTCGTACTTCTTGGTCATGTGGTCGACGGCGTCGAGCTGGGTGGCCGCGAACTCGTCGCGGCGCAGGCCGGCGCGCTCCTTGGCCGCCTGGGTCGACTCGGCGTGCGAGCGCCCGCCCCACGTCGTGCCCTGGAAGTGGGGGAGCACCTCCTGGGCGATGAGCTCCCACGAACGCTTGGTCGCCTGCGGGTTCGCCCACTCGTGCCCGAGCAGGAGCATCGCGCCGAAGCCGCCCGACTGGTCGGCGAGGCGCTGGACCTGGGCGCGCGCGTCGTCCGGCGTGCCGATCGCCCCGATGCCGGCCTCGTTGATGAAGTCGATCATTTCCTTGACGTCGCCGCCCTCGACCGCCATCTGCGGGAACGCCGCGGTCTTCTGGAAGTAGCGGAACCAGTTCTCGATCCCGTACTCGACGTCGCGGTAGGCCTGCTCCTTGGTCTCCGCGATGTGCATGAGGCCCACCAGGCGCCACTTGTCGCGGTCCGGCGTCGGCTGCCCGTAGTGCTGGGCGCGTTCCTCGACGACGTTCCAGTGGTGCGCGAGCGCGTCGAAGCCGTCCTGGGTCAGCGTCGCGCCGATCGAGAGCAGCCCCACGCCGTGCCGGCCGGCCATGCGCGGCCCGGTCGGCGACGCGACGGCCGCGACGGCGATGTCGAAGCACGGCTCGGTGTAGGGGCGCAGCTGCAGCTGGGCCTCGACGAGGTTGTGGGTCTTCGTCTGCTCGGTGACGACCTCGCCGCGCAGCAGCCGCATGATGATGTCGAGGTTGACGTCCAGCAGCTCGCGGGTGTCTGTGGGGTTCAGCCCGATCATCGACGAGTCGCTGGGCAGCGAGCCCGGCCCGACGCCG
The DNA here is from genome assembly GCF_054796175.1 of Actinomycetospora sp. C-140. Classification (NCBI taxonomy): domain Bacteria; kingdom Bacillati; phylum Actinomycetota; class Actinomycetes; order Pseudonocardiales; family Pseudonocardiaceae; genus Actinomycetospora; species Actinomycetospora sp. C-140. The sequence goes on along the minus strand of NZ_JBTWNF010000005.1, from coordinate 299,681 downwards.
AGCATCGAGCGCCCGCGGGTGAGGTGGTCGAGCAGCACCATGCGGTCGGCCACCCAGAGCGGGTTGTGGTAGCTCGCCGACGTCACGCCGGTGCCGAGCCTGATCCGCTTGGTGCGCTCCGCGGCGGCCGCGATGAAGATCTCCGGGGAGGCGATGATCTCGCTGCCCGCCGAGTGGTGCTCCCCGATCCACGCCTCGTCGATGCCGAGGGCGTCGAGGTGCTCGATGAGCTCGAGGTCGCGCTGCAGGGCCAGGGTCGGGTTCTCACCGGCGCGGTGGAACGGGGCCAGGAACGTGCCGAAGCGCAGTCTGCTCACGGGACAACCTCTCGACGTCGACGTCTTCGCACCCGACGGTAAGCCGCGTCACAGCTCTTCGTACAGGACCGTGACGGCGCGTGACGTCCATGAGGACTAACGCCGGGGCATCCAGAAGCGCAGCAGGGCCCCGCCCTCGGGTGCACGGCCGGCCGAGACGCCGCCGTGGTGGCGCTCCGCGACCTGGGCGACGATCGAGAGCCCGAGCCCCGACCCGCTCATCGTCCGGGCGTCGAGCGAGCGGTAGAAGCGCTCGAAGACGAGGTCGAGCTCCTCGTCGGCGATCCCCGGTCCCGCGTCGGCCACTTCGAGCACCGCCGTGCCCGGGCGTTCGGGGGCGACGCCGGGGCGCAGGGTGACGCGCACGCTCGCGCCCGGCGGGCTCCACTTCGCGGCGTTGTCGAGCAGGTTGAGCGCCGCGCGCTCGAGGGCGTTGGCGTCGCCGACGACCTCGCACGTCGCGAGGTCGACGTCGAACCCCACGTTCTCCGCGACCGCGCGGCGCCGGGCCCGGTCGAGGGCGCGCTCGACGACGTCGGCGAGGTCGAGGGGCTCGGCCGTCACCTCCGGCGGGTCGTCGCGGGCGAGCTCGACGACGTCGCCGATGAGGTTCGCGAGCTCGTCGACCTGGGCGCGCAGGTCCTCCTGGAGCTCGGCGCGGTCCTGCGCGGACAGCGTCGGGGCCCCGGGCCGCCCGGAGGCCTGGTCGGAGGCCATGAGCAGCTCGAGGTTGGTGCGCAGCGACGTCAGCGGGGTCCGCAGCTCGTGGCCGGCGTCGGCCACGAGCCGGCGTTGTCGCTCGATCGACGACGCCAGCGCCGCGAGCATGGCGTTGAAGCTCGACGTCAGGCGCGCGATCTCGTCGCCGCCGGTGACCGGGATCGGGCGCAGGTCGCCCGTGCGCGCGACGCGCTCGGTCGCCGAGATCAGGCGCTCGACCGGGCGCAGGCCCGCGCGGGCGATCGCGACACCGGTCAGCGCCGCGAGCAGGACGCCCGAGGCGCCCGCGACGATGAGCACGACGGCGAGCTTGCGCAGCGTCTGCCGGGTCGGGTCGAGCTCCTGGGCGAGCACCAGCGCCCGGTTCTCGCCCGCGTAGACGGCCACGACGCGGTAGACCTCGCCGTCGATGACGCCGGTCCGCACCGAGGTCGGCGGGTCCCGGCGCGCCGCCGACACCTCGGCCGCGCCGAGCGGCGGGCTGTTGCCGCGCAGGGTGACGAACTCGCCGTCCGCGGTGACGATCGCGACCCGCACCTCGCCGGCGGCGAGCGCGTCCGACGAGACCCGCAGCAGGATCGCGGGATCGGCGAGGTCGCCCGACGCGGCCGTGGTCGCGCGCTGCACCAGGCTCTCGTCGAGCTGGTCGTAGAGCGCGCGCTGGGCGGTGAAGAAGACCGCCGCGGCGATCAGCGCGACGAGCAGCCCGCCGCCGACGGAGACGAGGATCCCGACGCGGCGACGCAGCGGGATGCCCTGCAGGACGTGGCGGACGAGGCCGGGCGGGTGGTCCTGCTCGTCGTCGCGGGGGGCGCTCGCGGTCCCCGCGGAAGAGTCCGAGCTCTCCGGGGGAGCCCCGGGGTCGGGTGCCTCGGGACGGTCGTCGACGGCCGGCGGGCCGCCGTGCGACGGGCCGGGCACTCCACGTTCCACCCCACCAGCTTCCCCCGTCCCGGCGACGCCCGCGGCGGGCGCCTGTCGACGCGGCGCCGCGGGCGATGCGAGAGGCTGGGCACATGAGTGAGAACGACGCCGCCTCCGCCGCCCCGGACGGCTCCGGAAACCCCGGGGCCGGCCCGCCGCCCGGATCGACGTCGGCCTCCGCCGCCGGTGCGCCGGAGACGTCGGAGGAGTCGGAGACGGCCGGCACGTCCAGGACGTCCACGACGGCGGACACGTCCGTGACGGCGGCGAGCACGCCCGGGAGCGCCTCCGAGACGGCGGCGCCGAGCGGCGCCCGTCCCGCCGGCCCGGGCGGGGTGCGCTGGGCCGAGGGCACCGGGCGCGAGTACGACGCCACGTCCACCACCGCGTCCCACACCGAGGGCGACCGCGCCGCGCCGTACACCGCGCCGACGACGGTCACCCAGTCCCCGTCCACGCCGTCGTTCGCGCCGCAGACCCCGCAGGGCGGACAACCGGGCGGGCCGCCGTCGGGATCGCCGCCCGGGCTCGGCACCCCGTCCGGCGGTGCCGCCGGCGCGACGGCGGCGTTCGGCGCGGTGTCGTCGTACCCCGCGACCGCCCCGCAGACGCGGGAGGCGCCGGCGGGCGGGTTCGCCCCGCCGACCGGCGGCTCCGGGGGCTCCGGGGGTTACGGCTGGGGCGCCGCCGCCGCGGGTCCGGCGACCCCGCCCGGGGGCTACCCCCGCGACCCCGGGGCCGGGTGGGGCGGCGCGGCGTCACCGGGAGGACCCGCGGCGCCGGACACCGCCCGGTCGGCACGCCGGCCGGGAACGCTCGGTCTGGTCGCCCTGGCGCTGGTCGCGGGCCTCGTCGGCGGCGTGCTGGCGGCGGTGGTGGTCGGCGGACTGGGCAGCTCGAGCACGTCGTCGCAGGGCACCGCGCTCGACCAGCCCGTCCCCGAGGGCGGCGCCGCGGCGGCGGCACCCGGCTCGATCGAGCAGGTCGCGGCGACGGTGATCCCCAGCGCCGTGCAGATCCGGGGCGCGGCCGGCGAGGGTTCCGGCGTCGTGCTGTCGGCCGACGGCCTGATCATGACGAACAACCACGTCCTGCAGGCGGGCCAGGGCGGCGGTCTCGAGGCGATCTTCTCCGACGGCCGGTCCGCGCCGCTGCAGGTCGTGGGCACCGCGCCGGCCGCGGACATCGCCGTCGTGCGCGCGAGCGGCGTCACCGACCTCCGGCCCGCGAACCTCGGCAACTCCGACCAGCTCGCCCAGGGGCAGGCCGTCATCGCGGTCGGCTCCCCGCTCGGGCTGTCGGGCACCGTGACCACCGGCATCGTCAGCGCCCTGAACCGGCCGGTCGAGGCGGGCGGCTCCGGGTCCGGCCAGAGCAGCGTCCTCGACGCCATCCAGACCGACGCCGCGATCAACCCCGGCAACTCCGGCGGTCCGCTCGTCGACGGCCAGGGCCGCGTGATCGGGGTCAACACCGCGATCGCGAGCGTCACCGGCAGCGCCGGTCAGGAGGCCGGGTCGATCGGTCTCGGGTTCGCGATCCCGATCAACCAGGCCCGCAGGCTCGCCACCGAGCTCGTCGACACCGGCCAGGCCACGCAGGCGGTCATCGGGGTCGGGGTGGCCGACGCCCGGCCGCGCGGCGCCGCGATGGCCGACGTGCAGCCGGGCTCGCCGGCGCAGACCGCGGGCATCGCGGCCGGCGACGTGGTCGTCGGCGTCGACAACCGGGTGATCGAGGACGCCAACGCGTTCGTGGCCGCCATCCAGTCGCGGGCGCCGGGTCAGACCGCGACGCTCACGCTGCAGGCGCCGGGCGGTACGCGCCAGGTCACGGTCACGCTGGGCAGCCGGGTGATCGGCGGGCGCTGAGCCCGCCGCCGGGACGGCCCGGGATCCGGAGGCTCAGGCGGGGGTCAGCGTCACGAAGCAGCGGGCGCCGTCGGCCGTCTGGTGGCGCTCGGCCACGGCGAGCCCGGCCTCCGCCGCGACGGCGTCGACGCCGTCCGGGCCGAGCACGGCCCACGGGAACCACGGCCCGCCCGCCTCGCGGACGGTGAGGTCGTCGGGGCCCTCGAGGTAGGCGGTGCCGCACCAGAGGTCGGCGCCGGCCTCCAGCTCGAGCAGCACGGTGCCGCCGTCGGCGAGCAGCGCGCGGCAGCGGCGCAGCAGCGCCACCGGGTCACCGCCGATGCCGATGTTGCCGTCGGCCAGCACGACGTGCTGCCAGCGGCCCTCGCCGGGCAGGCGTTCGAACGCGTCGCGGTGCAGGACGGCGGCGCCGCGCTCGAGGCAGCGCTCGACGGCCTGCACCGACACGTCGACGCCCAGGGCCGCCACGCCGCGGTCGGCCAGCGCCACGACGAGGCGGCCCGGGCCGCAGCCGAGGTCGAGCGTCGCGCCCGAGCAGCGCTCGAGCAGCCACGCGTCGTCGTCGTCGGCGTCGTCGTGCCATCGCTGCACGGCCAGCGGCAGGACCAGGCCGTCACCGCGCACCAGCCGGTGGCACCGTCCGGCCAGCGCCGCGTCGAAGACCGCCCCGGTGTCGGTCGGGCCCGGCTCGACCCCGTCGCCCGGGTGGACCGGTGCGCTCGCGCGGGCCGACGTCAGGGAACTCATCGTGGGAGGCCTCCGGGGGCGGGGAGCGCGTCCGCGACGGCGCGGGCGAAACGGCCGGTGGGGACGAGGTCGGCGACCGCGACGGCGTCGTCGGGGGTGTCGACGTCGGAGAGGGGCGGCAGGGCGAGCACGTGGCCCGGGTGCCCCGCCCGGAGTGCGGCGAGCGTGAGGTCGCCGGTGTCGTCGCGCGAGGTGGGGACCTCGGCGATCAGCTTCGCCTGCCGGGGGTCGGCGAGGGCGAGCGCCCACCAGCCGCCGTCCAGCGCGTGGCCCAGGGCGGCCTCGGCGTCGGTCGTGACGAGATCGAGCGCGTCGGCGAGCATCGTCGCGTCGACCTGCGGGGTGTCCATCCCGATCTGCACGCTGACCGCGCCGGGGAACGTGTCGGCGACGTCGCCGTGCGCGGCGGTGATCCGCTCACCGAGGCTCTCGCCGCGCTGCGGCACGACGACCGTGTCGCCGAGCGCCGCGGCGATCTCGTCGCGACGCGCCGCCGCGGCGGCGTCGCCCTCGAGGGCGACGACGACCCGCGCGCCCGGGACCGCGCGCGCGGCGTCGAGGGTGTCGAGCAGGGCCGCCGCCGCGACGTCCGCGGCACCCGCGGGGGTCGCCGCGGGCGTCAGGCGGGTCTTCACCCGGCCCGCCACCGGGGCCTTCGCGAGCACGAGGACGACCCTCGTGACCGGCGCACTGGTCCGCATGGACGGCGTGTTCGTGCGCGGGCTCGTGATCGGTTCGACCCCGCCGGTCATGAAGCGGTACCCCGGCCGTCGACGGCGGTGGACGGTCCGTCCGGCCGGGTCCGCGCGATGGCCTTCGACATGTCCCGCACGGCGCGCGCGGTGCCCTTGACCGAGCCGGAGACCTTGGAGCGCCCGCCGGTCCGGGGCCGGTAGGCGACGTCGACCTCGCGGATCCGCCACCCGGCGGCGCCGGCCCGGATGAGCAGCTCGAGGGGGTAGCCGAAGGCGCGGTCGGTGATCCCGAGGTCGAGCAGGGCCTCTCGGCGCGCGACGCGGATCGGCGCGATGTCGCGCACCGCGACCCCGCGGGTGCGCATCAGCCCGGACAGCACGAGGTTGCTGACCCGCGCGTGCCACGGCCACACCCCGGGGGCCGCCGGGACGCGGCGCCCGACGACGAGGTCGGCGTCGGTGTCGCGCAGCAGCCGCACCATGGCCGGCAGCTCGGCCGGGTCGAGGGAACCGTCGGCGTCGATCACCGCGACGACGTCGGTCCGCGTCGCCTCGAGCCCGGTGTGCACCGCGGCGCCGTAGCCGGGCCGGGCCTCGTGGACGACGAGCGCGCCCAGACGCTCGGCGATCTCCGGTGTGCCGTCGGTGGAGCCGTTGTCGCAGACGACCGCGTCGAAGCCCGCGGGCAGGGCGGCGAGCACCCCGGGGAGCGCCTCCGCCTCGTCGAGGCAGGGGAGCACGACGTCCACACGGTCCGCGGGCTGCTCCACCTCGGTCACGCTATGAGGTCGCCCGTGAGCCCGCCGCACGGGGTCGGTCCCCGTGTCGGGTGGACGGTGCTCCGTCGCGACGGGTCTGTCCTGGTCCGGACGGGCGACCGGCGGCCTCCGGGCGGACCTCCTCACCGGGGGATCACGGGGCCGCCGTACCGTCCTGCGCTGATGACGACCGTGGTGCACGACCGCCCGGGACCCGCCGGCGAGCCCCCGTCGCCGACCCGCCGGCCGCTGCGCCTGCGTGGCGACCTGATCGCGGTCCTGGTGGCTGCGCTGCTGGTCACGGCGTCGTCCGTCGTCGGATGGATGTTGATCGACGCGGGCGTGCCCGTGCTCGTGGGCTGGCCGCCGCTGCTGGCGTCGTGGCTGCCCCGCGTGGGTCCGGGCACCGTGCCGGCGACCGTCGTGGCCCTGCTCGTCGCCCTCGGTGGCCCCGCGGTGGCGCGCTCGCTGCGCTGGGGCCCGCTGCTCGCGGTGGCCTACGTCGCCTCGCTGGCGTGGACCTTCGCGCTCGCGACGATCGACGGATGGATCGTCGGGGTCGCCGAGCGGCTGGCGACGCCGACCGAGTACCTCGCCGAAGTGCCCCGCACGCCCGACATCGCGGTCTTCCTGCAGACCTTCGCCGAGCGCATCGCGGGCCGCACCCCCGACACGCTCGTGACCCACGCGTCCGGGCACCCGCCGGGCGCGACGCTGTTCTACGTCCTGCTGGACCGCGCGGGGTTCCCGGGCGGCGAGTACGCGGGGGCGGTCACCGCCGCGATCGGCGCCTCGGCGGCCGTCGCCGTGGCGATCACCCTCGCCGCCGTGGGCGACCGCGACCTCGCGCGGGCGTACCTGCCGTTCGGCGTGCTCGCCCCAGCGGCGATCTGGGTGGGGGTCTCGGCCGACGGGATGTTCGCGGCCGTGTTCGCCTGGGGCGTCGCCCTGTTCGCCCTCGGCGTCGCGCGCCGCAGCGTCGCCGGGCACGTGCTGTGCCTGGCCGGCGGCGTCGTCCTCGGGCTCTCGCTCTACCTCTCCTACGGGCTCGTGGTCGCGGGCCTGGTGCCGGTCGTCGTCGCGGTGCTCGCCCGGCGGTTCACTCCCCTGATCACCGGCGGCGTCGGCGTCGCGGCCGTCGTCGCGGCGTTCACCGCCGGCGGGTTCTGGTGGTACGAGGGCTACGAGCAGGTGCAGGTGCGCTACTACCAGGAGGGCGAGTTCGGCCTCCTGCGCCCGTACGAGTACTGGGTGTGGGGCAACCTCGCCGCGCTGGTCCTCGTGCTCGGGCCCGCGGCGATCGCCGGCCTCCGGCGTGCGGCCTGGCGGCCCCGCGCCGCACCGGTCGCCCTCGTCGCGCTCGCCGCGGCCGGCCTCGTCGCCGTGCTCGCCGCGGACTTCTCGGGGCTCTCGAAGTCCGAGGTCGAGCGGATCTGGCTGCCGTTCGCGCTGTGGATCCTCCCGCTCGCGGCGCTCCTGCCCCGCGCCGCGGCCCGCTGGTGGCTCCTGGCCCAGGCCGTCCTGGCCCTGGCGATCAACAGTCTGCTCGCGACGGTGTGGTGACCCGCGTTGTCGCAGCGAACGCCCTGTTCGCTGCTTCTATGCGTACGAAGTCCCCGTTGATCAGCCGGGTCGGTCAGCCGACGGCGTCGCGCAGGGGATCGGTGGCGAAGGCGGCGATGCCGTCGGCGAAGGTCGTCCGGGCGCGGTAGCCGAGCAGGTCCGCGGCGCGGGCGGGGTCGGCGGTGACGTGGCGGACGTCGCCGGGCCGGGCCCCGCCGACGATCTGCGGCGCCGGGCCGTCCATGGCCCCGGCGAGGGTGGTCGCGAGGTCGCCGATCGTGCGGACCTCGCCCGAGCACACGTTGAGCGGGACGCACCGCCCGTCGGTAGCCGGCGTCTCGAGCGCGGCGACGTTGGCGGCGGCGACGTCGGAGACGTGCACGAAGTCGCGGCGCTGGCGCCCGTCCTCCATGACGCGCGGGGCCTCGCCGCGCTCGAGCGACGAGCGGAAGATCGACGCGACGCCGGCGTAGGGCGTGTTCTGCGGCATCCGCGGGCCGTAGACGTTGTGGTAGCGCATCGCCCAGACCCGCCCGCCGGTGGCGCGCGCCCAGGCGACGGCCAGGTGCTCCTGGGCGAGCTTCGTCGCAGCGTAGGTGCTGCGCGGCTCGAGCGCGGCGTCCTCGGGCACGAGCTCGCCGGCGAGGTCACGGCCGCAGTGCGGGCACGGCAGGTCGTAGCGGCCGGCGTCGACGTCGGCCTGCCGGCGGTCCGGCGGGGGCACGACGCCGTGCTCGGGGCACGCGTAGCGCCCCTCGCCGTAGACGACCATGGAGCTCGCCATGACGAGGTCGCGGTGCCCGGAGCGGTACATCGCGGCCAGCAGCACGGCCGTGGCGACGTCGTTGTTCTCGGCGTAGTCCGGCGCGTCGTTCGGGTCGACGCCGTGGCCGACCATGGCGGCCTGGTGGCACACCGTGTCGACCTGCGGCAGCAGCCGGTCGAGCAGGCCCGCGTCACGGACGTCGCCCTGCACCAGCTCGTAGCGGTCGAGCCATGGCGGCGCCTTGCCTGCCGCGTGCGCCTGCGGGAGCAGCGCGTCGAGCAGCACCGGGGTGTGACCACCCTCGGCCAGGGCATCGGCGATGCGGGAGCCGATGAAGCCGGCTCCGCCCGTCACGAGAACACGCACCCCGGCACGCTATCCGCCCAGGTCCCACCCGGTGGTGGCACACCCCCGACGGCCTGCTCGGCGCCGCCGGACGCCCGACTACGTTGGGCGCCATGGAGAACCAGCCGCTGCACGGCGGCGCGGAGGAGTTGCTGGGACGTGCCCTCGTCGTCGTGGTCGACGACCGGGTCAGCCGGGGCGAGTCCTCGGACACCATCGGCCCGCTGGTCACCGAGCTGCTCGGTGAGGCCGGCCTGGTGGTCGACGGGACGATCGTCGTGCCGGGCGAGTCGGTCGCGATCCGCAACGCGCTGAACACCGCGGTGATCGGCGGGGTCGACCTCGTCGTCACCGTCGGCGGCACCGGGGTGTCGCCGCGCGCCGTGACGTCCGACGCGACGGCGGGCGTGCTCGACCGCCCGATCCCGGGCATCGCCGAGGCCATCCGCGCGTCGGGCCTCGCCGCCGGCGCCGTCGACGCCGGCCTGTCCCGCGGGCTCGTCGGCGTCTCGGGCAGCACGCTCGTGGTGAACCTCGCCTCCTCCCGCGCAGCGGTCCGCGACGGGATGGCCACGCTCACCCCGCTGATCTCCCACGTGATCGCCGAGCTGTCGGGGATGGAGGAGCACTGAGCTCCTCCGGGGACGACCCCCGGTCGCGGGAGGCCCGGTCGGGCGCGGACCGGGCGGTCTCCGCGGTACCAGCTCCAGAAGAACCGGCCCCCGAGGAATCGGCCCCCGGCGGGCGGGCCTCCGACGCGCCGATGGCGGACGGGGCCGCAGCCCGGTGCCGCGCCGCACGCCGGGCGGCGATCTTCGGCGAGGAGCCGGTCGCGTCGGCCGACGAGCGCGAGCCCGCCGACCGCGGGGGACCGGACGACGACCGACGTCGCTACGACGACGAGCGCCCGCCGCACCACGACCGGCCCTGACGGCCGGACCGTCCCGAACAGCTGGCTCAGCGCAGCGTGACCGTCACCTCCTCCCGCAGCGAGGTGGTCGCGACCCGGGCCGCGAGCTCGGCCGGCAGCGCGACGACCACGACCGGCGCCGCCGCGGCCGTCCGCTCGGGCGCCGGGAGCACGGCGAGGACGACCGCGCCGGGCGCCAGCACCGTGGGGACGCCCGGCACGTCCTGCGGCGCCGACGGCTCGCCGGCACCGTGCTGGTCCCCGGCGGCGACCAGGTCGACCCGGGTGCCGGGCGTGAGCAGCGCCGCGACGCCCGCGTCGGCGAGGCGGACCGGCACCCCGGCCGCGTCCGGCACGCCCGCGGCGGCGACGGCCGCGAGGGCGCCGAGCAGCCGCACGTCGGTGAGCGTCTCCCCGGCCCGGACCCCGCCCACCACCTGGCGCCCCGTCACCGCTCCGGGCTCGCGCAGGGCGCCCGCCGGGACGAGCTCGTCGGGCAGCAGGCGCACCGTGACGTCCCCCGGGCCGAGCGCGACACCGGCGGCGAGGTCGCGCGCCGCCACGAGCACCGGCGTCCCGGCCGGCGCCGCGGCCGGCGCGGCGAGCAGCACGGCCGCCAGCACGACGAGCAGCACCGCGGCGGCCCGGCGCAGCGCCACGACCCGTCGCCACCCCGGCGGCGGGAGCCGTCGGCGCCGCCGGCGCGGGGCCGGCTTCTCGCGTTCTCGCACGTCATCGACGGTAGGGCGCGCGCCACCCCGGAGCCGAGGACCGTCTCGCGGGCTGGGGACGCGTCCGGCGGATGGGGACGGCGTCCGGAGCAGCCGGCGGTCCGGGACCGCCCGGTCGGGTGTGCACGATCGGCCCGGCGCGTGGCCGTCGGCGTCCCGCGGGTAGTTTGCGGCCGAGGGTCGCCGAGACATCGGAAGAGGGCGGGCGCAGGCAATGGCCGTGGTGCTCGTGCTGCTCGCGACCATCGCGAACGCGACCGCCCTGGTCCTGCAGCGCAAGGCGGCCCAGGACAGCGCGCGTGCCCGCGGCATCAGCGCCGGGACGCTGCGCGACATGGTCCAGCGCCCGGCCTGGCTGATCGGTACCTCGATCTTCGCGGTGGCCGTCGCGCTGCAGGCCACGGCCCTGAGCATCGGGTCGATCGCGCTCGTGCAGCCGGTGCTCGTCATGGAGCTGCCGTTCACGCTGCTGCTGGGCTGGCTGGTGCTCGGCGGCGCGCTGCGGCGCTACGAGTGGACGGCCGTCGCGATCATGTCCGTCGGCCTCGTGGTCCTGCTCGTCACCCTGCAGCCCAGCGGCGGTGACGCGCTCGGCGCCGGCGCGCTCGTCTGGATCCTCGGCACGATCGTGACCCTCGGCCTCCTCGGGCTCACCACGGTGATCGCGAGGCGGTCCCGCGCGGTCGGCCGCGCCGCCTTCTACGGCATCGCGGCGGGCATCGGGTCGGGCTTCGTCGCCGTGATCGTCAAGGCGATGACCGAGGCGTTGGCCGAGAGCGGCCTCACCGGCGTCCTCACGACCTGGCAGAGCTACCTGCTCGTGCCCGTCGCGCCGGCGGCGTTCCTGACCCTGCAGCACGCGCTGCGGTCCGGCCGGCTGCTCGCGTCGCAACCCGGTCTGATCCTCGGGAACCCGCTGCTGTCGTCGATCTGGGGCATCGGCTTGCTCGGCGAGCAGGTCAACGGCGGGGCGGCCGTGCTCGGCGGCCTGGCGGGCGCCGTCCTGATGACCGTCGGGGTGATCCTCCTGTCGCGCTCGCCGCTCCTGGCGGCGCAGGAGGGCGGGCCGCGCGACACGTCGGCGACGGGACGTCAGAGCGGCGGCGAACGCCGGCGACCGCTCTAGGACCCGATTCCCGGGCGCCGAAACGTCGTCGATGTCACCCGACAGGGTGACGCGGCGGAAAGTCCGGAACCATCCGGGCGCTGATCCGTCTTTCCCTGTGCGAGGACCTCGACGCCGACCGCTGGGGAGCGGGTGGGCGTCAGGTAGGTCCGGGACGCCGGCTCGGGGTCGGCGTCCCGGATCACCCCTCGACTCTCCCTCAGGCGGACTTGGCCGAGGATCCCGACGTCGTCGACGAGCCGGACGAGCTCGAGCCCGACGAGCCCGACCCGGACGAGCTCGAGGCCCCGGAGTCCGACGAGCTCTTCGTCTCGCTCGAGCCCTTCGTCTCGCTCGAGCCCGACGAGGAGTCGGCCGTCGCCTTCTCGCTCTTCTCGGACTTCTCCGACGACCCGCCCGAGTTCGAGCCCGACCGCGCGTCGTTGCGGTAGAAGCCGCTGCCCTTGAACACGATCCCCACCGACGAGAACACCTTGCGCAGCCGGCCGCCGCAGACCGGGCACTCGGTCAGCGAGGGGTCGGAGAACGCCTGGACCTGCTCGAAGCGGTGGTCGCAGGCGGTGCAGGCGTAGGGATAGGTCGGCACGTGCACTCCTGAGGTCGTCCGCCCCCGGTGACGGGGTGGTGATGTCCGCGCAGAGTGTAGATGGCACTCGCGCCCTGCGAGTGCCAACGCCGGATGCGTCACGGCTGTTCCGCCGCGGCCGGTCCGTGCCGTGCCGAGATGGGGGATTTACTGATCCTATCGGCGTGCTGTGTCTAATCGTCAGCAAGTGGACGCCAGGCTGACAACCACGTCACCCCGGACGACGGGCGCCAGACGGCGTGGACCCCGACGTCGTGGGGTTCGCTCGGCAGGGGGTCGGTCACCAGGCCGTCGTCGCCGACCAGCGCCACGAGACGCGTCGCGGGGCCCGCGAGGGGGAGGGTGCGGTCGTAGTGCCCCCCGCCGCGGCCGAGGCGCACGCCGCGGTGGTCGACGGCGAGGGCCGGGACGACGACGAGGCCCGCGTCGGCGACCGCGCCAGGGCCCAGCCGCGCGCCCGCCGGTTCGAGGAGGCCGTGCGGGCCGGGTCCGAGGGAGTCGGCGCCCGTGAACCACGCCCAGTCCAGGGGCGCGTCGCCGACCGTCACGGGCAGGAGCACCCGCCGGCCGAGGGCGCGGGCGGCGTCGAGCACGGGCAGCGCGCCGTCGGGGGTCGCGCCGGGCTCGCCGCCGACCGCGACGAAGAGGCAGACCGGGTCGTCGACACCCTCGACCACGGCCGGCAGCCCCGCCGCCAGGGCCGCCGCGTCGGCCCGGCGCGCCTCGCCCGACCGGGAACGGCGCGCCGCCAGCAGCTCGCGGCGCAGGTCGGCCTTGGTGCGGGTCACCCCGTCAGCGTCTCGCCGTCCCCGACGTGGCGCGGCCCCTCCACCGTCACGTCACCCTCGACGACGACGCCCGACCCGAAGGTGACGTCCCCCGAGACCGTCAGCGAGGACGCGGCGACGAGCGACGGCGCGCCACCCGCGAAGCGGCGCTCGAAGTCGCCGAGCATCCCGAACCGGGCCTTCTCCAGGCCGACCACCGGGAACCCGTCGACGGTCGGCACCATGCGCCCGTCGTCGGTCAGGTCGTAGAGGTCCGAGCGCGCGACGAGCAGGTCGTCGGTCGTCTTGACCGGCGCGAACCGGGTCCGCGGCACCTCGATCGCCTGCGCGCCCTCGATCGAGCCGATGGCCGCGCCCATCGCCGTCTCCAGCTGGAGCACGGCCGTCGAGGCCTTGTCGGTGGGGTCGACGGTCTTCTTGTTGACGATCAGCGGCAGGAACGGCGCCGCCGGGTCGGCGTCCTGGAGCGCGCGCAGGTGCTCGAGGTCGAACCAGAGGTTGTTCGTGTTGAAGAAGCAGAAGCGCTCGATGTCCTGGAACGACTCGTCGCCCTCGGGCACCTGCGCGGTCTCGCGCAGCACGAGCGATCCCGCGTGCCGCGCGAGGTGCCCGCCCTTGCGGTCCATCGGCGTGCGGCGCGCGACCTCGAGGGCGAAGGGCACCTCGTGCGCCGCCATCCACGCCGCGACCCGCACGTCGGGGATCGCGCCGAGGTTGTCGGAGTTCGACACGAAGCACCAGCGCACGCCCGCGGCCAGCAGCTTCTCGATCGTCCCGGACGCCGCGAGCGCGGTGTAGAGGTCGCCGTGACCCGGCGGGCACCACTCCAGGCGCGGGTCGGCGGGCCACGACACCGGCTCCCAGTCGTCGGCGCGCAGCTTGGGCTCCGAACCCTGGAGGAAGTCCAGCGGCAGGTCGGGGTCCTCGAGGCCGTCGTGACGGCGCAGCGCCGCGAGGGAGGGCTCGCGGGTGCCCTCGGAGTCCATGAGCAGCAGCGGCAGGCGGGCGCCGTGGTGCGCGCGCAGCGCCAGGGTCTGGCGGGCGACGGCGTCGAGGAAGCTCGTGCCGGGCTTGATCTCCAGCAGCGACTTCGGGCCCGCGAGCCCCATGCTGGTGCCCAGGCCGCCGTTGAGCTTGATCACCGCGAGCCGGTCGAGCGCCGCGCGGGCGTCGGCGTCGGAGGGCTCACCCAGCGCGTCGAGCGTGGGCAGGTCGCCGACCTCGTCGAGCTCCCCGCCCGGCACCACCGCGCTCTCGGGCTTGGCCAGCTGCTCGAGCCGGCGGCGGAAGGCCTCGACCTCCGCGGGGTGCGCGTCCCGCGCGGTGAGGGCGGCCAGGGCGGCGTCGACGTAGCTCATGCGGCTCCCACGTGCGGATCTCCGGTCCGTCCCACGATATCGGGCGCGTCGGAACCCGATCCGACGCGCCCGGCGTAGGACCATGGCCTCCATGACGGGGCGATCACGGTGAGGACGGTGGAGGCCCAGCTGCGTCGCGTGCTCGACGCGGCCGTCCGCCCGGCGCCCATCCGGGTCGACATCTCCTCCGCCCAGGGACTGCTCTGCGCCGAGGAGGTCGTCGCCGACCGGGCGCTCCCGGGGTTCGACCAGGCGGCGGTCGACGGGTTCGCGGTGCGCAGCGTCGACGTGCGCGCCGCGGCCGAGGAGCCGGTCGAGCTGCCCGTGGTGGGCGAGGTCGCGGTCGGGTCCCGCCAGGCGCACCGCCTGCAGCCCGGCCAGGCCGTGCGCGTGGCCACCGGCGCCCCGCTGCCGACCCTGGCCGACGCCGTCGCGCCGCACGACCACACCGACGCGGCCGACGACCCGGCGGTCCGGGGCACCGGCCACCGGGCGCGTCTGACCGTCAAGGCGCCGGTGCCGTCCGCGGCCTGGGTGCGCCGGGTCGGCGAGGACGTCGCGCCCGGCGACGTCGCGGTCCGCCGCGGCGCCGCGGTGGGCGCCGCGCAGGTCGGGCTGCTCGCCGCGGTCGGACGCGCCAAGGTCCTGGTGCACCCGCGCCCGCGCGTGTCGGTGCTGGCCGTGGGCGACGAGCTCGTCGACCTCGACCGCACGCCGGGCACCGGCCAGGTCGTCGACGTCAACTCCTACGCCCTCGCGGCCGCCGCGTCCGACGCCGGCGCCGAGGTCACCCGGCTGGGCATCGCGTCCACCGAGGCCGGCGCGCTGCGCGAGGCCGTGGAGTCCGCCCTGGCCCGCTCGGAGATCGTCGTCGTCGCGGGCGGGGTCGGCGGGCGGCTGGGCGAGGACGTCCAGGACGCGCTCGCGGCCCTCGGGCCCGTCGACATCTCGCGGGTGGCCATGCACCCCGGCTCCGTCCAGGGCTTCGGGCGCCTCGGCAGCGAGGAGGTCCCGACCTTCCTGCTGCCCGCCAACCCGGTCTCGGCCCTGGTGGTGTTCGAGGTGCTCGTGCGCCCGCTGATCCGCCTCGCCCTGGGCCGCGCCGAGCTGCACCGCCGCGAGGTCACCGCCGCGCTGCTCTCGCCGGTCAGCTCCCCGCCCGGGCGCCGCAGCTATGTCCGCGGCCGCCTGCTGCGCGACCGCCAGACCGGCGACTACCTCGCCCAGCCGCTGGGCAGCTCCGGCTCGCACCTGCTGTCCTCGCTCGCGGAGGCGAACGCGCTGATCGTCGTCGACGAGGACACCACCGAGGTCGGCATGGACGCCCCGGTGCGCGTCTCCTTCCTCGCGCCCCGCACCTGACGCGGGGAGAGGATCCGTCGCGTGACCCGTGCCCCGTGGGGCGGGGCCCGGCCGACCGGGCGCCACCCCGGCTGGCCGGCGCGCACCCGCGACCTGCGGGTGCCGGCCGGCGTCGTGACCCTCCGCCCGGTGCGCCTGCGCGACGGGGCGGCGTGGTCACGGACCCGCCTGCGCGACGAGGAGCACCTCGCGCCGTGGGAGCCGACGCTGCCGGGGCCGTGGGCCGAGCGGAACGCGCTCGTCGAGTGGCCCGCGCGCTGGAGCGCGCTGCGCTCGATGGGGCGCACCGGTCAGGCCCTGCCGTTCACACTGCTCGTGGACGGCGAGTTCGCCGGCCAGGTCGTCATCGGCAACGTGGTGCGCGAGCCGCTGCTCTCGGCCTACGTCGGCTACTGGGTGTCCGCGCACGTCGCCGGCGGGGGCGCCGCGACCGCGGCCGTCGCGCTGGCCGTCGACCACTGCTTCGCCCGCGTCGGCCTGCACCGCATCGAGGCGACCGTGCGGCCCGAGAACGCCCGCAGCCGACGGGTCCTCGCCAAGCTCGGCTTCCGCGAGGAGGGCCTCCTGCGGCGCTACCTCGAGGTCGACGGCGACTGGCGCGACCACCTCGTCCTGGCCGTCACCGAGGAGGACGTCCTGCCCGACGGCCTGGTCGCGCGGCTGCTGCGGGCGGGCCTGGCCGAGCGGGCGTGAGGTTCGCACCCACATGGCCCAGCCCTCCATCGTGGCTTGACCCCCGGTCGAGTGGCTCCGGGCCCGGAACCCCGGGGGACGAGGTTCCCCCACTGGAGGGGTGACGTCACCGCTCGCACACGACACGCCGACGTCGCTACGGGGCGCGAGGGACTCGTGTGACTAGCGTGGCGAGCGCGGCGGTCCGGATCCGGTCGTCGCGGTCGTCCCGGTGGGAGGTCTGCGGGTGCCGAGCTCGGTCGTGTTCGCAGCCCTGGTCCTGGCGTGGCTGGTCGTGCTGGTCCCCGTGGTCGCCCGACGCCGCCAGATGGTCCCGCGTCCCGCCGAGGCCGACCTGAGTGCCCGGGTGCTGCCACGGACGGCCGGCGCACCCCTGATCGAGGAGGTCGCCGTGACGACTGCGCAGACGACGGGCCGCGGCGGCGGCGACCGGGCGGCGACGGGTTCCGGGTCGACGAGCCGCGGCGCGGGCACGGCCGGGACGACGCTCGCCGAGCGTGACGACGAGACGCCCGAGGCCCTCGACGCCGAGCTCGACCTGGACGCCGACCGCGGCGACCTGGACCGCGATCTGGACACGGACGTCCACACCTCCGTCGCCGGCGGGCTCGACGACACGGACGACGTCGAGGACGAGGCGGGGCGCGACGCGCGCCCGGTCGGCCGCGAGCGGGTCCTGCCCCGCCGGGCCCCGGACGACGACCACGACGACCGTGACGACGGCTACGACAGCCGGTACGACGCCGACGGCGGGTACGACGAGTACGACGACGACCTCGACGAGTTCGACGACCGCTACGACGACGAGGACCTCGAGGATCTCGAGGACACCGAGACCGTCTCCCGGGAGCTGCGCCCCTACCGGCCCGGCCGCGGCGGGTTCGACGCCGACGCGGCGGCGGCCGCGGCCCAGGCGCGCTACGCGTTCCGGCAGCGGATCGCGCTCGGCCTCATCGCGGTCGCGGTGCTCTCGGCGCTCGCGGCGCTGGTGGTCTCCAGCATGATGTGGTGGCTGCACGCCGCCGCCGACGTCGTCCTCGTCGGCTACCTGATCTTCCTGCGCCGCCAGACGCGCATCGAGGAGGAGGTCCGTGCCCGCCGCGCGGCCCGCCTGTCCGGCGAGCGCCGGGCGCTCGAGGCCCGCCGGGTCCGTCAGGCCGAGCACGACGCCCGCATGGCCGCGGCGCGTGAGGACGAGACCGACTGGATCGACGGGGACTACGAGGCCGCCTACGCCGACGACGAGCTCGACGACGAGCCGGCCGAGGAGGACACCCGCCGGGTGCCCGTGGCGCGCGGCGGTCGCGACGACCACGCCGACCACGACGAGGCGCCCCGCTGGGCGGCGCCGCGCACGCCCCCGCCGCCGGTGCCCGAGGACCTCGAGCTCGTCGACGACTCCGACGACGACCCCGCGTTCCACGACCTCGACGGCGAGCGCACCTACGGCTACCGCCGGGCGGCCGGCGCCTGACACGAGGGCCTGACCCGCCGTCCGACGGCGATCAGCGGCGTTGCTAGAGTTGGCACCGCACCAGGGGCTGTGGCGCAGTTGGTAGCGCGACTCGTTCGCATCGAGTAGGTCAGGGGTTCGATTCCCCTCAGCTCCACCCTGTCTCTCCCGGCGGTTCACCAGTCGGCGCGCCGGGCGATCTCCTCCAGTTCTCCCGGGTCGGCGGTCGCCTCGCCCGGGTCCTCGGGCCACGCGGCGATCTGCTCGTCGGCCCAGTCCGCCCACCGCGCCACCGTCGCGTAGAGGTCGGTGAAGAACGCGCCCGCGAGCATCGTCTGGGCCGCGCGGTCCTGGAACGGGCCCTCGCCGGCGGCGTACTGCCGCGCGGCGAGGAGGTTCTCGGCGTTGCGCTCCTGCGCCCAGGCCCGCGCGGCGGCGACGGTGCGCCGGGCGTCCGCGCGCGTGCCGTGCTCGGCGAAGGTGAGCTTGACCAGCTGCTCGAACTCGACGACGGGGCCGTCGCCGGGCTCGGCCAGCCAGCGCGCGAGGGCGGCCCGGCCCTCCTCGGTGATCGAGTAGACGGTGCGCGGGCGGCGCCCGACGGCCTCGGTCTCGGCGGCGGCGAACCCCGCGTCGACGAGCTTCTTCGGCTCCTCATAGAGCTTGCTCGTCGCGCGCGGCCACATCCGGCCGAGGCTGCGGTCCATCTGCCGGGTCAGCTCGTAGGTGCTCCAGGACCGCACCGCGAGCAGCCCGAGCACGGCGAACGACGTGCTCGTCAGGCGTGGGCTTGACACGTACTCCCCTTGGGACGACTCTCATACTCCCTAAGAGAGTATCGGAGCACGGCCATGACCACCACGCTGACCATCGACCCGACCAACACCGCGCAGGCGCAGGCCTGGGACGGCCGCGAGGGCGGCTACTGGGCGACGCACGCCGACCGGTTCGACACGGCCCTGGCGCGCTACCAACCCGCGTTCCACGCGGCCGCCGGGATCGAGGCCGACCACCGGGTGCTCGACGTCGGGTGCGGCACGGGCCTGACCACCCGGGCCGCGGCGCGGGCGGCGCCGGCGGGCGAGGCGCTCGGCATCGACCTCTCCACGCGCATGCTCGACGTCGCGCGGGCCCGGGCCGCGGCCGGCGGGCTGGTGAACGCGTCCTTCGCCCGTGCCGACGCGCAGGTGCACCCCTTCGCCACCCGGGAGTTCGACGCGGTCATCAGCCGGACCGGCGCGATGTTCTTCGGCCGGCCCGACGCCGCGTTCGCGAACCTCGCCCGCGCCCTGCGCCCCGGCGGCCGGCTCACGCTGCTGACGTGGCAGGCCGCCGCGGTCAACGAGTGGTTCGTGACCTTCGTCCGCGACCTCGCCGGTCAGCCGCCCCCGCCGTCGCCGGCCGGGCAGCCCGGGCCGTTCTCCCTGAGCGACCCCGACCACGTGCGCACCCTGCTCGAGGGCGCGGGCTTCGTCGGTGTCGCGCTCGACGGCGTCGCCGAGCCCGAGGTCTACGGGCGCGACGCCGACGAGGCCCACGCGTTCGTCCTGGGCCTGCTCGGCTGGCTGCTCGAGGGGCTCGCCCCCGACGAGGCGGACCGCCGGTCGGAGACCCTCCGCGCGACCCTGCGCGCCCACGAGGGCCCGCACGGCGTCGTGCTCGGGTCCGCGGCGTGGCTCGTCACGGCACGCCGGGCGCCCTGACGACGTCGTCGGGGAGCGCGGAACCCACCACGGCCTCGGCCTCGGCGTCGCCGGCCGCCCGGGCCTCGTCCCGCAGGCCCACGAGCCGGTCGTGGGCGCCGATCAGCACGGCCAGGAGGCACCGCGTCAGCAGCGCGCCCTCGCCCCCGCCCGCCGCGCGGTACCAGCGGTCGCTCTGCTCGAGCAGCGCCAGGGCGACGACGTCGTCGCCCGCGTCGTGCAGCGCGCGGGCGAGGGTGGTGCGCGCGGTCGCGGCCACGCGCGGGTCGCCGCTGCGCTGCGCGGCGGCGAGGGCGCGGTCGAGGACGGCGACGGCGGCGTCGTGCCGGCCGCGCTGCTGCTCGACCCCGCCGAGACGGGTGAGGTGCAGCGCCGCCTGCCCGAGAAAGCCCTGTCGCTCGCTGTCGGCGGCCAGCGCGGCCAGCGCGTCCGCCGCCGCGTCGAGACGGCCCTGCGCCCGGGCGATCGTCGCGAGGATCCCCCGGGCGTGCACGAGGCCCCAGGGGTCGGCGAGCGGTTCGAGCAGCGCGAGGGCCTCCTGCGCCGCCGTCGACGCGCCCGCCGTGTCGCCCAGCATCGAGGACCCGTAGGCGGCGAGGAGCAGCGCCGCGGCCGTCTCCCAGGAGCGACCCTGCCGGCGGGCGCCTTCGACGGCGGCGTCGGCCTCGGTGCGCACGTCGTGGGGCCGTCCCTGCTGGATGCGCAGGAACGCCCGGTGGCGGTGGGCGTCGGTGCTCCGCCGGTCCTCGCCGTCGGCGAGCGCCAGCGCGCGGTCGAGATCCCCCTCAGCCCGCCCGACGTCCCCGGCCGAGGCCTCGAGCCATCCGGTGAGGAGCAGGGCGTCCACGACGAGCTCGTCGGACGGGTCGCCGAGCGCCTCCGCCGCACCGAGCGCCCGGCGCACCCGTGCCGCGCCGGCGACGCCGTCGCCGAGCACGACCCACGTCCACCCGAACCCGACGGCGATCCGGAGGCCCCGGCGCGGGTCGTGGGCGGCGCACCGGTCGAGGGCGGCGTCGATGTTCGCCCGCTCGGTGCGCGCCGTGACGAGGCAGGCGGGCTGGCCGGGGCCGCGCACGGCGAGCGCCTGGCTCTCCGCGGTGGCCGCGAACCACGCGGCGTGCGCGGCGCCCGCGACGTCGGCGAGGCCGGCCTCGGCGATGCGGTCACGGGCGTGGGCGCGGACGCTGTCGAGCAGGCGATAGCGGACGCCGTCGTCGGTGACGTCGACGGTCACCAGCGAGCGCGCGACCAGCCGGCCGACGACGTCGACCGCGTCCGGGACGTCCAGCGCGGCGAGGACGTGCTCGGCGGCGGGCAGCGGCGCACCCTCCGCGAACACCGCGAGCCCCCACAGCCCGCGGCGGTCGGCGTCGTCGAGCAGGTCGTGGCTCCACGCGATCGCGTCGCCCAGCGCCCGGCGGCGTGCGGGCGCCCTGCTCGCCGGGTCGCGCAGGAGGCCGAAGCGGTCGTCGAGCCGGCGCGCGATCTCCGGCACGGACAGCGTCGTCAGCCGTGCCGCGGCCAGCTCGATGGCCAGCGGCAGCCCGTCGAGGCGCCGGCAGAGGTGCGCCACCGCGTCGGGATCGACCGTGACCGGGCGCGGCAGCCGCGCCGCCCGGGCCGCGAAGAGGGCCTCCGCGTCCGCCGGCCCGAGGGGGTCGAGCGGGACCACGGTCTCGACGTCGAGGCCGAGGGGTGCCTGGCTGGTGACGAGGACCCGCGCCCGGGGGGCGGCGGCGAGCAGGCGGTCGGCCAGGGCGGCCACCGCGTCCAGGAGGTGCTCGGCGTTGTCGAGCAGCAGCACGGCGGGGGAGCCGGCGAGGTGCGCCCCGAGATCACCCACCGGGACGCCGAGCGTCGCGGCCACCGCGGACGGGACCGCCGCGGGGTCGGCGACGCCGTCGAGCCGGACGAGCCACACCCCGCCCGGCGCCTCGAGGTCCGCCGCGACCGCGAGGGCGGTCCGGGTCTTCCCGACCCCGGCCGGGCCGACGACGGTCACGAGCGGGTGCTCGTCGAGGCGCGCCCGGATCGCCGCCGTCTCCGTCGCCCGCCCGACCAGACCGGGGGCGCGGGGCGGGAGGTTGCCCGGCCGCAGGTCCGGCGCCGCGGACGCCTCCAGCCCGGCCAGCGCGGCGTTCTGCGCGAGGATCTGCTCCTCGAGCCGTCGCAGGCCCGGCCCGGGGTCGACGCCGAGGTCGTCGACGAGCCGGCGCCGCACGCGCGCGTACGCCGCGAGCGCGTCCGCCTGGCGTCCCGCGCGGTAGAGGGCCGTCACGAGCGACGCCCACAGCCCCTCGCGCAGCGGGTGCCGCGCGGTCAGCTCCTCGAGCTCGCCGACGACCTCGCCGCCGGCGCCGAGCGCGACCCGGGCGGCCAGGTGGTCCTCGACCAGCCCGAGCCGCAGCTCCTCCCACCGCCGGCGGTGCGGCGCGAGCCAGGCGCCGTCGCCCGCGCCCGCCAGGACGTCCCCGCGGAACACCGCCAGGGCCCGCGCCGCGTGGTCGCGCACGGCCTCCGCATCGCCGGCCTCCCGCGCCGCCGCGACCTGGTCCGCGAGGCGCTCGACCGCGGCGACGTCGATCCGCTCCGGGGCGAGCGCGAGGCGATAGCCGCCGTGGTCGTGGGCCACCAGCGCCGTGTCACCGAGGGCGCGCCGCAGCTGCGACACCTTGGACTGCAGGGTGTTGGCGCCGGCCCCGTCCCAGAGCTCGTCGAGCATCTGCTCCGCCCGCACCGTGCGCCCGGCGTCGAGAGCCAGGCGCACCAGGACCTCGGTGGTCCGCCCGGACGGGACGGACAGCAGCTCGCCGTCGCGACGGACCTCCACGGGCCCGAGGAGCGCGATCGACAGCACGTGACGAGCGTAGGCCGGATCGGGGTCCGTCAGGGGGCGTCAGCGCCGTCGTCAGCGGCCCGTCAGCGCTCTGCGTGACGGTTCCTCACGTTGCACCGACCCGACGGGAGCTGACCCGATGCCCGACCTCCGCGCCGGCGGCACCACGACCGCCGCACCGGCACCCACGACGACGCGCCGGCGGCTCCTCTGCTGGCTCCCCACCTTCCTCGGCTTCCCCCTCGGTGGCCTCGCCGCCGAGATCGCCGGTCCCGTCGACGGCCCGGTCCCCGCGCTGCTCGGCGGGCTGCTGACCGGCCTGGTCCTCGGCGCCGTGCAGGCCCTCGGGCTGTGGGCCGGATCCGGTGGGCGCCCGGTGCCGGTCGTCGCCTGGCTCGCCGCCACCGGCGTCGGGCTCGCCGCGGGCCTCGCGCTCGGCGCCGCGGCGGTCGGCTACGGGACGGGCCTCGGCGCGCTGGCCGTCCAGGGTGCGGTGTCCGGGGCGGTGGTCGGTCTCGCGCAGGCGCTGGTGCTCCGCCCGCGGCTCGGGGCCCTCGCCGCCGCCTGGCCGGCCTTCCTGGCGGCCGTGTGGGCGCTCGGGTGGGCGGTCACCACGCTGATCGGCGTCGACGTCGAGCGGGGCTACACCGTGTTCGGCTCGAGCGGGGCCGTCGTCGTCACCGTCCTGACGCTGGTCCTGCCGGTCGCGCTGGCCCGCCGCGCGGCGGTGACGTCGTGACCGGGGTGCTGACGGCGCCGGCGTCGACCACGCGCCGGCGCCGGGTCGCCGCCCTCTCGCTCACGGCGGCCGCCCTGCTCGCGGCGGCCGGGTTCACCGCGCTGGGCTCGGTGTTCCGCTACCCGCAGGTCCTGGCGGAGCCCACCGGGGTGGTCCTCGCGCTCTACGGCCAGCACCAGGTGGCCGTCAGCGCCTGGTTCGGCGTGCTCGTCGCCGGCGCCGCCCTGCTGGCGCCGGCGGCCGTCGCGCTCGGGCGCCTCGCCGGTGGGACGCGGGGCCGCTGGATCACGGTCGTCGGGATCGCGGCCGCGGCGGTCCAGGTGGTGGGCCTGTCGCGGTGGGTGCTGCTCGTGCCGGGGCTCGCCCGCGACGGGAGCCCGTCGGCGGAGCACATGTTCGAGCTGCTGGGGTTCTGGCTCGGCCAGATGATCGGCGAGACGCTCGGCTACGCCTCCACGGCGGCGTTCACCGTCCTCGTCGCGGTCGAGTCCGCCCGGTGGCTCGCGGTGTCCGGGTGCGTCGCGGCCGGCCTCGTCGCCACCGGCGTGCTCGTCCCGCTCGGCGTCGACCTCGCGCGGCTGACGAACTTCGCCGGGTACGTCGTGTGGTGCGTGTGGCTGCTCGCGGTGTCGGCCGTGCTGTGGCGGGGCGGGCTCACTTCCAGGACGGCAGCCACAGCTCCGCGTTCCACCGGTCCGCGGTGACCCACGTGCCGACGAGGATCGGCCACAGCCAGACGAAGTTCGCGACGACGAGGCCGGTGTAGACGCCGACGACGAGCGTGCCGGTGCGCCGCCGTTCGAGCCCTTGTTCGCGCCGGCCCAGGAACTCACCGAGGGCGAGCACGACCGCGAGCACGAGGAACGGCGCCACCGGCGTCATGTAGAAGAAGTACATCTGCCGGTCGATGTTGGTGAACCACGGCAGGAAGCCCGCGCCGTACCCGACGAGGACGGCGGCGTGGCGCCAGTCGAACGCCGTGACCACACGCCAGATCGACCAGCCGAGCGCGGGGACCGAGACCCACCACAGCGCCGGGGTGCCGATCAGCATCACGGCCGAGACGCAGGACGGGCCGCCGCAGCCGAGGTCGCCGGTGCCCGACTCGTAGTAGTAGAGCATCGGGCGCAGGCCCATCGGCCACGTCCAGGGCTTGGACTCCCACGGGTGCGGGTTGCCGCGCGGGGTGTCGAGCGTGGCGTGGAACTCGAGGACCTTGGTGCTGTAGTACGCCAGGCCGCGCAGCCAGTCCGGCAGGAAGCCCGTCGGGCCGCCGACCGGGAGCTGCTGGCCGACGGCGTGCCGGTCGGTGCCGGTCTCGCTGGCGATCCACGGCATCCAGCTCGCGAGGTAGCAGAGCACCGGCACCGCGACGAACGCCCAGACCGCGGGCGCGACGTCGCGCACCAGGGTCCCGACGAACGGGCGCGCGACCCCCGCCGCGCGGCGGGCGGCGGCGTCGAACCCGATCAGCAGGGCTCCGAAGAAGAGGATGTAGTACAGGCCGGACCACTTCGCGGCGAGCGAGAGCCCGATGCAGACGCCGGCGGCCAGCCGCCACCACCGCACGCCGAGCCGCGGCCCGTAGACGCTCTGGGCGATCCGGCCCTCGGCGACGACCACCGCCAGGCGCGACCGCACGTCGTCGCGGTCGACGAGCAGCGCGGCGAACGCCATGAGGACGAAGACGGTCGGGAAGATGTCGATCATCCCGACGCGCGCGGAGACGTGGCTGACGCCGTCGGCGATGAGCAGGACGCCGGCCAGGCCGCCCAGCAGCGTCGAGCGCGTCAGCCGCCGCCCGGCCCGGATGATCACGAGGACGCAGATCGTCCCCGCGAGCGCGGAGGCCACGCGCCAGCCCACCGGGTCGTACCCGAAGATCCACTGGCCGACGGCCATGAGCTGCTTCGACAGCGGCGGGTGGACGACGAGCTCGTACCCGGGGTTGTCCTCGTACCCGCCGTTGCGCAGCACCTGCCACGACTGGGGCACGTAGTGCTTCTCGTCGAAGATCGGTGTGCCCTGGTCGGTGGGCCAGCCGATGTCCCAGAAGCGGACCACGCCCCCGACGACCGTGAGCACGAGCGCGACCACCCAGCCGCGCAGGCGGTCGGTGGGCATCGGGCGCCCGAGGAGCTGCGCGACGGCCGGCGCGTCCCGGGGGGCCGGGAGAGCCGCCGGCGGGGGTGCCGGGCGCGCGATGGTGGCCGTCACGGGCTCCGATCGTAGGGTTCGCGACGTGGCGGCGGTGTCGGACGGGGTGTCGGGCGGGGTCCTCCTTCTGGCTGGTGTCCCGCTCGGGGACCCCGCGGACGCCTCCGCGCGCCTGCGCGACGCCCTGGCCACGGCCGACGTGGTCGCCGCCGAGGACACGCGGCGCCTGGGGCGCCTGGCCGCGTCGCTCGGGGTCAGGGTCGCCGGGCGCCTGGTGCGGTTCGACGAGCGGGCCGAGCGCGGCCGGGCGCCGGAGCTGGTCGCGGCGATCCGCGACGGCGCGACGGTGCTGGTGGTCAGCGACGGGGGCATGCCGGTCGTGTCCGACCCCGGCTATCGCGTCGTGACCGCCTGCGTCGAGGCCGGCCTGCCCGTGCGCTGCCTGCCCGGCCCGTCGGCGGTGCTCGCGGCGCTCGCCGTCTCGGGCCTGCCGAGCGACCGGTTCTGCTTCGAGGGCTTCGCGCCGCGCGACGACGGTTCGCGGCGCACGTGGCTGCGGACCCTGGCCACGGAAACGCGGACGACGATCTTCTTCGAGTCGCCGCGGCGGCTGGCGTCGCTGCTGGCGGTCGCGGTCGCCGAGCTGGGCGGGGAGCGCCGCGCGGCGATCTGCCGGGAGCTGACCAAGACCCACGAGGAGGTCGTGCGCGGCCCGCTCGCGGAGGTCTCGGCCTGGGCGTCCGCGCGCGACGTGCTCGGCGAGATCACGGTGGTGCTCGCCCCCGCGACGCCCGTGACGCCCGAGCCCGAGGACCTCGCGGCGGAGGTGCTCGGGCTCGTGGCCGACGGGCGCAAGATGCGCGAGGCGGCCCGGGAGGTCGGCGAGGCCCACGGCGTCTCCACCAAGGCCCTCTACGACGCGGCGCTCCGGCAACGTGAGTAGTCGGCGACCCCCTGAGGGCGCCAACTGCTCACGAGGGGCTACGGGACCAGGACGAGCTTGCCGCTGACGCGGCCGTGCTGGTTGTCGTCCTGGGCCTGGCCCGCCTGCTCCAGCGGGTAGGTGACGACGGCCGTCGTGCGGAACCGGCCGTCGGCGACGCGGGCGACGCCGTCGGCCAGCGCCCGCGTCTCCTCGTCGGGGTCGCCGCCGGAGGTGAACACGACGCCCAGCTCCTGGGACCCCGCGTAGTCGGCGATCGTGATCGCCTTCTCCGGCGAGCCGACGAGCGTCACGAGGTCGCGCAGGGCGCCCTTGCCGGCGGTCTCGAACGCGACGTCGACACCCTGCGGGGCCACCGCGCGGACCCGGTCGACGAGCCCGTCGCCGTAGACCACCGGCGTCGCCCCGAGCGCACGGACGTCGTCCTGGTGGGCCGGGCTCGCGGTGCCGATCACGGTCGCGCCGCGCGCCACGGCCAGCTGGACGGCGTAGACGCCGACCCCGCCCGACGCGCCGTCGACGATCAGGGTGGTGCCGGTGTGGTCGCCCTCGCCCAGGCCCAGCGCGGCGAGCGCGCGGTAGGCCGTCGTGACGACCACCGGCAGCGACGCGGCCACCTCCCACGACACCTCGGCGGGCTTGCGCACCAGCGCCGTCGCGTCGGCCAGCGCCTTCTCGGCGTAGGCCCCGCCGACCGACCTGCCCAGCACCTCGTCGCCCACGGCGAGGGTCGTGACGCCGTCCCCGACCGCCTCGACGACCCCGGCGACGTCGAACCCGGGCACGCGCGGCTGCGGCGGGGCGTCCTCCTTGGCCATCCCGCCGGAGCGGAGCTTCCAGTCGAGGGGGTTGACCGCCGCGGCGCGCACGGCGAGGCGGACCTGGCCCTCGCCGGGTACCGGGTCCTCACGGTCGACGACCTCGAGGACCTCCGGCCCGCCGAAGCGCATGTACTGCACGGCTCGCGATGTCATGCCCGCGGCAACGTCCGCGCCCGCCCGTGCATGCCCGCTCGCCCCCGGAGATTGCAGCGAACGTGGCGTTCGCTGCTTCTATGCGCGCGAACTCCCCGTTCGCTCCGCCGCCTGCAGCGCCACGGTAGCGCCCAGCTCCCACGCCGCCTCGCGCTCGGCGGTGCCGACCTCGCCCGTGGACTCGCAGACCGCGGCGGCCTGCTCCCAGCCCAGCGCGCCGGTGATCGTCAGGATGTCGCGGACCGCGCCCGCGGTGTCCGAGCCGCCGTGCACGTACAGGCCGAAGGGTCGTCCGGCGGTCTGGTCGAGGCACGGGTAGTAGGCCTGGTCGAAGAAGTGCTTGAGCGCGCCCGACATCGTCCCGATGTTCGCCGGGGTCCCGAGCACGATGCCGTCGCAGTCGAGCGCGTCGGCCGCGCCGGCGGTCAGCGCCGGGCGGGCCACGACCTCCACGTCGGCCTCGATCTCGTCGGTGCCGGCGCCTTCCAGCACGGCCGTGAGCAGCTCGTGCAGGCTCGGCGAGGGGGTGTGGTGCACCACCAGCAGCCGGGTCATCGGTCCGGGTCCTCCAGCGTGGCCCGGACGAGGCGCGCGAGCAGCGTCCCGGTGCGGGCGGCCGCGGCGTGCACGGCGTCGATCACCGCGAGGTGGTCGATCGGCGCGTCGACGGTGCCGGCCGCGGGGTTGCTGACCAGCGCCACCGCCGCCACCCGCGCGCCCGCCGCGCGCGCCGCGATCGTCTCCAGCACCGTCGACATCCCCACGAGGTCCGCGCCGAGCGTCCGCAGCATGCGGATCTCGGCCGGGGTCTCGAAGTGCGGGCCCCGCAGCCCGGCGTAGACGCCCTCGACGAGGTCGGGGTCGATCTCGCGGGCCAGGGCCCGCAGGCCCGGGTCGTAGGCGTCGGTGAGGTCGACGAAGTCCGGCCCGATCAGCGGCGAGCTCGTCGTGAGGTTGAGGTGGTCGGACACGAGGACCGGTTGCCCGACGGCGTACGACGGGTCGATGCCGCCCGCGGCGTTGGTGAGCACGACGGTGCGCGCGCCGGCGGCGCACGCGGTCCGCACCGGGTGCACGACCTGCGCCGGGCTGTAGCCCTCGTAGAGGTGCGTGCGCCCCAGCAGGATCAGCACGCGGTGGCCGCCGACGTCGACCGACCGGGCCACGCCCGCGTGGTCGGGCGCTCCCGGCGGGGTGAACCCGGGCAGCTCGGCGACCGGGATCTCGGCGACCGGCGGCCCGAAGGCGTCCGCCGCGGCGCGCCAGCCGGAGCCCAGCACCACGGCGACGTCGTGGGTCAGGGCGCCGGTGCGCTTCGCCAGCTCGGCGGCGGCGTCCTCGGGCGCGGGCAGCGCGGGGACCAGGGGGTCGATCTCCGTCATCGCGCGGAGCCTAGGGGGGCGGTGCGGCGAAGCTGTCGGCCACGGCCCGGAACTGGTCGACCGCCCCGGCCGTGTCCGTGCTCGGCGTCGTCAGGCGCACCACCCACAGGTCGTTGCCCGACGGCACCAGCCGCGTCCACGTCGTCCGGTCGTCGGGGCCGGACGCGGTGCGGTAGACGATCTGCTGGGGTGGCTCCCGGCCCGGCGCCGCCGTGCCGACGGCCTCGAGGGGCCCGACGCTGCTCCCGTCGACGCCGAGGCTCGCGGGACGCGCGAGGAGCGCGGCGTAGTCGGACGCCCGCTGCGCGGGGTAGAAGCCGACGACGCGGTCGACCCGCAGCTCCCGCTCCGCGGACGGGGAGACGAACCGCACGGCGATGTCGCCGCCCGGCTGCTCCAGCCGGAACTGCTGCCAGTTCGCGGGCACCAGGGCGCTGAACCCCAGACCGGTGCCGCTGTAGCGCTCGTCGGTGTCGGCGTGCGCGATGAGCAGGGTGTTCGCGACCTCCGGCCCCGCCGGACGCAGGGTCGACGTGAGCGGACCCTGGCCGGCCAGCGACCGTGTCAGGGCGTAGGCGCCGACCGCCCCGAGCGCGGCCATGAGCACCAGCAGCGCGACGACGGCGGCGACGGCCCACGGCGAGCGCTTCGGCGGGGCCGGCGGGCGCGGGGACGGCGTGAACGGCAGGGGTCCGGGGTCGGCCGCCAGCGGCTGGCCCGTGCCGCCCTGGGCGGACCCGGTGCCCGTCCCCGCCGCGGCCGGGCGCGGCGGCGCCGGACGCCACGCCGGCGCGGGTGCCCCGCCCGGCGGCGTCCAGCGGCCGGGCGGGCCGGTGCGCGGCGGGGGCGGTGGCGGGCGGCGCACCGTCCGCGTGACGTCCTCCGACGCCGGTACCCGCGGGCCGACCATCGTCGTCTCCGCGTCGCTCGGTGGTGACGGCACGCGTGCGGCGGCGCCGTTGCCGGTCGTGCCCTTCGTGCCCGTCGCCGCGCCGGCCTTCGGGTCGGTGACGCGGTCGGCGGTCCCGTCCGGGGCCTCGTCCCCGGCCCCGTCCGTCTCGCCCGGGGCCGTCGCGGAGGCCGCGCCCGCGGCCCCGTCCGTCGCGTCCGGGATCGTCCCGGACGCCGCGTCCGCGGCGTCGTCGGAGGCGTCGCCGGCTGCCCGGTCGGCGGCGCCGTCCGAGCTCGTCGCGGCGGCCTTCGCGGCGGCCTTCGCGGCGGCCTCGTCGCCGGTCTCGTCGGCGGTCTTGGCGGTCGTCTTG
The DNA here is from genome assembly GCF_054796175.1 of Actinomycetospora sp. C-140. Classification (NCBI taxonomy): domain Bacteria; kingdom Bacillati; phylum Actinomycetota; class Actinomycetes; order Pseudonocardiales; family Pseudonocardiaceae; genus Actinomycetospora; species Actinomycetospora sp. C-140. Next base: position 269,969 of record NZ_JBTWNF010000005.1, on the reverse strand, counting down.
TCGGCGGTCCCGTCCGAGCTCGTCACGGCCGCCCCGCCGGCCGCCGCGACCGACGTCTTCCCGGGGGCGTCGGCGGTGGTCCCGCCGGAGGAGGTGCCGGTGCCGGTGCCAGTGGCGGTGCCGGTGCCGGTGGATCCCGCGGTGGTCTGGTCCGCTCCCTCGTCGCTCCCTGCCGCCGCGGCGTCCGCCCGGACGTCCTCCGGATCCGGCGTCACGCCGTCGGCGCGCTCCACGGTCGCCATCGGGTCCCCGGCGTCGTCCCCCGCGCCGTCCCCCGCGCCGTCGGCGGTGCCGTCCCCGGCGCCGGACGCGGACCGCCCGCCGGGCGTCGCGGCGTCCGCGGCGTCGTCGGCGTCATCGTCGTCAGCGACCGCGCCGTCGTCGGCGGCCTCGGCCGTCTCGGCAGCCTCGGCGCCGTCACCGGCCGTCGTCCGTCCGGCGGCACCGGCGGCGACCACCGCCGCGCCCGCGGCGGCCACCGCCGCGGGGCCCACGCCGGCGGCATCGTCACCGTCGCCGGCACCCTGCTCGGCGTCCGGCCCCTCGACGTCCCGGCCGGCGTCGGCACCGGCGTCCTCGTCGTCGCCGGAGGTCCCGGCAGCCGTGGACCTCGCGCGGGCCGATGCCGCCGGCTCCGCGTCCTCGGGCTCCCCGGTCGCCGCCGCCGGCGCAGGCGCGTCGGGCGTGTCCACCGTCGCGCCGGCGGTGTCCGTGCCGGTCGTGGCGGCCGGAGCGCCGGACGCGGCCGCGGACGTGCCGCCGGACCCGTCACCCGGTGCTGCCGCGGCCTGCTCGCCGCTCCCGTCGGCGGGCGGGGTCGGCGCCTCCGTGGCCGGTGCTCCGCCGGCGTCGGACCGCTTCTCCCCGGTCCCCGGCCCCTCGGCGGAGGGCGCGCCCGTCTCCTCGGTCGCGGGAGCCGACGCCGCCGCAGCCGCCGCGGCCGCGGCCGCGGGCGTGGCCTCCGGACCCGTGCGCGGGCCGGGCGAGGGGCGCCGGTCGGTGCGTGGGCGCGGGCCGGGCGACGGCTGGTCGGGTGAGCCCTCGACGAGCGTGCCCGCCGGGCCCTTCCCCGGGGGCCGGGGCGTGGGTCCCGAGGGCGGGCCCGACGGCTGCTGCCCGGGCATCGGGATCAGGCCCGCCTGGTCGCTCGGGGCGCCCTGCGGCGGCAGGCGGAAGGCGGCCGTGCGCGGCGAGGCGGGCGCGGCGAGGACGGGCCCCTCGGGGTCGGAGAGCAGCGGGCGCAGGCGACGGCGCACGGCCGGGAGCGGCATGCGCAGCGTCGGGTCCTTGACCATCAGCCCGCGCACGACGTCGACCACCGGACCGCGGCCCGAGGGCACCGGGACCTCGCCGTGCACGACCTCGGTGACCGTGCCGACCGGGTCGCCCGCGTCGTACGGGGGGCGTCCCTCCAGGCAGGCGAAGAGCGTGGCGCCGAGCCCCCACAGGTCGGCGGCGGGACCGACCGCGCGGCCCATGGCGACCTCGGGCGCGATGTACGGGGGCGAGCCCAGCACCGTGCCGGTCTGGGTCATGGACTGCTCGGCGGCGTTGCGGGCGATGCCGAAGTCGGTGAGCTTGATCTGCCCGTTCTCGCCGATCAGGACGTTGCCGGGCTTGACGTCGCGGTGGGTGATGCCCGCCCGGTGCGCGGTCTGCAGTGCCGACGCGACGGCCGACCCGATCTCCGCGGCCTCGGGCTGGCTGAGGGTCCCGCGCTCGCCGATGTAGCTGGCGAGGCTGCGCGAGGGCAGCAGCTCCATGACGACGTAGGGCTCCGAGGCCACCTCGACGACGTCGTAGAGCGTGACGACGTTCGGGTGGGAGAGCATGGCGGTGGCCCGGGCCTCGCGCAGGGTGCGCTCGCGCACGATGGCGCGCTCGTTCACCGGGACGGACGACAGGCGCACCTCCTTGACGGCGACGGGACGGTGCAGGACCTCGTCGTACGCGGACCACACCGTGCCCATGGCGCCGCGGCCGAGCTCGTGCTCGAGGCGGTAGCGCCCGACGATCCGGCGGGGGCCGGTCGCGTCGGCGGCTGCGGGGCTCACCTCTCCATGATGGCAACGCCGACCGCTGGCCGGGCCACGTCGGGGGTACCCGGCGGTCGACGGGCTGCGACGGACGGACGTCGATCGCCGGGCAGCGGCCGGGCACGCCGGTGACCTGCACCGACCGGCCGTTCGTCGGATCGTTCTCCGGGGTGGTGCGCCGCACACAGCGCGGTCGCGACCCTTCGCCGCGAGGGGGCGCCGTGAGCCCGCAACCGCCGTCCGGCGCAGGCATGCTGGGCCGGACAGTCGGACTCATGACGGGCCCGACACGGGAGGTGTGTTCGATGACTCTGGCTGAGCCTCACCCGGTGCCGGCCCACGTGGCCGACCTCGGCGTGGGCAACGGCCCGGAGTGGATCGACCGGTGGCTCGCCGCCCACGCCGACGACGTCCTCGGCTGGCGCCGCACGCTGCACGCGCGCCCCGAGCTGGCCCGCCGCGAGCACGAGACGACCCGTCTGGTCGCCGAGACGCTCGCGGGCGCGGGCCTGGCGCCCAAGCTGCTGCCCGGCACCGGGCTGATCTGCGACATCGGCCAGGGACCCCGCACCGTCGCCCTGCGCGCCGACCTCGACGCCCTGCCCCTGCAGGAGCAGAACGACGTCCCGTACGCCTCGCGGGTGCCCGGCGTCGCCCACATGTGCGGCCACGACGCGCACACGGCGATGCTGCTCGGCGCCGGCCTCGCGCTGGCGTCGGCGCCGTCGCTGCCCGGCCGGGTGCGGCTGATCTTCCAGCCGGCCGAGGAGGTGCAGCCCGGCGGTGCGCTCGACGCGATCGCCGCGGACGCCCTCGCCGACGTCGACCGCATCTTCGCGCTGCACTGCGACCCGCGTCTGGAGGTCGGCAAGGTCGGCACGCGCACCGGGGCCATCACCTCGGCGTGCGACATGCTCGAGCTCCGGCTGACCTCCCCGGGCGGTCACACCTCGCGCCCGCACCTCACCGCGGACCTCGTGCACGCGCTCGGCACCGTCATCACCGGCCTGCCCGACCTGCTCTCGCGCCGGGTCGACCCGCGCTCGGGCACGGTGCTGGTGTGGGGCACGGTCCAGGCCGGTCACGCGGCCAACGCCGTCCCGCAGCAGGGCGTGCTCGCGGGCACCCTGCGCACGGCGCAGCACGCGACCTGGAACGAGCTCGAGCCGCTGGTGCGCTCGCTGGTCACCGCGCTGCTCGCCCCGACGGGCGTCGGCTACGTGCTCGAGCACCGTCGCGGCGTGCCGCCCGTGGTCAACGACGCCGTCTCCGCCGACCTGCTCGCCCTGGCCGCGCAGCGGGCGAACGGTCTGGACGCGGCGGTGGGCACCGAGCAGTCGAGCGGCGGCGAGGACTTCGGCTGGTACCTCGAGCACGTGCCCGGGGCGATGGGTCGCCTCGGGGTGTGGTCGGGCGTCGGGGACATGTCGGACATCCACCAGCCGACGTTCGATCTCGACGAGCGCGCTCTGCCGGTCGGCGTGCGCACGCTCGTCCACGCGGCCCTGGCCTCCTTGGGCGGCTGACCAACCGGATCGCACGCCGTCGGGGGCGTCGGGCACGATGGCGCCCGTGAGCGATGCGACGGCGACCGCCACGGATGCCCCCACGGACGCCCCTACGGACCAGGCCCCGGCTCCGGTGCTGCCCCCGGTCACCCGCCGCATCGCCGACGAGCTCGGCGTCGGCGAGGGCCGGGTGTCGGCGGCGGTCGAGCTGCTCGACGGCGGGGCGACGGTCCCCTTCGTCGCGCGCTACCGCAAGGAGGCGACGGGCGGGCTCGACGACGCCCAGCTGCGCACCCTCGAGGAGCGCCTGACCTACCTGCGCGAGCTCGAGGAGCGGCGCGACGCCGTCCTGGAGTCCGTGCGCTCTCAGGGCAAGCTCGACGACGATCTGGCGGCGCGCATCCTCGGCGCCGAGACCAAGAGCCGGCTCGAGGACGTCTACCTGCCCTTCAAGCCGAAGCGGCGCACCAAGGCGGCGATCGCGCGGGAGGCCGGCCTCGAGCCGCTGGCCGACGCGCTGCTCACCGATCCCACGCACATCCCGCGCACCGCCGCCGGCGCTTACGTCGACCCCGACCACGGTGTGCCGGACCGCGACGCCGCCCTCGAGGGCGCCCGCGCGATCCTCGTCGAGCGCTGGGCCGAGGACGCCGACCTCGTCGGCGAGCTGCGCGAGCAGATGTGGCGCCGCGGGCGTCTCACCGCGACCTACCGCGACGGCCGCGGCGGCGAGGGCGACACGGCGGCGGCGAAGTTCTCCGACTACGGGGCCTTCGACGAGAAGTTCACCCGCCTGCCCTCCCACCGGATCCTGGCCGTCCTGCGCGGCGAGACCGAGGAGGTCCTCGCCCTCACCCTCGACCCGCTGGCCGCCGACGACGACGAGACCGCGATCGGCGAGGTGTACCTCGCGCGCATCGCCGCGGCCGTCGGCGTGGCCGACCGCGGGCGCCCCGCCGACCGCTGGCTGGGCGAGGCGGTGCGGTGGGCGTGGCGCACCCGGATCCTGTCCCGCCTGGTGGTCGACCTGCGGGTGCGGCTGCGCGAGGTCGCCGAGGAGGGCGCGGTCCTCGTCTTCGCCGGCAACCTGCGCGACCTGCTGCTCGCCGCCCCCGCCGGCGCGCGCCCGACCCTGGGCCTCGACCCGGGCCTGCGCACCGGGGTGAAGGTGGCGGTGATCGACGGCACCGGCAAGGTCGTCGCCACCGACACGATCTATCCGCACGTGCCCCGCCGGCAGTGGGAGGCCTCGCGCACCAGGATCGGCGAGCTCGCCCGGGAGCACGGCGTCGAGCTCGTCGCCATCGGCAACGGCACGGCCTCCCGCGAGACCCACGCCCTGGTCCGCGACCTCATCGCCCGTGAGCCCGGGCTCGGGCTCACCGCGGCGGTCGTGTCCGAGGCCGGGGCGTCGGTGTACTCGGCGTCCGAGCAGGCGTCGACCGAGCTCCCCGAGCTCGACGTGTCCCTGCGCGGCGCTGTGTCGATCGCCCGCCGCCTGCAGGACCCGCTGGCCGAGCTCGTGAAGATCGACCCCAAGTCGATCGGCGTCGGGCAGTACCAGCACGACGTCGCGGGCACGGCGCTCTCCCGTTCGCTCGACGCGGTGGTGGAGGACTGCGTGAACGCGGTCGGCGTCGACGTCAACACCGCCTCGGCGCCCCTGCTGCGGCGCGTGTCGGGCATCAGCGCGGGGCTGGCCACGACGATCGTGGGGTACCGCGACGAGCACGGCCCGTTCGCGTCCCGCACGGCGCTGCGCGAGGTGCCGCGCCTGGGCGCGAAGGCGTTCGAGCAGAGCGCGGGATTCCTGCGCATCCCCGGCGCGGACGACCCGCTCGACCGCTCGGCGGTGCACCCCGAGTCGTACCCGGTGGTGCACCGGATCGTGGAGTCCACCCACACCGACGTCGAGGGCCTCGTCGGCAACACCGCGCTGCTCACCGAGCTCGACCCCGACGCCTTCACCGACGAGCGCTTCGGGCGCCCGACGGTGCTCGACATCATCGCCGAGCTCGACAAGCCGGGCCGCGACCCGCGCCCCGAGTTCACCACCGCGGAGTTCGCCGAGGGCGTCGAGCAGATCACCGACCTGACGCCCGGCATGGTCCTCGAGGGCCAGGTCACCAACGTCGCGGCCTTCGGCGCGTTCGTCGACGTCGGCGTCCACCAGGACGGCCTGGTGCACATCTCGGCGATGTCCAAGGACTTCGTGTCCGACCCCCGCTCGGTCGTCGGGCCGGGCGACGTCGTCCGCGTGAAGGTGCTCGACGTCGACGTGGAGCGCAAGCGCATCTCGCTGACCCTGCGCCTCGACGAGGAGCAGCCCGCCGGCGAGGGCGGCCCGTCCGGGTCCGCCTCCGGCGGCGGTCGGTCCGGCGGTCGCGGCGGGCGGGGCCGTGGTGGTCGCAACCGCGGCGGGCGGCCGCAAGGTGAGGCCGCGGCGACCGCTGCGCCGGCCGCACCGACGACAGAGGCGCCGTCCGAGGCACCGTCCGAGGGGACACCCACCGAGGGCGAGCGCCCCACCGAGCGTCAGGGCGAGCGACAGGGCGGTGGTCGTGGGGGCCGTGGGCGTGGTGGCCAGGGCGGCCGCGGCGGTCAGGGCGGCCAGAGCAGCCAGGGCGGCCGCGGCGAGGGCCAGGGCCGTGGTGGTGGCCAGGGCGGCCAGGGCGGACGTGGCCAGGGCGGACGTGGTCAGGGCGGTCGTGACCAGGGCGGACGTGGCGGCCAGGGCGGCGGCAACCGCGGCCAGGGCAACCGCGACCGGCGTCCCGCGCCCACCAACGACGCGATGGCCGAGGCGCTGCGCCGCGCCGGCTACAAGAGCTGAGGCTCCGGTCGGCGACCCGTGTCCCCGGGACACGGGTCGTCGACCGCGGTGCTCAGAGCTCCGAGCCCGGTCCCGGTCCGACGGAGCGGCACGGGCGCTCGCGCAGGGCCTGCACGTAGTCGTCCGGCGCGCCGGCGGCCTCCGCGGCGTCGCTGAGCACGCCGATGTAGCGGGCGGAGGGCAGCCCGCCCTCGTAGGCGTCGAGGACGTAGACCCAGGCCAGCTGGGGGCCGTCCATCGTCTGGATGCGCAGGCGGAGCTTCTTGTGCATGCCGAGCTCGCCGCCCTCCCAGCGGTCGAGCTGGTCGACGTCGAGCGGGCTGACGTCGTAGAGCACCACGAAGACGCGCGAGGAGGGGTCCTCGACGACGGTCGAGAGCGCGCCCTCCCACCCGTAGTCCTCGCCGCCGAAGGTCAGGCGCCAGCCCTCGAGCCAGCCCGTCCCCGACATGGGCGAGTGGGGCGCGCGTTGCATCATCTGCGTGGGCTCCATGTTGGACCCGTACGCGGCGTAGAGCGGCACGGCGGACAGGGTAGCCACGACCGGCGTCCGTGAGCCCCGGCCGGGCCGGTGGGAGGCCGTGGAACACGATCGGTGCGCGCCCGTCATCGGTGTCGGGGACGATGAGCGGCGCGGACGCGGAGCCGGACCGGACCATGCCGCGACAGGAGGGGAACCACCACATGACCCGCATCGTCATCCTCGGCGGAGGACCGGCGGGGTACGAGGCGGCGCTGGTCGCCGCCCAGCACGGCGCCGACGTCACGGTCGTCGAGCAGGACAGCCTCGGCGGCAACTGCGTCGCCTACGACTGTGTGCCGTCGAAGACGTTCATCGCCTCGGCGGGGGTCCGCGCGGGCTTCCGGCGCACCGCCGAGATGGGCGTCGACGTCGACGACCCCCGGGTCGACCTTCCGCGCGTCAACAGCCGTGTCCACGGGCTCGCGCTCGCCCAGTCGGCCGACGTCCACCAGACGCTCGAGCGCGCGGACGTCCGTGTCGTCCAGGGCCGCGCGTACTTCGAGGAGAGCGACCGCACGAGCGCCACCCACGACGTGTGCATCGAGTACGCCGACGGGTCGAGCGAGACGGTCACCGCCGACGTCGCCCTCATCGCGACCGGCGCCTCGCCGCGGGTGCTGCCCGACGCGCAGCCCGACGGCACGCGGATCCTGACCTGGCGACAGATCTACGACCTCGAGTCGCTGCCCGAGCACCTGGTCGTGGTCGGGTCGGGCGTCACCGGTGCCGAGTTCGTCTCCGCCTACGCCGAGCTGGGCGTCCAGGTCACCCTGATCTCCAGCCGCGACCGGGTACTGCCCCACGAGGACCCCGACGCCGCCGCCACGCTGGAGGAGGTCTTCACCGAGCGCGGGGTGCGCATCGAGCCGCGCTCCCGGGCGGACAAGGTCGTCGCCACCGCCGACGGCGTTCGGGTCACGCTCACCGACGGCCGCGAGGTCGAGGGCTCGCACGCGCTGATGACCGTCGGTTCGGTGCCCAACACCGACGACCTCGGCGCCGCGAACATCGGCCTGTCGCTGCGCGGGTCGGGGCACATCACCGTCGACCGCGTCTCGCGCACCGACGTGCCCGGGGTCTACGCCGCCGGCGACTGCACCGGCCTGCTCCCGCTGGCCTCCGTGGCGGCGATGCAGGGCCGGATCGCGATGTGGCACGCGCTCGGCGAGGGCGTCGCCCCGTTGCGGCTCAAGACCGTCGCCTCCGCGGTCTTCACCCGGCCCGAGGTCGCGACCGTCGGCATCGGCCACCAGCAGGTCGAGAGCGGCGAGTTCTCCGCCCGCGAGGTCATCATGCCGCTGGGCACGAACCCGCGGGCGAAGATGTCGGGGCTCCGCGAGGGCTTCGTGAAGATCTTCTGTCGGCCGGCGACGGGCGTCGTCATCGGCGGCGTGATCGTGGCCCCGGTCGCCAGCGAGCTGATCCTCCCGCTGGCCATGGCGGTGCAGAACAACCTCACCGTGGACGACCTCGCCCACACGTTCTCGATCTACCCGTCCCTGTCGGGCTCGGTGACCGAGGCGGGGCGGCGCCTGATGCAGCACGACGACCTGGACTGACCCGCCGCTGACGCTGCTGGTCAGACCTGCTGCACCCGGTCCCGGAGCGCCCGCCGGCTCCGGAGGCCGAGCTTCCCGTAGACGTTGCGCAGGTGGTACTCGACGGTCTTCGACGAGACGAAGAGCTCGGCGGCGATCTCGGGGTTCGTCCATCCCCGGCCGACGAGGGTCGTGATCTCCCGCTCGCGGTCGGTGAGGCCGTCGGCCCACCGGCCGCCGACGCGGACGGCACCGCCGGGGGAGTCGGCGGGGTCCGCGGCGTCGTCGACGTCGGCCAGGCAGCGTTCGAGGAAGGGCCGCGCGCCGAACCTGCTGTAGGCGTCCGCGGCCGCGTAGAGGGCCGCGCGACCCGCCGAGCGCTGCCCGGCGAGCACCAGCGTCGTCCCGTACGCGTGCCGCAGCCGCGTGCGGTACCAGGCCGGCTCGCCGCCGTCCGCCGGGAGCGCCAGCCCGGCCTCGAGGGCCCGCCGCGCGCCGGCGAGGTCGCCGAGGGCCGCGGCGAGCCGGCCGCTGAGCCAGGCGCGCGCCACCGGGAGGCAGCTGCCCGCGGCGGGCACCCGCTCGAGCGCGGCGAGGGTGCGGGCAGCGCTGTCGAGGCGGCCGGTGTCGAGGTGGCTGTCGACCAGCGCGGGCAGCCACCACCCGGAGTACAGCTGGATGCGGTCGGGCTCGAGCTGCTCCGGGGAGAGGGCGCTGAGCGCCGTCGCCACGTCCTCGGCCCGTCCCTCCGCCTGCGCGATGGCCGCGCCGGCGAGGGTGAGGTGGATCCGCGGCCCGAGGAAGTCGGCGGCCTCGGCCATCGCGGTCGCGCGCCGCAGGTCGGCACGGGCGGCGTCCTGCTCCCCGCGGCCGGCGTGCAGGATCGCCGAGAGCGACCAGAGCGTCGCGTGGTCGAAGCTGCGGCCGTGCCGGGTGGCGGCGGCCGCGGCCACCTCGAGCTCGCGGCGCGCGGCGTCCCACTCGCCCAGCAGGTAGTCGCACCACACGAGGTGGACCTGGGCGGACACGCCCATGAGGTGGGCGAGCGGCGTGCCGCGCCGCCGGGCGACGACCGTGAGGTCCGCGCACGCGGGCGTCAGCCGGCCGAGCAGTCCGCGCAGGATTCCGCGGTGGGTGAGCCCGGCCAGCTCGTAGGGCGTCGCGTCGCCGGGCGCGGACGGCAGGAACGCGAGCTCGTCGAGGCCGGCCGCCGGACCCTCGGTGAGCGCGGTGCCGGCGGCGTGGAAGGCCCGCGCGAGGGCGACGAGCCGGTGGTCACCGGGCACCTGTGCCCGGGCGTCGGCGGCCGTCTCTCGCGCCGCCTCCCCGGCACCGAGCTGGACGTGGACGTAGGCCAGCTCGAGGTCGAGACGGGCCACCGCCTCGTCGGGCACCCGGGCGGCCATGCCCGCGCGGGCCTCGCGCAGCAGGTCGCGGGCGGCGGTGACCTCGTCGCGCGCGAACGCCAGCAGTCCGAGCAGCTCGGAGCGCCCGGGGCCGTCGGGCAGCGCCTCGATCTCGGCGGCGTGCTGCAGCGCGTCGCCCTCCCGCGCGGCGTGCACGAGCAGGCGGACACCCTCGGTGAGGCGGTCGGCCCGCGCGCGGTCGGTCGCGCTGCGCGCCGAGGCCCACAGGAGGTACTCCGCGGCCGTGACGAGCGCGCCGCGCGCGAACTCGGTGGCCGCCGCCTGCTCCAGCGCGTCGGCGAGCGCGGCGTCGGGGCCGTCGGTGCTGCCGACGAGGTGGCGCCAGTGCGCCGCGCCGCCGGTCAGCGCGGCGGCCCGGCGGTGCAACGCCCGGCGCCGGTCGCCCGGCACGCTGCCGTACACGGCGTCGCGGACGAGGGCGGACCGGAAGGCGAGGATCTCGTCGCTCTCGTCGACCTGCGCCTCGAGGAGCCCTTCGCGCACGAGCGGGGCGCAGTCGTCGGACACCGTGGCGCGCCCGGTGAGGCTGCGCACGGTGCGCACCGGGGCCGGTTCGCCGACGACCGCGAGGGCCTCCAGGGCCTCGCGCGCGCCGTCGGGCAGTCGGGTCAGCCGCCGCCGCAGGCTGGTGGCGAGGGACCCCGGCGGGCGGGGCCTGCCCAGCCGGTAGCGCGCCGAGAGGTCCTCCTCGCCGAGCACCGCCCGCAGGTAGGTCGGGTTCCCGTCGGTCTCCTCGCGCAGGCGGCGCGCGGTCCAGTCCGTGACGTCCGGGTCGACCTCACGCGCGAGCTCGCCGACCTCGTCGACCGTGAGGCCCGACAGCGTGAGGTGCACGGTGTCCTCGGGCCAGGGGTCGCCGGGGGGCGGGTCGAGCCAGTCGTCCGGGCGGTCGTGCCCGGCGAGCACGGCCATCACCCGCAGCGGGGGCAGCCGGCGCAGCAGGCGGCGCAGCGCCGCGAGCGACTCGGGGTCCGCCCGGTGCAGGTCGTCCGCCACGAACAGCACCGGCCGGTGGTCGTCGAGCTCGTCGAGCGCCGCGAGCAGCGCCGAGGCGCCCGGGGGCGACGGCCCGATCGGCACCGGCGCCGCGGTCGCGCCGGCGGCGTGCGCCGCGGCCAGGCAGCGGGCGAGCAGCTCGCCGGGCCGGCTCAGCGCGACGTCGGGGGCGACGGCGCGGACCACGGTCATCGCGTCGGGACCGTCGTCGGCGACCCGTCGGCGCAGCCGGTCGACGAGCTCGGACTTCCCGATCCCGGCCGGCCCGGTGATCAGCACCGGCGGGGGCGTGACGGTGTGCGCCCGGCGGGCCACGTCGAGCAACCGGTCCAGCTCGGCCGAGCGCCCGACGCCGTCGAGCCCGCCCCGGACCGGTGCCTCCACCACGTGCCCACCCCCCAGGAACCCCCGGCACGACTAGGGATTGTGCCTGGGGCGAGGGCTCGATGGAGGCGCCGATAGTGGGAGACGTCGCCCGAGCGGCCGCCGACGACAGCGCGTTCCCGTCCAACCCCCCAGGGCGGGACCGCGGAGGTCGGACCGGCACCGACGGCGGGCGCCGGCGCGGTGTGCCCGCATCGGCGCCCCGGTGCCGCAGTGCTGGGAACGGCCGCTCGGGTGACGCTGCGGCCCGTTCGTGTCGTCCGTGTCGCCGTCGGCGGGGTCCGTCGTCAGCAGGCCCGGCTGGCCAGCGCGGCGCGGTCGCGCCGGGTGCGCACCGACCAGCTCGGTGCGCCCGCCCGCGCCTCGACCTCCAGCGCCCGCGCGAAGTGGGCGTCGGCACCGGCGGTGTCGCCGAGCAGGGCCGTCAGCCGGCCGAGTGCGGCGGCGACCGCGCCCGTCCCGAGCCCGACCGCCCACACGGCGACCTGGTCATCGTGGGGTGCGAGCAGGTCGACGAGCTGCGCGGCGCGGCGGCGGTCGTCGAGGGCGACGCAGAGGTCGGCACAGAACAGGTACGCGACCATGGTGCTGGCCTCGACGGGCAGGGCCGCGAGGTCGTCGCCGGCGATCGCGTCGAGGATCCGCCGGGCCTCGTCGTCCCGGCCGGTCTCGGCGTGCAGGACGCCGAGCGCCGCGTGGATCGCCGGGAGCTCCGGCGACGCCGCGGCGACCCGGGCCACGAGCGCCTCGGCGTCGCCGACGCGACCCTGCTCGCGACGCAGCGCGAACAGCTGGATGGCGTGGTAGAGCAGGGCGTCCTCCTGCTCGGCCACCCGTCCGCGCTCGGCGACGTCGTGCAGGAGCCGGTCCGCGTCGTCGAGCTCCCCGCGCCGCAGGTGCCGGGCGACGTGCTGGAGCCCGGTCATCCACCGCAGCGTCGGCTGACCGATCTCGGCCATCAGGGCGTCCTGCGCGTCGAGGCAGCGGTCGGCCTCCGCGGCGTCGCCGACCTCGGCCGCCACCCGGAACCGCAGCCACCACGCGCGGTGCACCGTCACGGGCTCGTCGAGGCGGCGGGCGACATCGAGCAGCTCGGCGGTGTCCGCGAGGCGCGCGGCGAGCGTGTCCGGGCCGCCGATCGCGAAGGGCCGGGCGACGAGCACGTGCCCGAGCGTGCGCGGGTCGCCGAGCCGGCGGGCGATCGCCAGCGCCTCGTCGGAGAGGGCGAGGCGGCGGTCGCGGTCCCCGACGTGGAACAGCTCGAGGGCGAGCACCGCGAGCAGGCGCGCCCGCACGGCGCTGTCGTGCGCACCGGCCATGGCGACGGCCGCCTCGAGCGTCGCCACGCGATCGGCGTCGGTGACCCCGAAGACCGAGGGCTTGCTGCCCGGGCTGTTGGCGATCGCGGCGCGGGCGAGCCCGTCGGCGTCTCCGCGGGACCGGGCGAGACCGGCGGCGGCGAGCAGGGTCTGGCGGTGCGCGGCGTGTCCCGCGCGGCGCTGGGCCTCGCCGAGCGACACCAGCAGCGCGACGCGCCCGTCCTCGTCCCCGCCGGGCAGGAGGTCGACCGCCGCGCGCAGGGAGCGCACGGCCTCGTCGTGGGCGAGCTGTGCCCCGGCGCGCTCGCCGGCCCGCGCGGCGTAGCCGGCGGCGCGGCGCCGCGACCCGGGGTCGGCGGGTGCGCGGGACCAGTGGTGCGCCAGCGCCTCGAGCTGGGTGTCGGTGTCGCCGCGGCGCTCCAGGGCCTCGGCGATCCGGCGGTGCCACGTGGCGCGGCGGGCGCCGGTGAGGTCGTCGGTGAGGGTGGCGCGGACCAGCGTGTGGGCGAAGCGGTAGCGCAGGCCGTCGCTCTCGATCACCAGCCGGGCGGCGGTGGCGTCGTCGAGCGCGGTCAGCACGGTCTCCTCGCCGAGCCCGCCCGCGTCGCGGACGAGGTCGGGGTCGAACTCCGGCCCCACGACCGCGGCGAGGCGCAGGACGCCGAGCGTGTCCGCGTGCAGGCGGGACAGGCGCCGACCCATCACCTCCCGCACACCCTCGGGCAGGCCGACGTCCTCGAGCCGCCAGCCGCCCTGGCGGTCGTCGAGCGCCCCGGACTCGGCGAGGTGGCGCAGGAGCTCCCGGACGAAGAACGGGACGCCCTCGGTCTCGGCGTGGACCGTGCGGGCGAGGTCGGCGACGTCGGCGGTGTCGGTGGTGTCGTCCGAGGCTTCGGCGACGAGGTCCGCGACCGCGGCCGCGTCGAGCCCGCGCAGCGTCACGCGCTCGACGCCGGGCTGGCGGCGCAGGTCGGCGAGCAGCGCGCCCAGCGGGTCGTCCCGGGTGGTCTCGGTGTCGCGGTAGGTCGCGACGACGACGAGGCCGGGCGCGGCCGCGCGCGTGAGGTGGCGCAGCAGCTGGAGCGTGGGCGTCGTCGCCCAGTGCAGGTCGTCGAGGAGCAGCAGCACCGGCCGGTCGGCCGCGGCGTGCGCGAGCCAGGCCGCGACGGCCTCGAAGAGGCGGTAGCGCTCGGTCTCGGGGTCGGCGCGCAGCGGCGGCGGGAGGTCGGGGAACGCCCGCCCGATCTCGGGGACGAGCCGGACGAGCTCGCCGGCGAGCCGGCCCAGGTCCCCGGCGCGCGCCGGTCCCGGCGCGAGCTGCCCGCGCAGTGCCTCGACGAACGGCTGGTAGGGCACCGCGAGGTCCTCGTCGCAGCGGCCGGCGAGCACGGTGCCGCCGTCCGCCGCGACCTCGCGGCCCAGCTCGGCGGCCAGGCGCGTCTTGCCGACCCCCGGTTCGCCGGCGATCAGCACGAGCCGCGGGCCCTGCGCGCGCCCGTCGAGACACACCTCGCGCAGCCGCGCGAGCTCGTCGTCGCGGCCGACGAAGACCGGACCCATCTCGGTGAGCAGCGTCGGCGGGCGGGACGTGCTCGGCGTGGTCGGCGGTGGGGGAGCGGGCCGGGCGTCCTGGCCATCGAGGGACGGATCCTGGCGCAGGATCGCGGTGCGCAGTGCGGTGGCGGCAGGGCCAGGGTCGATCCCGAGCTCGTCGGCGAGGCGGCGGCGCAGGTCGTCGTGCGCGGCGAGGGCCTCCGCCTGCCGGCCCGCCCGGTAGAGCGCGAGCATCCGCTGTCCGGAGAGTCGCTCGCGCAGCGGATGGGCGCGGGTCAGGGCGTCGAGCTCGCCGGCGAGCTCGCGGTGGCGTCCGCAGGCGAGGTCGGCGTCGATGCGGTCCTCCAGCGCGGCCAGGCGCGCCTCCTCCAGGCGGTCGGCCTCCGCGCGCAGCGCCGGGGCCTCGGCGGCCGCCGGGAGGTCGCCGAGCACCGGGCCCCGCCACAGCCCGAGCGCCTCGCGCAGCAGCGCCGCGGCGGCCGCGCGGTCCTCGTCCGCGCGGGCCCGGGCGATGAGGTCGTCGAAGCGGTCGGCGTCGCTGCACGGGCGGGGGAGCGCGAGGACGTAGCCCGGCGCCCGCGTCACCAGGGCGCCGTCGGCGCCGCCGGCTCGCAGACACCGCCGCAGCCGCGAGACGTGGACGCGCAGCGCGTGGGCCGCGCCGGCCGGCGGGTGGTCGCCCCACAGCTCGTCGGCGAGCCGCGGGGCGGCCACGATCCGCCCGCGGGCGACCAGCAGCACGGCCAGGAGCGTGCGCTCCCGCGCGCCGCCCAGATCGACCGGCGCTCCCTGTGCGTCCACGGCCTCGAGCGGGCCCAGGATTCGCAGCTCCATCGGCGACAACCCCCCGGACCGGGCCCACCGGCACCGCCCCGCGCCGAGGGTAGCGCGCTGTGACCGTCGCTGTGAGGTCCGAGTGACGAACGGGTGACCTCGTCGGCAAGGACGTCGCCGACAGTGATCTGTGACTGCGGCACGCAGCGCAGCGGAGCTGCCGCGCCGGAGGCGAATCACTGCGGCACGCAGCGCAGCGGAGCTGCCGCGCCGGAGGCGAATCACTGCGGCACGCAGCGCAGCGGAGCTGCCGCGCCGGAGGCCGATCACAGCACCGACCGGGGAGGACCGTCATGACCGCCACCACCACCAGCACCAACGCCGAGACCGCCGCCGCGATCTACCGCGCCTTCGGGTCCGGCGACATCCCGACCCTCATGGACCTCATCGCGGACGACGTGCGGTGGGAGTCGGAGTGGGAGGACAACTTCGCGCAGCGCGCGGGCGGGCCGGCGTTCTACCGGCCGTTCCACGGCAAGGGCGAGCTCGGCGGCTTCTTCGAGGCGATGGGCGCCAACACGTTCCACCAGCTCGACGTGCGCGACGTGATCGCCGACGGCGATCGCGTGGTGGCCCGCGTCGCGCTCGAGTACACGCTGCCCAGTGGCGGGCGCTACCGGGACGAGCAGCTGCACCTGTGGACGTTCGACGGCGACGGGAAGATCGTCGCCATCCGCCACTTCCTGGACACGGCCAAGCTCCTCGCCGCCGCGCGGGGTGAGGACACCACGAAGGCGTGACCAGATCGCCTCGGCGTCGGGGAACGGGGGGCTCCCCGACGCCGAGGGTCGGGATCTAGGCCCAGTCGAAGGTGCGGGTGACCGCCTTCTTCCACTCGGCGTAGGTCTCGTCGCGGGCCTTCGGGTCCATCGAGGCGGTCCAGACCTTGTCCTGCGCCCAGTTGTCGCGGATGTCCTGCTCGGAGTCCCAGAAGCCGACGGCGAGTCCGGCGGCGTAGGCGGCGCCCAGGGCCGTGGTCTCCGCGACGACGGGCCGCACGACGTCCACGCCGAGCAGGTCGGCCTGGAACTGCATGAGCACCTCGTTGCCGACCATGCCGCCGTCGACCTTGAGGGTGGTCAGCGGGACGCCGGAGTCGGCGTTCATCGCGTCGATGACCTCGCGGGTCTGGAATGCGGTGGCCTCGAGGACGGCGCGGGCGAGGTGGCCCTTGTTGACGTACCGGGTGAGCCCGACGATCACGCCGCGGGCGTCGGCGCGCCAGTACGGGGCGAACAGGCCCGAGAACGCCGGCACGATGTACGCGCCGCCGTTGTCGTCGACGGACTTCGCCAGCGTCTCGATCTCGGGCGCCGACGAGATGATCCCGAGGTTGTCGCGCAGCCACTGCACGAGCGAGCCGGTGACCGCGATCGAGCCCTCGAGCGCGTACACCTGCGGCGCGTCACCGATCTTGTAACAGACGGTGGTGAGCAGGCCGTTCTTCGACTCGACCTTCTCCGTGCCCGTGTTGAGCAGCACGAAGTTGCCGGTGCCGTAGGTGTTCTTCGCCTCGCCGACCGACAGGCACGCCTGGCCGAACGTCGCCGCCTGCTGGTCGCCGAGGATGCCGGCCACCGGGACGTCGGCGAACGTGCCCCGCGCGCGGATCGGGCCGTAGTTCTCCGACGACGACCGGATCTCCGGCAGCATCGCCATCGGGACCCCGATCTCCTCGCAGAGCTGCGGGTCCCACTCGAGGGTGTCGATGTTCATCAGCAGGGTGCGCGACGCGTTGGTCGGGTCGGTGACGTGCAGGCCGCCCTCGTTGCCACCGGTGGCGTTCCAGAGCACCCAGGTGTCCATCGTCCCGAACGCGAGCTCCCCGCGCTCCGCCCGCTCGCGGGCCCCCTCGACGTTGTCGAGGATCCAGCGCGCCTTCGGGCCGGCGAAGTACGTGGCCAGGGGCAGGCCGGTCTTCGCGCGGTAGCGCTCGGCGCCGCCGCCGAGGTTCCCGAGCTCGTCGCAGATGGCCTGCGTGCGGGTGTCCTGCCAGACAATCGCGTTGTGGATCGGCTCGCCGGTCGCCTTGTCCCAGATGACCGTCGTCTCGCGCTGGTTGGTGATCCCGACCGCCGCGATCTGGTCGGCGTTGATGTCGGCCCGGGCGAGCGCGCCGCCGCACACCTGGCGGGTGTTGCCCCAGATCTCGGCGGCGTTGTGCTCCACCCACCCCGCCCGCGGGAAGATCTGCTCGTGCTCGAGCTGGTCGACCGCGACGACCCGGCCCGAGTGGTCGAAGATCATGCACCGTGTCGACGTCGTGCCCTGGTCGATCGCGGCGACGTACTGGGTCATGCGGAGCTCCAAGCTCGAGTCTCGGGAGGATGGACGTGCGGGCGGGCGTCAGCCCGTCTTGACGGGCGCGACGAACGCGACGAGCGCCGCGAGCGTCGCCCCGACCAGCGGGGCCACGACGGGCACCCAGGAGTAGCCCCAGTCGGCCTTGCCCTTGCCGCGGATCGGCAGCACCGCGTAGGCGATGCGCGGCCCGAGGTCACGGGCGGGGTTGATGGCGTAGCCGGTCGACCCACCGAGCGCCTGGCCGATGCCCATGACCACCGCGGCCGCGGCACCATAGATCGCGGGGCTGCTGCCGTACGGGTTGACCAGCAGGAACAGCACCAGCGCGAACGTCGCGATGAGCTCGGTGACGAAGTTCCACGCCGGCTTCTTGATCGGCGGGTTGGTCGAGAAGATGTTCAGCGTGCCGGAGTTGTCCTCGTTGTGGTCGAACTGCAGCTTGTAGACGAGCCACGCGAGGACGGCGCCCACGAAGGCGCCGAGGAACTGGCCGATGAAGTAGAAGGGCACCTGGGACCACGGCGTGCCGCCGTTGATCGCGCTCGCCAGCGTCACCGCCGGGTTGATCGCGCCGCCCGAGGCGTCGGCGATGCTGGCGCCGGCGAACACGCCGAACCCCCAGCCGAACGTGATGAGCACCCACGATGCCGTGTCGCCGTCGGCGTTGGTGCGGGTCAGCAGCACGTTGGCCACGACACCGCAACCGAAGAGCAGCAGCACCATGGTGCCGAGGAACTCCGAGAGAATGATGCTTCCTGCGCCCACGAGGACTCCTGTCGACGGCGACCCGGCCCGGCTTGCGACGAGACCCCCCGAACCCGAAGCCGCGATCAGAAGGTGCGCTCGCGATCGGCGACGGTAGTGGCGGTGCTCACCGTGTGTCCACGCTTCTGGGGATCTCGGGGGTGGAGAGACGTGTGAGGGGGCATCCGGAGACCGAAACGGACCAGGGTGCTGCACCGCGTGCACGGTGCCGAGGGCCTTGGACGCCGCGTTAGCGTGGTGCGTGGGGACGGCGCGGGGGCGCTGTCGCCCGGCGCCGGCTCCGCCGTGCGACGCGAGGGCGGCACCGGACTGACCTGGGGCTCCCCGAGAAGACGACGACGAGAGGGGTCGCACGTGGGCGCGGCACGAGGCGCACGGAGTGACGGCACCGCCGGCGCGGCGGCGGAGGCCTCGCAGGCTGAGGCACTGGACGCGGCGGTCGAACCGGCGCGCCTCGGTCCGGCCAGCCGCGAGGAGTCCTGGGAGCGGTTGGGCTCCGAGAAGTTCGACGTGGTCGTCGTCGGGGGAGGTGTCGTGGGTACCGGCGCGGCGCTCGACGCGGCGACCCGCGGGCTGAAGGTGGCCCTGATCGAGGCGCGCGACCTGGCGTCGGGCACCTCGAGCCGGTCGTCGAAGCTCTTCCACGGCGGGCTGCGCTACCTCGAACAGCTGGACTTCGGCCTGGTGCGCGAAGCGCTGCGCGAGCGCGAGCTCAACCTGACGCGGCTCGCCCCCCACCTCATCAAGCCGGTCAGCTTCCTCTACCCGCTGACCAAGCACTGGGAGCGTCCGTACGTCACCGCGGGCGTCACGCTCTACGACACGATGGGCGGCAAGAGCTCGCTGCCCCACCAGAAGCAGCTGACCCGCTCCGGGGCGCTGCGGATGGCGCCGGCACTCAAGCGCAGCGCGCTCGTCGGGGCGATCCGGTACTACGACGCGCAGTCCGACGACGCGCGCCACACGATGATGGTGGGACGCACGGCGGCCCAGTACGGCGCCACCGTGCGGACGTCGACGCAGGTCGTCGACTTCCTCCACGAGGTCGACCGGGTCGCGGGCGTGCGCATCCGGGACGTCGAGACCGGACGCGAGGCCGACGTCCGTGCCTCGGTGGTCGTCAACTGCACGGGTGTGTGGACCGACCAGATGCAGCACGCCGCCGGTACCCGGGGACGTTTCCGGGTCAAGGCGTCGAAGGGCGTGCACTTCCTCGTCGCGCGCGACAAGATCCCGT
This sequence comes from Actinomycetospora sp. C-140, assembly GCF_054796175.1. Taxonomy (NCBI): domain Bacteria; kingdom Bacillati; phylum Actinomycetota; class Actinomycetes; order Pseudonocardiales; family Pseudonocardiaceae; genus Actinomycetospora; species Actinomycetospora sp. C-140. Next base: position 250,711 of record NZ_JBTWNF010000005.1, on the reverse strand, counting down.
CGGACACCGGCATGATCCTGCGCACCGAGAAGTCCGTGCTGTTCGTGATCCCGTGGCGCAACCACTGGATCGTCGGCACCACCGACACCGACTGGAACCTCGACCTCGCGCACCCGGCGGCCACGCGCAAGGACCTGGACTACCTGCTCGAGCACGTGAACTCGGTGCTGGTGACGCCGCTGTCCCACGACGACATCGAGGGCGTCTACGCCGGGCTGCGCCCGCTGCTGGCGGGCGAGAGCGAGGAGACCTCCAAGCTGTCGCGCGAGCACGCGGTGTCCCGCGTGATGCCGGGTCTCGTCGCCATCGCCGGCGGCAAGTACACGACCTACCGCGTGATGGCCGCGGACGCGATCGACGCGGCCTCCGAGGACATCCCGACCCGGGTGGCCCCGTCCGTCACCGACCGGGTGCCGCTCATCGGCGCCGACGGCTACTTCGCCCTGGTCAACCAGGCCGAGAACCTCGGGCAGCGCCACGGGCTGCACCCGCACCGCGTGCGCCACCTGCTCGACCGCTACGGCTCGCTGCTGCACGGCCTGCTGTCGATGGCCGACGAGGACCCCTCGCTGCTCGAGCCCGTGCCGGCCTCGCCGGACTACCTGCGGGTCGAGATCGCCTACGCCGTGGCCTACGAGGGCGCGCTGCACATCGACGACGTGCTCACCCGGCGCACCCGCATCTCGATCGAGTACGCCCACCGCGGCGTCGACTCGGCCGAGGCGGTCGGCGCGCAGATGGCCGACCTGCTCGGCTGGACCGACGAGCAGCGCGACCTCGAGGTGCGCTCCTACGTCGAGCGTGTCCAGGCCGAGCGCGACTCGCAGGCCGTCGACACCGACATCGAGGCCGACAAGCTGCGCGTCGCCGCCCCGGACCCCCGCGCCCCGCGGCTCGCGGCGCTCGGCACGGGCTGACCCGCCGGGTCCCTCCGACGGAGCGAGGGACGCCGTCGCTGCGTCCCGGGCGGAGCGAGGGGCGCCCTGGCTGCGTGCCGGGCGGAGCGAGGGGCGCCCTGGCTGCGTGCCACGCAGCGAGGGACGCCCCCGCTCCCGGACGGGCGGGCCGGGACCCCGGACGCGCGGCACTGGTGAGCGGCGGCGCGCGCCGGTGAGCTGGGCGCATGCTCGCCCTCTCCGTCGTCCAGCTCGTCGCCGGCGTGCTCTCCGCGCTGCTGGCGGGGTTCTACCTCGCCTTCAGCGTCGTGATCATGCCCTCGCTCGCCCGGCTGCCCGACCGGGTGCTCGTGACCGTCATGCAGACCGTCAACCGCGTGATCGTGCGCCCCGGGTTCGTCGTGCTCTTCCTCGGCGCCCCGGTGGTCGCCGTCGCGGCGGCGGTGCTCGCCCTGGTCGTCGGGGCGCCGGTGCTGCTCGTGGCGCTCGGCGCCGTGCTGCAGCTCGCCTCGATCGGCGTGACCGTGGCCGTGAACATCCCGCTCAACACCGCCCTCGACCGCGCGGACGCCGGCGACACCGCCGACTCCGGTGACGTCGTCCGGGCCCGGGAGGCGTTCGAACGCCCGTGGACCCGGGCCCACGCGGTGCGCACCGCGATCACGACCGTGGGCGCGGTGGCCCTGCTCGTGTGACCGGCGCTAGTGACCGGCCACCGGCGTCGACGGAGCCCCGCTCGACTCGTCGGCGGCGTCCGCGTCGCCCGTCGGCCCACCGTCGGACCCGGCCGCCGGCTTGCGCGCCACCATGAAGGAGACCCCGACAGCGATGAGCCCGATGACCCCCGCGGCCATGAAGGCCACCTGGAGACCCTGGGCGTCCGGCGCCCCGGTGGCCGAGGCGGAGCCGAGCGCGGCGATCGTCACGAACCCCGCGGTGCCCGCGGCGCCGGCGACCTGCTGCAGCGTCGTGAGGATCGCGCTGCCGTGCGAGTAGAGGTTCTCGGGCAGCACCGAGAGCCCCTCGGTGAGCAGCGGCGTCATCATGAGGCCGAGCGAGGCCATCAGCAGGATGTGGACGGCGATGACCATCCACAGCGCGGCCCCGGCGCCGAGCGCGGCGAGCAGCCACATCGAGGTCGCCAGCCCGATCGCGCCCGGGATCACGAGCGGCCGTGCGCCGACCCGGTCGAACAGGCGACCCACCGGGCGCCCCATGAAGCCGAGCACGAGCCCGCCGGGCAGGACCGCGAGACCGGTGGCCGCCGCGCTGACACCGAGCACCGTCTGCAGGTAGATCGGCAGCAGGATCGCGCCGGCGCCGAGCAGCGACATGAACAGCAGCGCCGACAGGACGATCGCGACCACGAACGGCTTGTGGCCGAACGGACGCAGGTCCAGCAGCGCGGACTCGGTGCGCTGCAGGCGCATCTGGCGCGCGATGAACACCGCCAGCGCGACGGCGCCGACGACGAGCGCCACCCACGGCGGGACGACGGCCTGGCCGCCGTGGCCCAGCGTCGAGAGGCCGTAGACGATGCCGCCGAAGCCGAGGAACGACAGCAGCACCGAGAGCAGGTCGAGCGGCGTCACGCGGGTCTCGCCGGAGAGCCGGAACATCACGAACCCGATGACGAGCGCGGCCACCGCCAGCGGCAGCACGCTCCAGAACATCCACCGCCAGTCGAGCGAGGCGAGGATCAGTCCGCCGATGGTCGGGCCGACCGCCGGGGCGACGGCGATAACGATCGAGATCGTGCCCATCGTCGCCCCGCGCTTCTCGGGCGGGATCAGGCGCATGACCGACGTCATCAGCAGCGGGATCATCACCGCGGTGCCCGTGGCCTGCACGACGCGCCCGACGAGCAGCAGCTCGAAGCCCGGCGACAGCGCGCAGATCAGCGTGCCGGTGCTGAACAGCGTCATGGCCGCCAGGAAGACCTGGCGGGGCGTGAACCGGTTGAGGATGTAGCCCGTGGTCGGGATGACCACGCCCATCGTCAGGAGGAACCCGCTCGTCAGCCACTGGACGGTGGTCGCCGAGACCCCGAGGTCGCCCGTCAGGTGCGGCAGCGCCACCGAGAGGATCGTCTCGTTGAGGATCATGACGAAGGCCGACACGACCAGCGTCATGACGATCACCATCGGCCGGGCGGCCTGGGCGGGTCCGGCGTCGCGCGGACCGGTCATCGTTCCCCCTCGTGGCAGCGGCCGTGACGGTCACGGTCCGGCGTGGCAGAGCATCACACGCACCCCCGACAGGCGAGCGAATTCCGCCCTCGGACCCCCGCGACAACGTGCCGGGGAGGGCGCCTGTTCCTGGTCGTGACGAGGTCGTCGGGAATTCTGCGTGCCGCGGACGTCACTGCCCTTCGCGGTGGGAGATCCAGGCCACGGCGGCCAGCACGACCGGGACGAGGATGAAGATCCACGGGAACCGTCCGCCGCTCACGGCGAAGAGCACCGCCGCGACCGCGGGCGTCAGCAGCGAGATCAGCCCCGCGTGCCGGGCGATGGCCGCGCCGCCGGGGGCGACGAGCTCGGGCAGCTCCGGCGCGGCGGGAGCGTCGGCCGGCTCGGCCGACGCCGGGCGGTCGCGGCCCGGCGCCGGACCGGGATAGGTCGGATGGGGCTCGGGCAGGTCGGTGAACAGCGCGTCGAGCTGGGACCGCGACGTCGCCGTCGACGCCGAGGCACAGCGCGTCGCGTGCTCGTCGCGCTCCAGCCGGCCGGTGCGCCGGTGCGCGTCGAGCGCCTCCATGGCCAGCTCGCGCTCGTGAGCCCCGACGTCGGCCATGGCGCCAGTATGCGCTCCGGCGGACGGCCTAGCCCGCGTCCGGGATCTCGCAGATCACGGCGCCCTGGTTGACGCTCGCGCCGGCCTCGAGCGTGAGGCCGGTGACGACGCCGTCCTTGTGGGCGGTGACCGGGTTCTCCATCTTCATCGCCTCGACGACCACCACGAGGTCGCCCGCGGCGACCGTGTCGCCCTCGGAGACCGCGACCTTGACCACGGTGCCCTGCATGGGCGCGGTCACCGCGTCGCCGGAGACCTTCGCCCCGCCACCGGAGCGGCGCGCCTTCTTCTTCGTGGGTGCCGCGCCGCGGGCGCCGCCCCCGCCGCCGAGCGCCAGGTCGCCGGGCAGGGACACCTCGAGGCGCTTGCCGCCGACCTCGACGACGACGGTCTGCCGCGGCAGCGGGTCCTCGGCGTCCTCGTCCGCGCCCGGGACCTCGAAGGGCGGGATCTGGTTGTCGAACTCGGTCTCGATCCACCGGGTGTGCACGAGGAACGACTCGGCGCCGTCGGGGGCGGTGAAGGCCGGGTCGTCCAGGACCGCGCGGTGGAACGGGATGACGGTCGGCAGTCCCTCGACCACCAGCTCGGCGAGCGCCCGCCGGGAGCGGGCCATCGCCTGCTCGCGGTCCTCGCCGGTGACGATCAGCTTGCCGACCATCGAGTCGAACTGGCCGCCGATCACGGTCCCGGTCTCGACGCCGGAGTCGACGCGCACGCCGGGGCCGTCGGGGGCCACGAAGCGGGTGACCGTGCCCGGGGCGGGCAGGAAGCCGCGCCCGGCGTCCTCGCCGTTGATCCGGTACTCGATCGCGTGCCCGCGCGGCTCCGGGTCCTCGGTGAACCGCAGGTGCTGGCCCGCGGCGATCCGGAACTGCTCGAGCACCAGGTCGATCCCGCTCGTCTCCTCGGAGACGGGGTGCTCGACCTGCAGGCGGGTGTTGACCTCGAGGAACGAGATCGTGCCGTCCTCGCCGACGAGGAACTCGACCGTGCCGGCGCCGGAGTACCCGGCCTCGACACAGATGTCGCGGGCCGAGGTGTGGATGCGCTTGCGCTGCTCGTCGGTGAGGAACGGCGCCGGCGCCTCCTCGACCAGCTTCTGGTGGCGCCGCTGCAGGGAGCAGTCACGGGTGCCGACGACGATGCAGTTGCCGTGCTGATCGGCCAGCACCTGGGCCTCGACGTGGCGCGGGCGGTCCAGGTAGCGCTCGACGAACGACTCGCCGCGCCCGAACGCCGAGACGGCCTCGCGGACCGCGGCGTCGAACATCTCGGCGATCTCGTCGCGCTCGCGGGCGACGCGCATGCCGCGCCCGCCGCCGCCGAACGCCGCCTTGATGGCCACCGGCAGCCCGTGCTCGTCGGCGAAGGCGATGACCTCGTCGGCGTCGGCGACCGGGTCCTTCGTCCCGGGCACCAGCGGCGCGCCGGAGCGCTCGGCGATCTTGCGGGCCGTGACCTTGTCGCCCAGGTCGTTGATCGCCTGCGGCGACGGCCCGATCCAGATCAGCCCGGCGTCGATGACGGCCTGGGCGAAGTCGGCGTTCTCCGAGAGGAAGCCGTACCCCGGGTGGATCGCGTTCGCGCCGGACTCCCGGGCCGCGTCGATCAGCTTCTCGATGTCCAGGTAGGAGTCCGCGGCGGTCTCCCCGCCCAGCGCGAAGGCCTGGTCCGCGAGCTGCACGTGGGGGGCGTCCCGGTCCGGCTCCGCGTACACGGCGACGCTCTGCAGGCCCGCGTCCCGGCACGCGCGCACGACCCGCACCGCGATCTCGCCTCGGTTGGCGACGAGGACGGTGTGCAGCGGGTCGAACCCCGCCGGGGCGGACGCGGCCATTCGGGGACCTCCTGGGGATCGTCGCTGAGCCGGGGACGGTCGGGGCAGTGTAGAAGCGGCCGGACGGGTGCCCGGTCAGGTCACTCTCTCGTACTCGGCCGGACGCCGTCGGGGGCCCGGGCGTGGTCATGGCCACACGACCGCCACACGTGTGGGGCCGGAGCGCCGATCACACACTGCCCCGCCCCGGTGCGCGTCACACCCGGCACGTGGCTACGGTCGGCGATCGATGCGGTCTTGGTGGTGGCGGTCGGTGGCCGCGTGTGCGTTCGTCCTCGTGCTCGCCGGCCTCGTCGCGGTGATCGCCGTCGCCGTCACGGCCGATCGCGCGGTCTCCGTGCGCGCGGCCGCCGACGAGCGCGCGGCGGCGGATGTCGCGTCCCCACCCTCGCCCGCTCCGGAGCCGTCGAGGGAGCCGCAGAGGGAGCCCTCGACGGAGCCGTCGACGGGACCGCCTCCGGCTGCCACGACCCCCGGGCCCGAGGCGTCGCCCCCCGGCGATGCGGGCGCACCGGTGACCGACGACGTCACGGGAACGACGCTCGCGGTGCCGCCCGGATGGCAGGTGGTGCCCTCCCAGGACGTCGTCGAGGTCCCGCCGGAACGCTTCCGGGACGCCACGATCCTGCGGCGCGCGGACACCGTCGTGCTCGTCGGCCTCGCCGATCCCGCCCGGGTGGTGCCGCGCGCCGACCCGGGCGCGCCCGACCCGGCCGGCGACGACGCCCTCGACGCCGAGGCCCGCCGTCTGGCCGACGCCTACGCCGACCTGCTGCAGCCGGAGGCCCGGACCGCGCCCCTGAGCGACAACGCCGACCCGGTCGCCGACCTGCCCACCCGCACCTCGGTGCGGCGGATCGAGGGCGGGCCGCAGGACGGGGCGCTCGTCCGCGTCAGCACCCTCGCCGCGCCGGGCCGGACGGTCGCGGTGCTGGCCGTGGCCCGGCCGTCGCCGACGGTCGACGCCGACGGTGACGCGGCGGACGCGGTGGTGCGCTCGCTGCGGTTGGCGCCGGTGCCGGGCGAGCCCGCCGAGCCGGGTGGGCCTGCCGAGCCGGGTGGGCCTGCCGAGCCGGGTGGGCCTGCCGAGCCGGGTGGGCCTGCCGAGCCCGGTGTTCCCGCGGGGCCGGCCGGCCCGGCGTCGCCCGCGCGCCCGGCGCCCTGAGCGGCGCGGTCGACACGGGGCTGGGGAGATCACGGGCGCTTCATCGACCCGACGCGTCGTCCGATCGGGGACGACGCGCTCCTGATCTCCGAGGCCGGGCGGTGGTCCTCAGCTCGCGGGCGCGCCCCACAGGGCGTCGACGCCCACGCCGATCTCGGCCAGCAGGCGGCGCAGCAGCGGCAGGCTCAGGCCGACGACGTTCGACGGGTCGCCCTCGATGCCCTCGACGAACCAGCCGCCGCGCCCGTCCAGGGTGAACGCGCCGGCGACGGCGAGCGGCTCCCCGCTGGCGAGGTAGGCCTCGAGCTCGGCGGTCGTGGGCTCGGCGAAGGCCACCGCGGTGCGGGCGTGACCGGTCACCTCGCGGTTGACGACGCCGCCGGCGAGCTGGACCAGGGCGTGCCCGGTGAGCAGGTCTCCGGCACGTCCGGCCATCTGGTCCCAGCGCCCGCGCGCGGCTTCGATCCCGGCGGGCTTGCCCACCAGCTCGCCATCGAGCCAGAGCATCGAGTCGGCGCCGACGACCACCCCGTCCGGCACCGCCTCCGCGACCCGTGCGGCGACCGTGCGTGCCTTGGCCAGCGCCAGCGCGCCGACGGTGTCCTCGGGTGTGGCGTCCCCGCCCAGCTCCGCGACGAGGGCGTCCTCGTCGATGTCGGACACCTCGACGAGGGGTTCCACGCCGGCACCCCGCAGGATCGCCAGACGGGCCGGGGACGCGGACGCGAGCACCAGACGCACGGGGCGGCACCCTACGTCGCGGGGTCGGCGGACTCCGCGCGGCGGCCCACCACGTCGCCGTCCTCGGGTCGCCGTCCGACCCCGGCGAGGATCGAGATGTGCGTCGGGCGCTCGAACCCGCGCCACCGGCTGACGTCGACGATGCCGGGCTCGATCACGGTGAAGCCCTCGAAGAGCGCCGCGACCTCGTCGGCCGTGCGCAGGTGCCCGCCGCGCGGCGTGCGGGCGTAGGCCGCCTCGATCTCGGCGAGCTCCTCGGCGGCGAGGCCCTCCGCGCTGCCCGTCGAGAGCACCAGGTACGACCCCGGGACCATGCGCCGCCGGAAGTGCTCGACGATCCGGTGCGGCTCGTCGCCGGGGGAGAAGTGGAAGACGGCGACGAACAGCACGCCGACGGGCCGGCTGAAGTCGATGAGGCGGTCGACGTCGGGGTGGGTGGTGATCGCCCCCGGGTCGTGCATGTCCGCCTCGACGACCGCGACCGCCCGGTCCTCGGCGAGGAGAGCGCGGGCGTGGGCGAGCACCACCGGGTCGTCGTCGACGTACACGACGCGCGCGTCGGGGTGGGTGCGCCGGGCGACCTCGTGCACCGTCGGCGCGGTGGGGATCCCGGTGCCGATGTCGACGAACTGCGTGATCCCCTCCGCCGCGAGGTGCTCCACGGCGCGCACGAGGAACGCGCGGTTGTTCTGCGCGAGCTGGCGCTGGTCGGGATGGCTCGCGATGACCGCCTCGGCGGCCTCGCGGTCGGCGGCGAAGTTGTCGCGTCCGCCGAGGTAGTAGTCGTACATCCGGGCGGGCGACGGCACGTCGCTGTCGAACCCGTCCGTCATCGCTGCCCCAGCCCCCCGTGCACGGGGCTCACGGTAACCGGCCGCACCGACGGTCCGACGGCGACGTGGCCGGGCCGGGCTACAGCTGCAGCACGGCCTGGACGTCGAGGTGGATCTGGATGGTGGAGCCGACGACGGGGATGCCGCGGGCGACCATCTGCTGCCAGTTGAGCGTGAAGTGCTCGCGGTGCAGCGAGGTCGTGGCGGTGGCGCCGATGCGCGTGCCGTTCCACGACTGCGTGCCGAGATAGGTCGTCTCGAGCCGGACGTCGTTGGTGCGCCCGCGGATCGAGAGGTCGCCGTCGATGGTCCAGGAGTTGCCGGCCCGCACCGCGAAGCGCGTGCTCGAGAACTGGAGCTGGGGGTGGTCGTCGACGGCCAGGAAGTCCTGGGAGCGCAGGTGGGCGTCGCGCTGGGCGTTGTGCGTCTCGATGCTGGCGGCGTCGATGACGACGTCGATGCTCGAGTCCTCGAGCTCCTCGGCGATGTGGATCGACCCGCGGAAGCGCGTGAACTGCCCGTACACCTTGCTCAGCGCGATGTGCCGTGCGACGAACCCGAGCCTGCTGTGGGCGTCGTCGATCACCCACTCGCCCGGTGAGGGGCGCGTGCTGCCCTGGTCGGCCGTGAGCGTCAGGGCGCCGAGGGCGGCGTGCTCGCCCCGCCCGATGATCATGTCCCGGGTGAGCGTGCGGTAGCCGCCAAGGCTCGCGCGCAGCGTGTAGGAGCCGCTCGGCACGGCCGCGGTGTAGAAGCCGAACGGGTCGGTGGGCGACTCGGTGACGACGCGGCGCAGGCCCTCGGTCTCGACGACGGCGACGGTGACGCCCGGCAGCGGGCGGCCCTCCATGGTGCGGAGCTGGCAGCTCACGAGCCCGCCGGTCGGCGGGATCGGCATGAGGGCGTGGTCGGCGTCGCGGTACGACTCACCACCCACGAGCGTGCGACGTCGTCGGCGCAGCAGGGCCATCAGGTCACCAGAGGGGGTCGGAGGCGGTCAGCGCGGGCGGGCGGAGGCCCGCCAGCCGCCGGGACCGGGGTGGACGGGGCCGCGCACGAGATCGACGTGGCGCGCCCAGCTCGACGCCGGCGTCGTGTCGGGCTCGTCCTCGCCGCCGCCGCCCGCGGCGGCGAGCACGGCGGTCAGTGCGGCGATCTCGGCCGCGTCGGGCTCGCCGCGCACGATGCGCAGGGTGGGACGGGCCGGTGCGTCCTCGGCCTCCTCGTCGCTCACAGCAACACCTCGTCGCTCACAGCGACACCTCCACGTTCGCGCTCACAGGGGCACGTTCCCGTGCTTGCGCGGCGGCAGCGTCTCGCGCTTCGTCTCGAGCATCCGCAGCGAGCGGGCCACGTAGCCGCGGGTGTGCGAGGGCGGGACGACGGCATCGACGTACCCGCGCTCGGCGGCGATGTACGGGTTGGCGAGGGTGTCCTCGTACTCCTGCTGGAGCTCCGCCCGGCGCGCCTCGACGTCGCCCCCGTCGTCCTCGACCTTCTTGAGCTCCTTGCGGTACAGGATGCTCACGGCGCCGGACGCCCCGGTGACCGCGATCTGCGCGGTGGGCCAGGCGATGTTGACGTCGGCACCGAGGTGCTTGGACCCCATGACGTCGTACGCGCCGCCGTAGGCCTTGCGGCAGATGACCGTCACCAGCGGGACCGTGGCCTCGGCGTAGGCGTAGATCAGCTTCGCGCCGCGCCGGATGATGCCGTTGTACTCCTGGTCGGTGCCCGGCAGGAATCCCGGCACGTCGACGAAGGTCAGCACCGGGATGTTGAACGTGTCGCACGTGCGCACGAACCGCGCGGCCTTCTCGCTCGCCCCGATGTCGAGGCAGCCCGCCAGCTGCGTGGGCTGGTTGGCGACGACCCCCACCGGCCGGCCCTCGATGCGCCCGTAGCCGATGACCATGTTGGCCGCGTAGAGCGCCTGGACCTCGAGGAAGTCGCCGTCGTCGACGACCCGCGTGATCGCCTCGCGGATGTCGTAGGGCTGGTTGGGCGAGTCGGGCACCAGCGTGTCGAGCTCGAGGTCGGTCTCGCCGATGCCGTCGGGGACCGACCCCGTCTCCTCCTCGCCGGTGATCCTCGGCGGGTCGGTGAGGTTGTTCGACGGCAGGTAGCCGAGCAGCTCCTGCACGTAGGAGATCGCGTCGTCCTCGTCCGAGGCGAGGTAGTGCGCGTTGCCGGACGTGGCGTTGTGCGTGCGGGCGCCGCCCAGCTCCTCGAAGCCGACGTCCTCGCCCGTCACCGTCTTGATCACGTCCGGGCCGGTGATGAACATGAACGACGTCTCGTCGACCATCACCGTGAAGTCGGTGAGCGCGGGCGAGTACACCGCGCCGCCGGCGGCCGGGCCCATGACCAGCGAGATCTGGGGGACCACGCCGGAGGCGTGCACGTTGCGCTTGAAGATCTCGCCGTAGAGGCCGAGGGCGACGACGCCCTCCTGGATGCGGGCGCCGCCGCCGTCGTTGATGCCGACGACGGGGCAGCCGATCTTCATGGCCACGTCCATGACCTTGACGATCTTCTCGCCGTAGACCTCGCCCAGCGCGCCGCCGAACACCGTCGCGTCCTGCGAGAACACGCACACCGGGCGGCCGTCGACCGTGCCCTGGCCGGTGACGACGCCGTCGCCGTACGGACGGTTGGCCTCCAGGCCGAAGTTGGTGGAGCGGTGGCGCGCCATCGCGTCGAACTCGAGGAAGCTGCCCTCGTCGAGCAGCAGGTCGATGCGCTCGCGGGCGGTCTTGCGGCCCTTGGCGTGCTGGCGCTCGACGGCGCGCTCGCTGCCCGCGTGGACCACGTCGTCCTGGCGGCGGTGCCAGTCGGCGAGCTTGCCCGCGGAGGTGTGGACGTCGGGCTCGTCCGACGAGTCCTCGGGCTCCGGCAACGGCTCCGTCGCGGCACTCATGATCGTCCAGCTCCGCTTCGCTGCGTGTCCGCCATGGCCCGGCACTGTAGCGACCGGCCCCGACACCGCCCGTTTTCGTGCGGGTGAGGTGATCAGGCGCACTACTACGGTACGTCGCCGTGGAACCTGCTCCCCTCGACGAGGACGCGCTGCGGCGCACCCTCGGCCCGCCGTCCGGCCCGTGGGCGTCGATCCAGGTCGTCGCCCGCACCGGCTCGACCAACGCCGACCTCCTCGCCCGCGCCGGCGGCCCCGATCCCGCCGCCGACCGCACGGTCCTCGTGGCCGAGCACCAGGACGCCGGGCGGGGTCGCCGCGAGCGCATCTGGGAGGACCGTGCCGGCGAGGGGCTGACGTTCTCGGTCCTGCTGCGCCCCCGCGAGATCGCGCCCGAACGGTGGGGCTGGGCGCCGTTGCTGGCGGGCCTGGCGCTGGTCGAGGCGGTCGGGGCGGTCAGCGCCGTGCCGGCCGCCCTGAAGTGGCCCAACGACCTGCTGCTGGGGCCCGACCCCGGGGCCAAGGGCGCCGGGATCCTCGCCGAGGTCGGCGCCGGTGCCGCGGACGACCGGGCGCTGGTGATCGGGATGGGCGTGAACGTCGCGACGCCCGCGGACGCGCTGCCCGCCGGGGGGACGTCCCTGGCCGCGCAGGGGGCGGACGTCGCGCGGGACGCGGTCCTGGTCGCCGTCCTGCGCGCGCTGGCCGACCTCGACCGCCGGTGGCGCGACGCGCACGGCGACGTCGTCGCGGCCGGGATCGTCGACGACTACCGGGCGCGGTGCGCGACGCTCGGGCGCGAGGTGACGGTGACGCTGCCCGGTGACCGGGTGATCGACGGACGTGCGGTGGACGTCGACCGCGACGGCCGCCTCGCCGTGCGGTCACCCGACGGGGACACGACCGTCGTGTCGGCGGGCGACGTCGTCCACGTGCGGCCCGCGGCTCGCTAGCCTCGGGGTCGTTCCGGGGAGGGGGTGTGCGTGGCCTACCCCGACGGCGTGCTGCGCCGCGGCGAGCACGTGCTCGCCCACCGTCGCCCGCACTGGCGCATGCTCGTCGTGCCCGCGCTGGTCCCGCCCGTCGCGGCGTTCCTGGCGGCCCTGCTCGCCGGGCTCGCGGACGCGGTCCCCGCCGGGTCGACGCGCACGGCGCTGCGGCTCGCGCTCGTGCTGCTCGCGGTCGTCGCGATCGGGTGGCTCGCCGTCCTCCCGCTGGTGCGCTGGCGGTGCACGCACCTGGTCGTCACCGACCGCCGTGTGCTGGTGCGCGAAGGGGTGCTCACCCGCGAGAGCGTCGACGTCGGCGGCGCGACGATCACGGGGGTGCGCACCCGCCGCACCGCCCTCGAGCGAGTCCTGGGCGCGGGCACGCTCGTCGTGGCGACGGCGGGCGCCGACGAGCCGTGGGAGTTCGCGGGGCTCGGCGACGTCGACACCCTCGCCCGGCTCGTCGAGGGCATGGCGGAGGACCGCGGGGGACTGGACCGGGCGGCGACCGGCGCGTCGCTCGTGTCCCGGGACGACTGGGGCGCGTGGGACGACGGGGACCCCGGGGACGACGACGAGGATGACGACGAGGACGACGAGCTGGACGAGGACGCGCGACCCGGGGAGGACCCGCCCCCGCGCCGCGGGATCGCCGGGCGGTTCAGGCGGGGGTCGTGGCGGGGTCGGCGGCCGCGCGCCGCGCGAACATCCCGGTGAACCGCGCCCGGTAGACCTCGGTGCCGTCGTCGCGCACGAGCGTGCCGTTGAGGGTGATCAGGCCCAGCTGCGGACGGCTCCGCGAGGCGCGTGCGGCGACGACCTCCATGGCCGCCTCGAGGCGGTCGCCGGGGAACACCGGCGACGGCCAGGCGATCTCGTCGCCGCCCGGTGAGCCCAGCGACGCCGCCCGTGTCAGCAGCCCGTCGACGTAGCACCGCATCCACAGCGACGCGGTGAACCACCCGGAGGCGCAGAGCCCGCCGAACAGCGAGCGGCGGGCGGCCTCCTCGTCGACGTGGAACGGCTGCGGGTCGAACCGCCGGTTGAACGCGAGCATCTCGTCGCGGTCGACCACCACCGTGCCCAGGGCGACCTGCCGGCCGGCGGGCAGGTCCTCGAAGAAGACCTCGGGCTCGCTCACGGCGGTGATCGTGCCATCTCCCTGCCCCGACGGAACCGTGTGCGCCCCGGCTGCGTCGAACCCGGTGTGCGAGCCGCGGAGCTGGCGGGCTGGCTGGACGCGGCCGGGGTGACGTCCGCGCCGGTCAGCGTGGGTGCGGAGGCCGACCGGGCGTGGTGCGTGCGCGCCGTGCCCGGTGCGGACGGCGACGAAGAAGGGATCTGGGAGGTGTTCTGGTGCGAACGGGGCGGTCGTTTCGAGTGGACGCGGTTCGACGACGAGTCGGCCGCCTGCTTCTCGCTGTTCGGGCGGCTGGTGTGGGCGCGGCTCGCCGGGTCGTCCGGTTAGCGGCGGACGAGCGCCAGGGCGGCGTCGTGCAGGTGCCCGTTGGTGGTCAGCGAGTCGCCGCCGTCGGGGCGGGCGGCGCCGGCGAGGTCGGTCAGGCGTCCGCCCGCCTCCTCGACGAGGATCTGGGCGGCGGCGAGGTCCCAGGTGTTGGCCTCGGGCTCCACGGCGACGTCCATCAGGCCCTCGGCGACGAGGCAGTGGTGCCAGAAGTCGCCGAACGCGCGGCTCTCCCAGGTCTCCCGGGTCAGGGCGAGCCAGTGCTCCTGGCGGCCGAGGGTGCGCCAGTGGTCGAGGTCGGTGGTCGAGGCGTAGGCGTCGGCGAGCTCGGCGACCCCAGACACCGCGACCGGGCCGTCCTCGATGCCGCGGGCGGGGTCACGGGTGTGGGCGCCCTCGCCCGCCGCGGCCCACCAGCGCCGTCCCAGCGCGGGCGCGCTCACGACGCCGGCCGTGGGCCGCCCGTCCTCGACCAGCGCCACGAGGCTCGCCCACACCGGCACGCCGCGGGAGAAGTTCTTGGTCCCGTCGATCGGGTCGAGCACCCACACGCGCCCGGCGCCCAGCGAGCCGCCGCGCTCCTCGCCGAGCACCGCGTCGTCGGGACGGTGGGTGGCGAGCAGGGCGCGCAGCCGGTCCTCGCAGGCGGTGTCGGCGTCGGTCACCGGGGTGCGGTCCGGTTTGCGCTCGACGCGCAGATCGCTCGCGCGGAAGCGGGGCAGGGTCACCGCGTCGGCGGCGTCGGCGAGGGTCAGGGCGAGCGCGAGGTCGGCGGAGAGGTCGGCAGGAGATCCGGTCGCACCGGCGGAGGTCATGGCGGGCGATGGTGCCAGCTTCACCTCGCAGCAGGTCTACTGTGGCGCTGTGACCATGGTGCTGCTCGTCGAGGACGACGCGGCGATCGCCGGACCCCTCTCCCGTGCCCTGCAGCGCGAGGGCTACGAGGTCGACGTCGTCGGCGACGGTCAGGCCGCGCTCCACCAGGCGGGCGCGTCCGGGCCGGATCTCATGGTGCTCGACCTCGGGTTGCCCGGCATGGACGGGCTCGAGGTCTGTCGCCGGGTCCGGGTCGACCAGCCCGACCTGCCGGTGCTGATGCTGACCGCGCGCACCGACGAGGTCGACTTCGTGGTCGGCCTCGACGCCGGCGCGGACGACTACGTGGGCAAGCCCTTCCGGCTCGCCGAGCTCCTGGCCCGGGTCCGGGCCCTGCTGCGCCGCCGGGCGCCCGAGGTGCTCGACGCCGGCGGGGTGCGCCTCGAACCGTCCGCGCGGCGGGTCACCGTCGACGGCGTGGAGATCGGGCTGGCGAACAAGGAGTTCGAGCTGCTGCGGGTGCTCATGGCGCACGCCGGGCAGGTGGTCTCCCGCGAGGAGATCCTCCGCGAGGTCTGGAACGACCCCGAGATGAAGACCTCCAAGACCCTCGACATGCACATGTCGTGGCTGCGCCGCAAGCTCGCCGACGACGGCGGCAACGGCGGCAGCGTCGGCAAGCGCATCAGCACGGTGCGCGGGGTCGGGTTCCGCTTCAACACCTAGGGCTCGTCAGGTGCGGCGCCGGATCCTCGTCTCCACGCTCATCGTCGTCACGATCACGGTGGCGGTGCTGGGCGGACCGCTGGCGCTGACCACCTGGCGCCTCGTCGAGGACTTCACCCGGGCGGACATCAACTCCCGGCTGCGCCAGGTCGTCGCGACGTTGGACTCGCAGGCCTCGGTCGACCGTCCCGTCGACCTCAGCGCCGTGGGGATCGCGGTGCCGCCGGGCGGCTCGCTGGTCGTGAGGACCCCGCGCGGCGTGAGCACGCTCGGCGTGCTGGCCCCGGGCGACACGGTCAGCGAGACGCTGCCGTTCGGGCTGTCGGGCTCGGCGGTGCTCTCCGAGCCGATCGACGAGATGCGGGCCCGCCAGCTCCAGGCGGTCGCGCTCGTGCTGGCGGCCGTGCTGCTGTCGGTGGCGGTCGGGGCGGTGGTGGCGACGCTGACCGCGCGGCGTCTCGCCGACCCGCTCCAACAGGTCGCCGGGCGCGCCGCCCGGCTGGGCGCCGGCGACTTCCGGCCCGCGCCGCACCGCCACGGCATCCCCGAGCTCGACCGTGTCTCCGACGTCCTCGACTCCTCGGCCACGGCCCTCGCGGAGCTGCTCCAGCGCGAGCGGGAGCTGGTCGGCGACGTGTCGCACCAGCTGCGCAGCCGCCTCACGGCCCTCCAGCTGCGCCTCGACGAGCTCTCGGCGCACCCCGACGAGGAGGTCGCGGCGGAGGGCGCCGCCGCGCTCGAGCAGGCCGAGCGGCTCAACGAGGTCCTCGACGAGCTCCTGGCCTCGGCGCGCGAGGCGCGGGCGGCGGGCGCGGCGCCGATCGAGGTCGCGGGCGAGCTGGAGGCCGTGGCCGACGAGTGGCGAGACCCGCTGCGCTCGGAGAACCGCGCCGTCCGGGTGCGCGCGCCCGAGGGCCTCGTGGCCCGCGCGACGTCCGGCCGGTTCCGGGAGGCGCTCGGCGTGCTGGTCGACAACGCCATGCGCCACGGCCGGGGCACGGTCGCGCTCAGCGCGCGGCTGGGCGACAACGACACCATCGTCGTCGAGGTCAGCGACCACGGCGACGGGGTCCCGCCCGCGCTGGCGCCGCACGTGTTCGACCGCGGGGTCTCCGGCGCCGCGTCCACCGGGGTGGGGCTCGCGCTCGCCCGGGCGCTCGTCGAGGCCGACGGTGGACGCCTCGAGCTCGCGCGCACCCGCCCGGCGACGTTCGCGGTGTTCCTGCCGGTGCCGCGCACCGACCGCACGGTGGCCGCGCCGCGCCCGCTGCCGACGAGCGGGCCGCGCTGAGGGCCCCTCGTGGCGGGCGCGAGGCACGTCGCGCAGGTCCGGGGCCGTGTCGATCATCCGCGGCATGCCCCTCGGCGTCGAGGGCTCAGCCCCGCGCGGCGACGACCTCACGGCATGCGTCGACGTAGGCGCGCACGGCGGGGCGGCGGTCGTCGTGGCGCCAGGCGAGCACGAGGGCGCACGGCGGGAGGTCCTGGACGTCGCGCACGAGGGCCCCGGCGTTCCCGGCGGCGAGCAGCACGACGCCGCGCCCGTCGAGCAGCGCCTCGTGGGTCTCCTCAACCGACCGGATCTCCGCGCCGACGCGCGGCGGGCCCTCGCGGTGCGCCTCGGCGAGCCAGAACGCGCGCAGCGGCCCGGCGTCGGGCGGCAGCGCGAGGAACGCCTCGTCGCGCACGGCCGCGAACGGCACCGACGCCCGCCCGTCCAGCGGGTGGCCGGGCGGCAGTGCCACGACGACGGGCTCGCGCGCGAGTTCGAGGGTGCGGACGCGGCCGGGCACCGGCGCCCAGGCCACCGCGACGTCGCTGGTGCCGTCGGCGAGCCCGGCGGTGGGTCGTTTCGGCCGCGCGATCACCGAGGCCGCCGTGGCGGCCGGTGACACGGTGGTCGCCGCCGCACGCCGCAGCGACGCCCTCGCCGAGCTCGCCGACGCCCACCCCGGCCCGCGTCGAACCCCTGGCCCTCGACGTCACGGCGCCCGGCGCCGACCTCACGGCCGCCGTCGACGACGTCGTCGCCCGGCACGGCCGTCTCGACGTCCTGGCCAACGTGGCGGGTCGCACCCAGGTCGGCGCGCTCGAGGAGACGACCGAGGACGAGCTACGGGCGCTGTTCGACCTGCACGTCATGGGCCCCGCGCTGCTGACCCGGGCCGCGCTGCCGCACTTCCGCGCGCAGGGCTCGGGTGCGGTGGTCCAGCTGTCGTCGGTGGGCGGCCAGGTGCGTGCCGGGCTTCGGGGTCTACTGCGCGACCAAGTTCGCGCTGGAGGGGCTGACCGAGACTGTCGCGCAGGAGTGCCCGCACGTCCGGTTCCTCGTCGTCGAGCCCGGCGCGTTCCGCACCGAGCTCTTCCGGCCGGGGGCGGCGGTGATGTCGGCGCCGATGGCCGAGTACGAGGAGACGGTCGGGCCGACGCGGGCCTTCGTCACCGGCGGGGACGGGAGCCAGCCGGGCGACCCGGACAAGGCCGCCGCGGCGATCCTGCGGGCGCTCGACGCCGAGGACGCGCCGCTGCGCCTGCCGCTCGGGCGCGACGCCGTCGCCGGCATCCGCGCACGGCTGACCGGACCCGTCGACGACCTGGACCGCTGGGAGGCGGTGTCGACGTCGACCGACCGGACGACGGAGGATCTAGCGCGGCCGGTGGTGGCGCACGAGCGCCACGGTGACCTCGGTGAGGTCCTCGGCGTCGAGCTCCTGGCGGCGGCCGTCGGCCTCCGCGCGGGCGCGCCCTGCGGGGTAGGGGCCGTAGGTGTCGGCGGCCCCGGTCACCGGGTCGAGCACCAGGACCATGAGCCCGTCACACTGTTCGAGCTCGTCGGGTTCGACGAGCGGGTCGAGGGAGACCTCGCGGCCGGCGGCCTGACGATGCGGGCACGGCAGCTTGGGCACAGCAGTCCTCCTCCGCGTCCTGTGCCCGACCCCACCGAGGCATCACCGATCGGGCGGTACCGAAGGTATCAAGAACCTTGGAACACCCAGCGCGTTCGGGCGACGACCGGACAGTCACCGGAGACCGACGGTCGTGAGCCTCACCAATGAGCAGCATCGGCGACGTCCGTCGGGGGAGGGTCGTACCCCGATCGGTCGCGCAACGTGGTCACGTCGAGCGTGCGCTCGCGGGCGACGTGGCGGACCGCGTAGCGGCTGAGCACCGGACTCGTGCCCCGCACACGCGCCGCCGTCTCCGCCACGATCGCGATCGGGTGGGCGAGGGTCACCGGCAGGCTGAACGTCCGGACACGGACGCCGCGGGCGGCGAGGACCGCGGTCAGCGTCGTGAGCAGCTCCACCGGTTCGGCGTCGGCGACGTTGTAGGTCCCGCCCGGGCCGTCCAGGAGCGCGAGCACGGCGCCGACCAGCGTGTCGATCCGCGTCAGGCTGATCGCCCGCGGGCCGCGACCCGGGACGACGAGGCGCCCGCCGCGGACGGCGGCGAGCAGGCGGGGGAGCAGGGTGGTCTCGCCCGGCCCGTACACCGCGTGCGGGCGCAGGATCACGGCGTCGGGCCGCGTCGCGCGCACCAGGCGCTCGGCGGCGGCCTTCGCGGCACCGTAGCCGTCGGGGTACCCGGGGCCGGGCGCGGCGTCCTCGCGCGCCCGGACGGTGGGGCGGCGCGGGTCGTAGACGCTGGCGGTCGAGAGGTGCACGAGCCGGGCGTGCGCCGGCAGCCCGGCGAGCACGGCACGGGTGCCGCCGACGTGGGCGTCCCAGTGGACCTGGGCGGGCAGGGCGTCGGACGCGGCGCCGGCGGCGTGGACGACGACGTCGGCGCCGGCGAGGTCCGGGGGGCCGTCGGTGAGGTCGTGCGCCCGGTAGCCGGCGCCGGCCACGTGCGCCGGGTCGAGGTGCGGGCGCCGCCCCAGCGCCGTGACCTCGTGGCCGGCCCCGACCGCGGCCCGGCAGACGGCGCCCCCGACGAACCCCGAGGCGCCGGTGACGACGATCCTCACCGCCGCGCCAGGAGCGTGCGGAGCGCGTCGCGGTCGGGCTTGCGGGAGCGCCCGCCGCGGGGGAGGTCGTCGAGGACCACGACCTCGTCCGGCGCGTCGACCCCGAACATGCGACGGACCGTCCCGGCGTCGGGCCGGTCGCCGGCGACGGCGAGGACGACGTGCTCGTCGCCGGCGGGGGTGGGCACGCCGACCAGCAGCGCCTCCCGGACCCCGGGCAGCGCGGTCACCGCCGCCTCGTAGAGACCGGGGTAGATGTTGCGGTCACCCCGGATGATCATGTCCTTGCGCCGGCCGGTGAGCACGAGCCGCCCGTCGTCCAGCACGCGGCCCAGGTCCCCGCTGGCGATCTCCGGTGTGTCAGCGAAGTGCCGTTGCAGACACTCAGCGTCCGTATCGGTACTTCGATC
The DNA here is from genome assembly GCF_054796175.1 of Actinomycetospora sp. C-140. NCBI lineage: Bacteria > Bacillati > Actinomycetota > Actinomycetes > Pseudonocardiales > Pseudonocardiaceae > Actinomycetospora > Actinomycetospora sp. C-140. The sequence goes on along the minus strand of NZ_JBTWNF010000005.1, from coordinate 231,150 downwards.
ACCGAGGTCCAGGTACCCGAGCGCCTGGTGCGGCGCGCTGAAGCGGAGCTCGCCGTCGTCGGTGACGCGGGACGTGACGCCGGGCAGCGGGGTCCCCAGCAGGTCACCCGGCGCGCCGCCCTCGGTGTGCGCGATCTTCTCCTCGGCCGTCGCGATCGCGACCGGCGCCAGCTCCGTCATCCCGTAGACGGCGAGGAGGTCGGCGTCCGGGGCGACCGACCGCAGCCGGCGCAGCGGACCCGGCAGCACCGGGGCCGCGCCGAGCAGGATGCCGCGCAGCCCCGCCGGCAGCGGCCCGCCGCGCGCGGCGGCGTCGACGTCCGCGGGCACGCAGAAGGTGTGCGTCGCGCCGCGGCGGCGCAGGACACGGGCCAGCCGGGACGGGCGCGCGCCGGGCGCCGGGAGCGACCACGTCGCGCCGCCGGCCAACGCCGGCAGCCCGATCATGAGCTGGTCGGTGTGGACGACGTCGCCGGGCCCGAACGGCACCCGCGCCGCGAACGCCGCGAGCCCGGCACCGAGCGACGCCCGCGAGTGCACCACCAGCCGCGGCGCCGCCGTCGTTCCCGACGTGGGGATGACCAGCGCGGGGGCGTCGGCATCGCCGTACGGACCGTGATCGAAGTCCCGATACGGACGCTGAGCGTCCGTGACGGCACTTCGCTGACACACACGCCGCCACGAGAACGCCCCGCGCGGGACGCCGGGGAGGCGGGGGCCCGTGTAGACGTGGGTGACGCCGCCGAGCGAACGCCACACCCCGCCCGCCAGCGCGTACACCGGCGACGCGGCGATCGCCCAGCGCGGGGCGAGGGCGGCGGCGCGGGCGGCGAGGACGGCGTCGCCTGCGCGGGGGTCGGCGAACGCGAGGGTGCCGCCGGCGGTGACGACGCCGAGCGCCAGGGCGAACGAGGTCGGCGACGGCGGCACGGCGAACAGCACCCGGTCGCCGGGCTCGAGGCCCCGGTGACGCAGACCGGAGGCCACCGCCAGCACCCGCGACCGCAGCGCCTCGAAGGTCGTCGGACGCCCGAGCGCGTCGAGCAGGGCCACGCGGTCCCGGTGGCGCGCGCAGGCGTCGAGGACGGTGCACACCAGGTCAGCGGGCACGCGCCACCACCAGCTCGCGCCAGGCCGGGACGAGGACGCGGCGGGCGGGGCGACGGCGCACCACGCGCAGCGGTCGGGCGGCGAGGGCGGCCGCCGCCACCGCACGCACCTCGGCCCGCGCCAGCGCCGCCCCGAGGCAGTGGTGGGGGCCGGCCCCGAACCACAGCGACCGCGCGGCCGGGTCCACGGGTGCGCCCACGCAGAACCTGTCGCCGGCCCGGACCGCGGCATGGGTCAGCACCAGCACCCGGTCGCCGGTCCGCAGCGCACACCCGCCGACGGACGCCGGCCGGGCCACCCGCCGCAGCATCGCCGGCGAGGGCGCGGTGAAGCGCAGGGCCTCGTCGACGGCGTCGTCGAGGTCCGCGTCCTGCTCGCCGGTGTCGATCAGGAGGGCCACGAGCCGCGGCAGGAGGGCGACGACGGTCTCGGTGCCGGTGAGGAACAGGGCCGCGGCCGCGCCGCACGACGGGTCGTGGTCGACGCCGGCGTCGCGCAGCCGCGCCACCACCGTCCCGGGGCGGCGCGCGTGCCACGACGCCGAGGCCGCCTCGACGACCGGGGCCAGCTCGGCGCGGGCCCGCGCGGCGCGCCGCGGCGACAGGGTGCGCGTGGTCGGCCGGACCGCGGAGGCGACGCCGGAGGCCCGCCGGCTCATCGCCCGGTGCTCGGCCGCCCCGCCGTCGAGCCCGACCAGCGCGGCGATCACCGCGCCGGCGACCACACGCATCTCGTCGACGAGGTCGACCTCCTCGCCGGCCCGCAGCCGGCCGGTCAGCGAGGTCAGCCGCGGACCCACCGCCCCCGAGAGCAGCTCCCCCGAGGCCCGCGCCGTGAACAGGTCGCCCAGCGCCCGGCGCATCGCCCGGTGCGGCTCGCCCTCCATCCCGAGCAGCACCGCGTCACCGAGCACCGGGGTCCACAACGCGCCGGGCCCGCCGGGGCCGTCCTTGCGGAAGCGCTCGGTGTCGGTGAGCACCTCCCGGGCCAGCGCCGCGTCGCTGACCACGGCGCCCACCCCGGGAACCCGCACGACGGGGCGTCGCGCGGCCAGCCGGGCCAGGGGTGCCGCGACGGGGTGGGCGGCGTCGATCAGGCGGTGGTCCGGGAAGGCCGTCATCGCACGTCCACGACGTCCGGACGGTGCCGGTGGTCGGCGTACCAGCCGAGCGTCCCCACCAGCCCGTACGCCCGCACGCGGCGCACCGACCCGGCGACGACGGCGTCTCGCCGCCGCCCGATCCGCCCGCCGGCGCGACGCACGGCGTTGACCAGCGCACGGTCCTCGTGGACGTCCTCGATCGCCGTGCGCGGGAAGCCGCCGCAGCGGGCGTAGAGCTCGGCGGTGATCGCGAGGTTGCACCCGGCGCACATGACGTACGGACCCCGGAACCGCGGATCGCGGTTGCCCGGCCGGAAGCGCCCGAACGCGGCGGCCAGACCGACGACGGCGGGCAGGCCGCGGCGCTCCCAGAACCGCAGCGCCACCTCGTCGGTGCGCGGCACGAGTCGCCCGCCGATCAGCTCGAGGCCGTCGGCGAACCCCGCCCGCAGCGCGGCCGTCCAGCCCGGCGCGGGCAGGCAGTCGGCGTCGGTGCGCGCCAGCAGCGTGGCCCCGGCGGCGATCGCCTGCCGCATCCCGGTGTCGGCGGCGGCGCCGGTGCCCTTCACCGGCTCGCTGATCACGCGCAGGTCCAGCCCGCGGGCGTGGGCCGCGACGACCGCGGCGGTGCCGTCACGGCTGCCGTTGTCGACCACCAGCACCGTGAACGACGGGTCGTGCTGGGCGGCGAGGGCGTCGAGCGTCGCGGTGATCCCGCGCGCCTCGTCGTAGGCGGGGACCACCACCCAGAGGCTCACAGCGTCACCAGCAGGACGCCCATGCTGATCCCGCCGGCCAGGCCGACGAGCGCGACGCGGTCGCCGGGTCCGGCACGGCCCTGCTCGATCGCCGTGACGAGCTGCAACGGCAGGCTCGCCGAGGCCGCGTTGCCGTGCTCGGGCAGGGTGACGACGAGCTTGTCGGCAGGCACGCCGGCGCCGCGGGCGAACACGCGCAGGGCCGGCATCGCCACCTGGTGCACGCAGACGACGGCGACGTCGTCCCAGGTCAGCTCGTGGGCGGCGAGGGCGTCGTGGATCAGCCCCGGCCCCAGCGCCTCGAACGCGGCCCGCAACCGCGCGCCGTCGAGGCGGAAGTAGCCGGCCTCGGGGTCGCGGGGGTGCGCGGAGCCGCCCGCGGGCAGGGTGCCGACGTCCCAGTGCCGCGAGTCGGCGGTGAACGCGCGGTGGAAGATGCCCCGCCCGTCGTCCTCGTCGTGGCGTTCGAGCAGGAGCGCGGCGCCGGCGTCGCACATCGTGAAGCCGGCGAAGGACTCGACGAACTGCGCGGTGTCGCGGACCGCCCACCGCGTCGCCCGCGACGGCGTCTCCCCCGAGCAGACGAGCACGCGCCCGTACTGTCCGGACCCGATGAGCGCCTCGGCCACCTGCACCGCGTTGAGCACGCTGTTGCAGGCGTTCTTGACGTCCATCACCGGGCAGCGCGCCCCGAGGCCCGCGGCGACCATGTGGGCGGTGGCGGGCTCGACCATGTCCTGGCTGGCGGAGGCGAAGATCAGGAGGTCGACGTCGTCGACGCCCCGGCCCTGCTCCGCGAGGAGCTTGCGCGCCGCGGCGAGCGCGAGATCCGAGGCCTGGCCGTCGTCGGGCATGATGTGACGCTGCGTGATGCCGGTGACACGTTCGATCATGCCCGGCCGCGGGACGAACGCGTCGCTCGCGGCGGCGATCCGGGCCTCGGTCTCGGCGGACGTCAGCAGCTCACCGGGCAGGTGCACGGCGGTCCCGGCGAGGAGGGTGTTCATGCGCAGTGATCTCACCCTTCCCCTGCCCACCCCGGTAGGGGAGAAATACTGACATGACGACGACCGCACAGCGTCACGAATCACGCGTGCTGTTCGCGTCGCGCCCGGCGCTGTGGGCGTTACTGCGGGCCGGGCGGTGGACCGGTCCCGTGCGCCGCGTCCCGACGGTCGGGTGGCTCGTCGCCGACCCGGTGCTCGCGCGCCGGCTGCTCACCGACCACGCCCATACGAGCGTCGTCGGGGAGGGCAGCGTCGGGCACCTGTGGGCGCAGGTCCTCGGGGACTGGGTCACCGAGCTCTTCGACGGCCGCGGCCACGCGGCCCTGCGGGCCCGGGTGCGTGACGTGTTCACCGAGGCCTCGGCCCGCGAGCACGTCGACCGGGTCCTGGCCGACCGCCTCGCGGTCACCACGCGGGAGCTGGGCACGGGTGCCGAGCTCGACGTCGCCGACCTCGCCCGGGTGCTCGTCGGCCGGGTCGTCGCCGACCTCCTCGGACTGCCCCTGGCCGACGACGAGACCGCCCGGGAGCGCTTCGCGACCGCCGAGAGCCTCGCGGCCCTGGCCCTCGGGACCGGGGCGTCCACGGTGCTCGACCCCGCGACCGTGGCGACCGCGCGCGACCTCGTCGGCCGGCTCACCGCGGGCGTGGCCGACGAGTGGGCGCACGCCGGGCCCGACCGCCTGCTCGGCCGGTGCCGGGAGCTCGGCCTGGGCCTGCGGGAGACCGAGGGGCTCGCCGTGCTCATGGCCGTCGCCGGGACCGGGACGGCGGCGAGCGCGATGGCCCGCACCGTCGCCCTCGTCGCCGACACCGGCACCGCGCCGCGCCTGCTCGCCGAGCCCGGCCGCGTGCCCGACGCCGTGCGCGAGGGCCTGCGCGTCAGCACCCCCGCGCCGGTGGTGGGCCGGCACGTCACGGCGGACACCACCCTCGGCGACGCCCGCCTGCGGGCCGGCGACCGCGTGCTCGTCCTGACCCACGCGATCGACAACGCCGCCGGCGGCTTCGACGTCGACCGCCCCTACGACCCGGCGACCCGCCAGCTGTGGTTCGGGGCCGGACGCCACCAGTGCCTCGGGGCGGCGCTCGCGAAGGCGGAGCTCGCCGGGCTGCTGCACGCGCTGCTCGCGACGGGCCGGCCGTGGCGGGTCACCGGCCGCCGGGCCGCCCGCCGGGTGCTCGTCCCGTCCTACGCCGAGCTGCGGATCACGGTGTCGTGACCACCGTCCTCGCCACCCTCCTCGCCCTCGTCGCCGCGCTCCTCGTCGGCGCGTCCGCGGTGCTGCAGCAGACCGCGGCGTCGACGGTGCGCGACCGGGGCGCGGGGTTCTTCGCCGCGCTGCTGCGCCGGCGCCGCTGGCTCGCCGGGGCCGCCGCGGACACCGCGGGGTTCGGGTTCCTGCTCGCCGCCCGCGCGGTCGGGCCGTTGCTGCTCGTCCAGCCGATCGCGGCGGCGTCGGTGCTGGTCGCGCTGGTGGGCGGGGCGCGGGCGGCGGGCCGGGCGCCGCGGCGGGGCGAGGTCGTGGCGGGCGGGGTGCTCGCCGTCGCCCTCGCGGTGTTCGTCGTGCTGGGCCGCCCGGAGCGGGGTCTCGCCCGGGTGCCGGTCACGTCGTGGCTGCCGTTCCTCGTCGGGGTCGCGGCGCTGTCGGCCGGGGCCGCGCTCGCCGTGCGGCGCCGGGGCGCGGGCGCGGGCCGCGCCGTCCTGCTCGGGGTCCCGGCCGCGCTGGCCTACGGGCTCGGGGCGGCGCTGACGACGACCGTGGTCGCGCTCGCGCCCGCGGGAATCCCCGCCCTGCTCGGCGCGTGGGAGACGTGGACGGCCGCGGTCGTGCTCCTCGCGGGCACCGCCGCGCAGCAGCTGGCCTACCGCGCGGGCCCGCTGCCGGCGTCGCTGCCGGTGGTGGCGGCGGGCGAGCCGGTGGTGGCGGCGGTGCTCGGCGTGGCGGTGCTGGGGGAGTCGCTGGCCGCGGTGGGGCCCGCGCTCGGGCTCACGGCCGTGGCGGTCATCGTGATGCTCGCGACCGTGGTCGTGCTGGCCCGGGGCGTCGGGACGATCAGCGCAGCGGGCCGACCTCGTCCGGGAAGACCCAGCGCCGGAACGCCCACCAGCGGAACACCATCGCGAGGAGGGTCCCGATGACCTGGGCGCTGACGAGGTCCGCGACGTGCTCGGTGAGGGTCGAGACCGCCGGCGTGGCGAGGTCGAGCACGTAGCGGGAGATCCCGAGCGGCGCCGCGTTGATCCCGAGCGCGATGGCCGACACCACGAAGTACAGCAGGGCCTCGTGCGGACGGCCCCGCCCGCCGCGCAGCCGGAACGACCACTCGCGGTTGAGCACGTAGCCGACGATCGTCGCGACCAGCACGGCGACCACCTTCGCGGTGACAGGCTTGGGCTCCAGCACCGTCGACTTCGCCGTGACGAACACGGCCGTGTCCACGACGAAGGTGATCGCGCCGACGATCGCGAACTTGACGAACTCGCCGTAGCGCTCGGTGAGCCCGGCGACGTGGCGGCGCAGCACCGGGGGCAGCCCCGGGGCCCGCGGCCGGTCGTCGGTCATCGTCGCGAGTCTGGCAGACCGCTACCGCCCCGAGGCGTCGATCGGGCACACGACACCCGCCGCGCCGAGCGCCGGCAGGCGCGTGGTGACGACGCAGTCGCCGGTCCCGGGGGCGTCCGCGGGCGCGAGGAGCGCGACCGCCGGCCGGGCGGGCCCGGCGTCCGCGGAGGCAGCTCGCATGGCCGCGACGGGCACGGATCCGGCGGTCGACCCGGGGGCGGTCCCGTCCCTCGCTCCGGCCGCGGGGGTCGTACGGTCGCCCGTCCCGTCGCCGACCCCTCTCGGCGTGTCGCGCGAGCGAGCGTGTGGCGATCCTGACGCTGAACGCCAGCGGGGACGCACCGCTGACACACCGCGGGTGTCGTCCCCGGCGCCGCGGCTCGCCCGATCGCCCGGATCACGGTCCCGCGCGCCCGCCCCCTCGGTCCCGTCGAGAAGACCCGGCAGGGCCAGGGCGGCGTCGGGTGCGGGGTCCGGGACGGGTGGCGTCGGCGAGGGGCCCGGGACCAGGGGCAGCACCGGGGCGGCGCGCGGGGGCGGCGGCGGGGGTTCGGCGTGGTCGCCGACGACGAAGGCGGCGACGCCGACCGCGCCCGCCAGGCCCAGCACGCCCGCGGCGCGCCGGCGGGTCGCGCGGGTCGAGGCCGCCGGGCGCGCGCTCACCCCGCCGAGACCGGAGATCCCGCTCAGCGCGCCGAGCACACCGAGCGCGCCGCCGCCGGCGACGGCGAGCTGGCTGCTGTCGGCGTCGAACGCGAGCGGGCCGGTCGTGCCCCGGGACGCGAGGTAGCCGACGATGCCCGCGCCGAGCACGAGCGGCGCCACGACGGCGCGCAGCATCCCCGAGTTGACGTCGCGCAGCTCCTCGGCCAGCGCCCGGCACTCGGCGCACTCGGCGAGGTGGGTCTCGACGCGCTCGGCCTCGCGGCGGGCGAGGCCGCCGCGGGTGTAGGCGCCGAGCTTCTCGCCGGTGTCGCGGTGGCGCCGGTCCCAGTGACCGGAGGACGAGGCCAGGTGCTCCTGGAGATAGGCCTGGCGCAGCCCTTCCCGGGCGCGGTAGCCGAGCGCGGAGACGGCGTTGGCGGACAGCCCGAACAGCGGCGCGATGTCGGCGGGCGTGTCGCCCTCGACCTCGAGGTGCCACAGCACCGCCTGCCAGCGCTCCGGCAGTGTCGCGAACGCCCGTGCGGCCAGGGTCCGTTCGAGACCGGCGAGGGCGGGGTCGGTGAACGGGACGATCGTGTCGTCGGGGTCGGCGGCGTGCACCGCGGTGACGTCGTCGGTGAGGTCGAGCCGGCGCTCGGCGCGGCTGCGGTCGTAGGCGAGGTGCCGCACCGAGGTCAGCAGGTACGCGCGGAACGCCTCGGTGGGCCCGCGCCCGGCGCGCAGCACCTCGAGCAGGCGCGTGAAGGCGCCCGCGACGAGGTCGTCGGCGTCGGCCGGCGAGCGCGCGAGCTGGCGCGCGAGCGCCCGGGCCGACTGCTCGTGGCGGGTGTAGAGGGTGGCGAACGCCGAGGTCGAGTCGCGGTCGGCGCCCCGGCCCCGGAGCCGCGCGATGAGCTCGGCGTCGCTGCGGGGGTCCCCGTCGGACGAGCCGTCGGGATCGTCGGGACGCCCGCTGTCGTCCACCGTCACCCGACCACCCCCCTCACCCGACCGGTCGAGTGTGTCTGCGCCCGTACGGCCGAACCGGTGACCGTCACCGTCATGGGCGATGTCCCCGCGCGTCTCTGCGGCCGGGACCAGTTCGCACGAGCACGCCGGAGGTCGGCCGGGGCATGGACGTCAGCAGCAACGAGGGGTCGGGCACGGCCACCGCCGACGCCGGGGCGCCGATGGACGTCGGCACGGCCGTCCCCGACGGCGCGACGCCCCGCCCGGCCCGCGCCGCGGCCCTGCGGGAACGCTGGTTCGCCTGCAGCCGCGCCCTGGGCTGGGCGGCGGTGGCCGAGTGGCCGGACCCCGCGGTCGACGCGGTCTGCACCGTCGTCACCGCCCGCCACGACGGCCACGGCGCCCGCGAGCGTGCCGTCGAGTCCGCGCTCGCCCGGTGGGCGGGCGCCCGGGCGGGCGCCGGCGTCGGGCTCGCCGAGACGCTCACCGACCTGGCCGCCCTCAACACCGCCGTCTCCGGTGCCACCGCGACGGACGGCGCGCAGGCCACCGACACGGCCTCGGCGAGCCCCGTGGGCCGCGGCCCCGACGGGGTGCGGCTGCTGCGCGCGGTGTCGCTGGCGTGGACGGACGTCGCCTGCGGGGACCTCAACGAGACCGCCGCGGTCGACCCGCTCTCGGGGCTCGCCAGCGTCCGCTACCTGCGCACCCGCCTCGCGGAGATCTACCGTGCCGCGCGTGCCCACGGCCGGACGGCCGGGGACGGGCACGCCCTGGTGGTGCTCGCGCTCGAGGTCGGCGACTGGCGCCGCGTCGCGCCCCTCTCGATCGCCGGCGAGGCGGCGGGCGTGGTGTTCGACGCCGGCGAGTCGATCGCGGTCGTCGGGCGCGGCACGGTCGTCGTGCTCGCGCCGCGCGAGGGCCTCGTCGAGCGCGCCGCGGTGCTGCGCCGGCTGCTCGCCCGCCGACTCGCCGCGGCCGAGGGCGTCGCCGGGGCCCCGTCGGCGCGGATCGTGCGCCTGCCCGCGACCCACGACGAGGCCTGTGCCCTGCTCGAACGGCTGCGCGACGCGGACCCCGACGCCGACCCCGACGAAGCCCCCGACGCCGACCCCGGGCCGGGCTCCGACGAAGCCCCCGACGCCGACTCCGGCGCGGACGCCGAGTCGGACCCGGATCACACCTGACCAGCGCGTACCGTCTCTCCACCGTGGACGAGCGCACCGGGCTACCCGTGGTGACGATGATCGGCGGCGGCCAGCTGGCGCGGATGACCCACCAGGCCGCGATCGCGCTCGGGCAGTCGCTGCGCGTGCTCGCGACGGGCCCCGGCGAGCCCGCGGCGCTCGTCGCGCCGGATGTCGTCGAGGGCGACCACCGCGACCTCGATGCCCTGCGCCGCGCGGCCGCCGGCGCCGAGGCCGTCACGTTCGACCACGAGCACGTGCCCGGCGAGCACCTGCGCGCCCTGGTCGCCGAGGGCCACACCGTGCACCCCGGCCCGGACGCCCTGCTCCACGCCCAGGACAAGCTCGTCATGCGCACGCGGCTCGCCGAGCTCGGCGAGCCCGTGCCGCCGTTCGCCGCGGTGGAGAGCGTCGACGACGTCACCGCCTTCGCGGGCGAGCACGGCTGGCCGGTGGTGCTCAAGGCGGTGCGCGGCGGCTACGACGGCCGCGGGGTGTGGGTGCTGGACGACGCCGACGAGGCGAAGAGCGTCGTCACCGAGCTGCTGGGCGCCGGGACCCCGCTCATGGTCGAGCAGAAGGTGGCGCTGCGCCGCGAGCTCGCCGCGGTGCTCGCCCGCTCGCCGTTCGGGCAGGCGGCGGTGTGGCCGGTGGTCGAGACGGTGCAGGAGCAGGGCATCTGCACCGAGGTCCTCGCCCCCGCGCCCGGCCTCGACGCCGAGCGTGCCGAGGAGGCCGGCGAGCTCGCCCTGCGCATCGCCGCGGCGCTGGGCGTCGTCGGCCTGCTCGCGGTGGAGCTGTTCGAGACCGACCGCGGGCTCGTGGTCAACGAGCTCGCCATGCGGCCCCACAACTCGGCGCACTGGACGATCGAGGGCGCGGTGACCTCGCAGTTCGAGCAGCACCTGCGCGCCGTGCTCGACTACCCGCTGGGTGCGACCACGACCACGGCGCCGGTGACGGTGATGGCCAACGTCCTCGGCGGCGACCCCGTCCCGGCGACGCGGCTCGACGAGCGCCTGCACCACACCTACGCGCGCTTCCCCGACGCCCGGGTGCACCTCTACGGCAAGGGCGAGCGTCCCGGCCGCAAGATCGGCCACGTCACCGTGCGGGGCGACGACCTCGACGACGTGCGCACCCGCGCCCGGCTCGCCGCGGACCACCTCGCGACCGGCGTGTGGAGCGACGGATGGGACCCTCACGCCTCATGAGCGCCCCTGGGACTCTCCCGGAGAACACCGTCCCGGAGGACACGCCGGACAGCACCCCCGCCGTCGGCCTCGTCATGGGCAGCGACTCCGACTGGCCGACGATGCAGGCCGCGGCGGCCGCGCTCGACGAGTTCGGCGTCTCCTGGGAGGCGCGCGTGCTCTCCGCGCACCGCACGCCGCGGGTCATGCTCGACTGGGCCTCCGCGGCGGCCGGCCGCGGGGTGCGGGTCGTGATCGCCGGGGCGGGCGGGGCGGCGCACCTGCCCGGCATGGTCGCGTCGGCGACGACGCTGCCGGTGATCGGCGTGCCGGTGCCGCTCGCGCACCTCGACGGCATGGACTCGCTGCTCTCGATCGTGCAGATGCCCGCCGGCGTGCCGGTGGCGACGGTGTCGATCGGCGGGGCGCGCAACGCGGGCCTGCTCGCGGTGCGAATCCTCGGCGCGTCCGACCCGGCCCTCGCCCGCGCGATGGAGCGCTTCCAGACCGGGCTCGCCGAGACCGTCGCCGCGAAGGACGAGGCCCTGGCCGCGCGCGCTCACGAGGAGTCCAGCGGCCCCGTGAGGTAGCGCTGGATCGTCGCGCCGTAGACGCCGACCAGGGTCTCCCGGTCGGCGGCGGCCAGTTCGGGCAGCTCGAGGATCTGGCGGGCCATGAGGACCCCGACGATCTGGGACGCGCAGAGGTCGGCGCGCAGGCGGGGGCGGTCGGCGTCGATCGCGGCCGCCACCCGGTCGAGGATCGCCTCGCCGAGGAACTCGCGCATCATCCGGGCCGCGTCCAGGTGCGCGACGGCCGAGCGCACGAGCCCGAGCATCGGGTTGGCGTCACCCAGTTCGTCGATGATCGTCAGCAGGAACCGCACCAGCCGCTCGCCGAGCCCGTCGATCCCCGGCGCGACGAGCCGCGGCACGACCTGCGCCGGGTCGAGCGGGAACTCCATCGCGGCGACGAACAGGCCCTGCTTCGTGCCGAAGTAGTGCATGACGAGGGCGGGGTCGACACCCGCGTCGCCGGCGATCGCGCGCACCGTCGCCGACCGGAAGCCCTCGGACGCGAAGCGGACGCGCGCCGCCTCCAGGATCGCCGACCGCGTCCCGGACTCGCCCGGCCGCCGCCCGCGCCGCCCCGCCGTCTCGCTGCTGGCCACCCGCCCGACCCTACTCGTTTTCATCGACTGTTGAATTTCTCGGGCGGCGGGTCCACACTCGGATTCAACAAGCGGTGAAAAACAGCGGAGGTGGGGACGATGGAGCGCACGACCTGCTGCGTGGTCGGGGGCGGCCCGGCCGGGATGGTGCTGGGGCTCCTGCTCGCGCGGGGCGGCGTCGAGGTGACGGTGCTCGAGAAGCACGCGGACTTCCTGCGCGACTTCCGGGGCGACACCGTGCACCCCACGACGCTCGACCTGCTCACCGAGCTCGGGCTGGGGGAGCGGTTCGACGCCCTGCCCCAGAGCAGGCTCGACCGGGTGGGCTTCCCGGTCGGCGAGGACGGCGAGCTGCTCGTCGTCGGCGATCTGCGCCGCCTCGCCGGCCGCGTCGACCACCCGTACATCGCGATGGTGCCGCAGTGGGACCTGCTCGACCTGCTCGCCGACGCCGCCGCGCAGGAGCCGACGTTCACGCTGCGGATGGACACCGAGGTCACGGATCTGCGCCACGACGCCGGGGGCGCGGTCACCGGGGTGGCCTACCGCACCGCGGACGGCGACACCGGCGAGATCGCCGCCGACCTGACGGTCGCGTGCGACGGGCGCGGCTCGACCGCCCGGGCGCAGGCCGGCCTCGACGTCGTCGACTTCCCGTGCCCGATGGACGCCTGGTGGTTCCGGCTGCCGCGCCGCGACGACGAGCGTGCCGAGGCGCTCTCCCCGCGGATGCAGGCCGGGCGCTTCGCGGTCGTCATCCCTCGGGAGGGCTGGTTCCAGATGGCCTACATGGCGCCCAAGGGGTCCGACGCCGAGCTCCGGGCCCGCGGCATCGAGGCGTTCCGCGCGGACGTCGCCGCGCTCGCCCCCGATCTCGCCGACCGCGTCGACACGCTCGCGAGCATGGACGACGTCAAGCACCTCGACGTCCGGCTCGACCGGCTGCGCCGCTGGCACGTCGAGGGCCTGCTCTGCCTCGGCGACGCCGCGCACGCGATGTCGCCGATCGGCGGGGTCGGCATCAACCTGGCGGTGCAGGACGCCGTCGCCGCCGCGACGCTGCTGGCCGCGCCCCTCCGGGAGGGCCGGGTCACCGGGTCGGACCTCGACCGCGTGCGGCGCCGCCGGTTGCTCCCGACGATCGCCGTCCAGACGCTGCAGCGCGTCATGCACCGGGGGATCGTCGAGCCGGTGCTGCGCGGGCGGATGGGCGGCCCGCCGGCGCCGATCCGTCGTCTCATGGCCGCCTTCCCGCCCGCGACGATCATCCCCGCCTACCTCATCGGCGTCGGCCTGCGGCCCGAGCACGCCCCGGCGTTCGCCCGCCGCGAGCCCGAGCGGGTGACCGGGGCGGCGCCGGGACGGTGACGCGCGGCCGCGACCACCGACCGGGCGTAGCCGGGACCACACCGGTCGGGTGGTCGCGACCTCCCACAATGGTCGGACGTCCGAGTATCGTGACCCCGGAACGCAATCGTGTGTGGAGGGACGCCGTGGACCCGGACTTCGACCTGTACAGCCTCGGTGAGGAGCGCGACGCGCTGCGGGAGTCGATCCGGGCCCTCGCCGAGAAGGAGATCGCGCCCTACGCCGCGGAGGTCGACGCGACGCCGCGCTTCCCGGAGGAGGCGCGCAAGGCCCTCGTCCAGAACGGGTTCCACGCGATCCACATCCCCGAGCAGTACGGGGGTGAGGGCGCCGACTCGATCGTGGCCTGCATGGTCATCGAGGAGGTCGCCCGCGTCGACGCGTCGGCCTCGCTCGTCCCGGCGGTGAACAAGCTCGGCTCGATGCCGATCATCCTGTCGGCCTCCGAGGAGCTGAAGCAGCAGGTCCTGCCGACCATCGCCTCCGGCGAGTCGATGATCAGCTACGCGCTCTCGGAGCGGGAGGCGGGCTCGGACACCGTCTCGATGCGCACCCGCGCGGTGCAGGACGGCGACGACTGGGTGCTCAACGGCACCAAGTGCTGGATCACCAACGGCGGCGTCTCCGACTGGTACACGGTCATGGCGAAGACCGACCCGGACAAGGGCGCCAACGGCATCTCGGCGTTCGTGGTGCACAAGGACGACCCCGGGTTCTCGGTCGGGCCGAAGGAGCACAAGCTCGGTATCAAGGGCTCGCCCACCACCGAGATCTACTTCGAGAACTGCCGCATCCCCGGCGACCGCATCATCGGCGAGCCGGGCACCGGCCTGAAGACGGCGTTCGCGACGCTCGACCACACCCGCCCGACCATCGGGGCGCAGGCGGTCGGCATCGCGCAGGGCGCTCTCGACGCGGCGGTCGACTACGTCCGCGAGCGCCACCAGTTCGGCAAGGCGGTCGCCGACTTCCAGGGCGTCCAGTTCATGCTCGCCGACATGGCGATGAACACCGAGGCCGCCCGCCACCTCGTCTACGCGGCCGCGGCCCGCGCCGAGCGCGGCGAGAAGATGGGCCTGATCGCGTCGGCCTCGAAGTGCTTCGCCTCTGACACGGCCATGTCGGTCACCACCGACGCGGTCCAGCTCTTCGGCGGCGCCGGCTACACCGTCGACTTCCCGGTCGAGCGGATGATGCGCGACGCCAAGATCACGCAGATCTACGAGGGCACCAACCAGATCCAGCGCATGGTCATGGCGCGGAGCCTGCTCAAGAAGTAACCCGTTCGGGGTACTACTCACGGAGCGTGTGCGGAGCTAGCCTACTCGGGCGAAAGGGACCGTGAAGATCTCGGTCCCTCCACACGCTCCGTGAGAGGTCCCCCATGCAGTGGTACCTGAAGGTGCTCAAGCAGTACGCCGACTTCAGCGGGCGTGCTCGTCGCACCGAGTTCTGGATGTTCGTCCTGTTCAACGCGATCGCGTACATCGTGCTCGCCCTGATCGACGTGCTGATCGGCACGGCCAGCTTCACCTCGACGGGAACGGGCTTCTCGTTCGGTGGCGGCCTCCTCAGCGGTCTCTACTCGCTGGGTGTGCTCATCCCGTCCCTCGCGGTCGCCGTCCGCCGCCTGCACGACACCGACCGCACCGGCTGGTGGCTGCTGATCGGCCTCGTCCCGATCGTCGGCGGCATCGTGCTGCTGGTCTTCTACTGCCTCGAGGGCACGCGCGGCCCGAACCAGTACGGCCCGGACCCGAAGATGGACGCGATGGCCGGCCCCCAGGGCGGCTACCCGCAGCAGGGCGGCTACCCGCAGCAGCCGCAGCAGGGCTACCCGCAGCAGGGCTACCCCCAGCAGGGCTACCCGCAGCAGCCGCAGCAGGGCTACCCGCAGCAGCCGCAGGCCTGAGCACGCCCTGACCGGGGTCCCGGTGCCGGCTCGGCCGGGGTCCCGCTCCGCTCACGAAAAACGAACGGCGCTCTCGCTGCTTCCGCAGCAGCGAGAGCGCCGTTTGTTCTGTGTGGAGGTCGGCGTCCGGGTGAGCGCCGCTCCGCGGGCTCAGGCGAGGGTCCGCGTGACCTTCTCGGTGCCCGCCCGGTGGGTCTGGTCCCCGGCGGGGTGGCGCACCTGGACGAGCGAGGCGCCCGCCGCGAGCACCGCGAGGAAGCCGTCGACGAGCCCGCCGGAGGTCGCGACCGGCCACGCGCCGGTGGCGAGCACCCGGTCGTCCGTCGACAGGCCCAGCTCCGCGGCCCGCGCCCGCGCCGTCGCGACGACGGACGTGACGTCGGCGCCCGCGAGGGCCGGGGTGTCGTCGGGGACGGGGGCCAGCGGGTCGAAGTGGTCGCCGTGCACCCGGACCTCGGTCGCGTAGTCGACGGCACCGCCGGGCAGCGCATCGCCGAGGCCCTGGCCGAAGGCGTCGAGCGAGAAGCCGACCACCAGCCCGGCGGCGCCCGCCGCCTCGAGGTGCTCGGCGTCGGCGAGGGCGACCTCGGCGCCCGCCGGCTCCGCGACCACCTCCGCGCCGCACGACCACACCGCGCAGAGCGCCGCCGCCGTCTGCCAGTGCGCGGGCAGCAGCACGGCCACCGGGGCGCCGGGCTCGACGTCGCACTCGTCGCGCAGGAGGTTCGCGGTCTTCGCGACCCAGTTCGCGAACGTCGCGCCCGAGAGCTCGATGCGCTCGCCGGTCGCGTCGTCGTAGAAGGTGATCAGCGGCCGCGCCGGGTCGGCGGCGAGCAGCGAGGAGAGCAGGGCGTCGGAGACGGTCATCGGCTTCGACGCTATCGCTGGTCCGCACACCGCGCCGGAGGTCGGTCGGTAGCGCGACGGAGGAGCGCTGACCGCCGCATCTCCTCGGCGCGACAACTCAATCGATGCAGGGCACGCCCTCGGCGGTGATCGCCGGCTGGGGCGGCGGCACCGGGGCGCTGGTGGCGCCGTCGCCGCCGAGCTCGCCGTCCGAGCCCGAGCCCGAGCCGTTGGCGCCAGTGGCCCCGAGCGGCGAGGTCGTGGGGGGCGCCGCACCCGGGCCGCGGTAGTCCTGGGCGAGCACGACGCGCACGGAGTTCGGGGGCACCGACGGGTCGAACCGCGCGGGCAGGTCCCCGAGGCTGCGCGCGACACGCGCGCCGGCGGCGTCGCCCGCGGGCCCGAAGAGCACCTCGGAGCGCGGCGTCGAGGTCGGCGAGTTGTCGGCCGTCGTGTGCGAGTAGCCCTGCGCCGAGAGCACGGCGACGACGCGCGCGGCCGCGCCCTCGGTGCCCGAGGCGTTGAGCACGTCGACCGGGATCGTCCCGGGCGCGGGACCGTCGTCCTCGCCGGACGCCTCCTCGGGGCCGATGGCGTCGCTGACGAAGCGCTCCACGGCGCGCGGGTCGACGTCGAGCACCTCGCCCCGGCCGTCGACGTTGCGCGTGCCGTTCGTCGGGATGGTGAGGAACGCGACGGCGCCGGCGCTGACGTCCTGCATCTGCTGTCCGAAGCGCAGCAGGTCCCAGTTGTTGTCGAGCACCACCGACTGCTTCACGGCGTCGAGCAGCCGGGTGAGCGTGATCGGGTCGGCGAGCGTGCCCGAGGAGAGGATCTTGCGCGACATCGACGCGAGGAACGCCTGCTGGCGGCGGATGCGGTCGAGGTCGCCGTTGGGCAACCCGTGGCGCTGGCGGACGAAGGCGAGCGCGTCGTGGCCCGACACGGTGCGTGGCCCGGCGGGGAAGTGGGCGCCCGAGAGGTCGTCGTCGACCGGGTTCTTGAGGCACACGTCCACGCCGCCGACGGCGTTCGTGAGCGTGTAGAAGCCCATGAGGTTGACCTCGGCGTAGTGGTCGACGGTCAGCCCGGTGAGCTCGGCGACGGCGCGCACGAGCTCCTGGCGCCCGGCCTCGGAGGAGCGGACGTCGACGTCGCGCGGGTCGGTGTCGCCGGACTGGACGAGCCGGTTCGCCTCCTCGGCCTTCGCGCCCGGGTACGCCGAGTTGATCTTGTCGCGGCGCCCGGCGCCCGGGATCGTCACGTAGCTGTCGCGGGGGATCGAGAACGCGACCGCGCGGCTGCCGTCGTTGGGGACCCGCACCAGGATCATCGTGTCGGTGTTGATCACACCGTCGGCGGCGCCCGCCCCGATCTCGCGCAGCACCTCGGGGGGCAGCGGCTGGCCCTGGGCGTCGGTACGGCTGTCGACCCCGACGAGCAGGATGTCCGTCGCGCCGTCGGCGGCGTCGCCCACGGCCTCGCCGCCGAGCGCGCTCGACCCCGAACCGAGGCTCCCGGACAGGGCCGCCCACGCGGTCCCGGACAGCGCGAAGATCAGCACCGACAGGACGGCGACCGCGAGGCGCAGCGTGCGCCGCACCGAGCGCGGCGGGCGCCCGTCGTCGGGGACCTCCCGCTCGGGCCGGGGCCGTCCGGGCGGTCGGGGCGGTGGCGGCCCGGGGCGACCCCGCTCGCGGTCCCGCTCGCGCTCCCGGTCCGGGCGCGCCTTCTCGGAGGACCCCTTCCGGGGTCGTGCCCCCGGCTCCCGCAGCGTCCGCTCGTCGCGGGGCTCACGGGCATCCCGGGGATCGCGGCGGTCGCGCGGATCGCGCGGGTCGTCCGGGGGCGGCGCCGGGCGCCGGGGCCGGCCGGGACGGTCCGGTCGACCGGGCTTGTCCGGCCGGCCGGGCTTGTCGGGCCGCTCGGCGCGCTCCGGTCCCTCGGCGCGCTCCGGTCGGTCGGGTCGGTCGGGCGGCGGGCCCGGACTCTTCCCCCGGGGCCGGGTGCCCGCCGGGGCGGCGGACAGCTCGGCGAGGTCGCGGCGGCGCAGCCGGGCCGAGGCCGGGCGACGGTCCGGTTCGGTGACGCTCTCGTCCGCGGACGGCACGCCCGGGTCGGCGTCGGGGTCGTCGAGCGGGGGTCCCCCGGCGCGACCCGGGCTGCGGCGCGCCGGTCCGGCGGCGGCCCCGGCGGTGGCGGACGGGCCGAAGCGCCGGGCGCGGTCGCGGCCGGGGTCGTCACGGTCCACGGGTCCCGCCTCCCTCCGCCGCTCCTCGGCCCCGCGGGGCGTTGCTCGGTCCGGTCCCGGGCCTCCGGTCGTCGTCGTCCGGGGGGACGTGCCCCGGTGCACGGGCGCCGCGTCGCGCCGTGCTCCGGGTATGCCGACGAGCCGGTCCGGGGACCGTGGTTGATCGCAGATTAGACGCCCCCGGTGCCCGGCGGGGCCCGTCACCCGTCCGTCGGCCCGTCGGCGCGTCGCCGGCGACCGTTGGTGATCAGCTTCGGTCCCGAGCAGGGCTTCTTCCGGGAGCCGCGGGTCCCCGGCGCGCCCACCGCGGTGCGTGCTCACCCGATGGCGGTGCGAGACTGCGCTCCGCGTGATCGACGGGGGGTGGGGTGCCGTGCGGTGGATGGTGACCGGAGCCGGGGGTGCGCTGGGGACGGACCTGGTCGCCCGGCTCACCGCCCCCGATGCCCCGCCGGGCGACTCCGTGGTCGCGCTGACCCGGGCCGACACCGACGTCACCGACCCCGCGGCGGTCCGCGACGCGGTGCACGCGTGGGCCGCGGCGCCCGGCGACGGCGCCGGCGACACCGCGGTGCTGCTCAACGCGGCCGCGTTCACGGCCGTCGACCTCGCCGAGACCGATCCCGCGGCCGCGGCGGCGGCGTGGGCGGCGAACGCCGAGGCGCCCGGGCTGCTCGCGGCGGCCTGCGCCGAGGTCGGCGCGACGATGGTCCACGTCTCCACCGACTACGTCCTCGGGCCGCTGCCCGACGGTGCCCGCCGTCCGCTCGAGCCCGACGACCCGACCGGCCCGGAAGGGGTCTACGCCCGCAGCAAGCTCGCGGGCGAGGAGCGGGTGCGCGCGGCGCTGCCCGGGGCGCACCACATCGTGCGCACCGCGTGGGTCTACGGCGCCACCGGGGCGAACTTCGTGCGCACCATGGCCCGGCTCGCCCGCGAGCGCGACACCCTCGACGTGGTCGACGACCAGCACGGGTCGCCGACCTGGTCGGCGGACCTCGCCGACGGCCTGCTCGCCCTCGCCCGCTCGTCGGCGCCCGCGGGCACCCGGCACGCCGCGGGCGGCGGGGAGACGACGTGGTGCGGCCTCGCGCGGGCGGTGTTCAGCGAGCTCGGTGCCGACCCCGGCCGCGTCCGCCCGTGCGACACGGCGTCGTTCCCGCGCCCCGCTCCCCGCCCGGCGTGGTCGGTGCTCTCCGACGCGTCCTGGCGCGCCGCCGGGCTGGCGCCGCTACCACCCTGGCGGGATGCCCTGCACACCGCGGTCACCCGCCATCCGGACCTCCTGTTGGACTGAACGGACTACGTTCGTAATCCCATCGGTGTCATTCCCGTGTCCTCAGGGCCGGTTCGTGCGTTGAGCGGTCATGGCTGTGGAGACGGTGCTCCTCGCGCTGCTCGGTCTCGTCGCCGTGTGGTTGGTGATCGACGCCGGGCGTGAACGGCATCGGTTGCGGGCCCGGGTGGCCCGCGACGAGCGGTGGCAGGCCGAGCACCGCCGCACCGCACGCGCCGAAGCCCGGGATGCCAGGGACAACAGGGCCGCGGCGTCCCCCGACTCCTGGCGCTACTGGCCGCTGACGCTCCCGTCGGTCGAGGACGGCTCGAGCGGCCCTCGCCTGTAGACCGGTGTGTCCCGCACACTGATCGGATGACGGAGCAGGCCGCGTCGGGGACGGCCGAACCCCTCTGCGACCGGGCCCGGGCGCTCGCGGCCGGGCCGGACGCGCACTCCGGGGACGGCCTGGAGGAGCGCATCGCGCTGCTGCGCCGCGCGGTCGCCAGCCGGGAGCCCTCCGCGCCCGGGCTGCTCGCCCACGCCTACCTCGACCGCGGCGACCGCCGGGAGGCCGCCGACGTCCTCGTCCCGGCCGTGATGAGCCGTGGCGAGACCGATCTCGCCGGCCTGCTCGGCGAGACCCTCGCCGCCATCGGCGACCACGAGGCCGCCGAGTCGGCGTTCCTCGTCGGGCTCGACGCGGGCGACCCGGCCGCGACCAACGACTACGGCGTCTTCCTGCGCGGGCGCGGGCGCACCCAGGAGGCGCTCTACGTCCTCGACCGCGCCGTGCGCCTCGGCGACGAGCTCGCCGCGCTCAACCTCGTCGCGCTCCACCTCGAGGAGCTCGACGACCCGCGCACCGCCACCGAGCTCGCCGAGGAGCTGCTCGACGCCGACCGGCCGGCCACGCTGCTCGCGCTCGCGGACTGCCGGCTCGCCGCCGGGCGCGTCCGGGAGGCCGGCGATCTCTACCGTCGCGCCGCCGAGGGCGACGGGCCGTGCGCGCACATCTACTACGGCTGGTTCCTCCGGGACCGCCAGGACGACCTCGCCGGCGCCGAGGAGCAGCTGCGGCGCGCCCACGAGGTCGACGAGCCCGGCGCGCCGTTCCACCTCGGGCGGTTCCTGCTCGACCACGGACGCCGCGACGAGGCCCAGTCCTACATCGAGGAGGCCGCCCGGCGCGGGGATCCCGACGCGCTGGCCGTGCTCGAGACGCAGTACCGCGGGCTGGTCGACGAGTACGACGACTGACCGGCGACAATGCGGGCCGTGAGCAGCCCTTCCGACGACCGGTACGGCGACGGGCTCGCCGTCGTCTGCGTGACCTACTCGCCGGGCGAGGCGCTGGGCGAGTTCCTGGGCTCGCTGGAGAAGGCGACCGCGCGGCCCTACCGGGTCGTCCTCGCCGACAACGGGTCGGTCGACGGCACGCCCGAGGCCGCGGCGTCCGCCGACGACCGCGTCGAGCTGCTGGTGATCGGCGAGAACGTGGGCTACGGCGCCGCCGCGAACCGCGCGGTCGCCGGGCTGCCCGCCGACGTCGGCTGGGTGCTGGTCGCCAACCCCGACATCGTGCTCGGGCACGGCGCGCTCGACACCCTCGTCGACGCCGGTGCCCGCTGGCCGCGGGCCGGGGGCCTGGGGCCGCTCATCCGCACCGGCGGCGAGGTCTACCCGTCGGCGCGCCTGGTGCCCTCGCTCGGGCGCGGCGTGGGCCACGCCCTGTTCGCCGCGGTCTGGCCCGAGAACCCGTGGACGCGCTCCTACCGTCAGGAGGGCGCGGCCGCCGAGCGCACCGCCGGCTGGCTCTCGGGCTCGTGCCTGCTGCTGCGCCGCGAGGCGTGGGCCTCGGTCGACGGGTTCGACCCGCGGTACTTCATGTACTTCGAGGACGTCGACCTCGGCGACCGCCTCGGGCGCGCCGGCTGGCTCAACGTCTACGTCCCCGACGCCGAGGTGGTGCACACCGGCGGGCACGCGACCGACCGGGACGCCGCCACCGCCGCCCGGATGCTCGCCGAGCACCACCGCAGCGCCTACCGCTTCCTCGCCGACCGCTACCGCGGGGCCCGCTGGGCGCCGCTGCGCGCGGCCCTACGGGTCGGGCTGAGCCTGCGCGCGCGCACCGGGGTCCGCGCCGCCCCCGGCTCGGAGCCCTACGGCGCGGGGTCCAGAGCGCGCGCGAGGTAGCCGAGGACGAGCGCGGTCACCTCGTCGGCGAACTCCTCCCGCCCGAGCGGCGGGTCCTCGAGGACGTAGCCGACGGCGAGGCTCTCGACGGTGCGCACCACCAGCCATGCCACGGTGCCGGCGGGGTGGCGGGTCGCGCCGCCGGAGCGCGCCACGAGCGTGCTGGTCAGCAGCGCGTCGACGCGCCGGGCGAACGCGGCGCGACGGTCGTCGCCGGCCCGGGGCATCCGCTGCGCGACCGCGCGCAGCAGCGCCGGGTGCTCGGCCAGCGCGTCGACCAGGGCGAGCACGATGCGTCGGACCGCCTCGGCGGGGTCGCGCACGGCCACCGTCTCGACGAACGCGCCCGTCACCCGTTCCTCGAGCTCGTCGCTGTAGCGGGAGACGACCTCGTCGAGGATCGACTCCTTGTCACCGAAGTACTGGTAGAGCGAGCCGGGGCTGATCCCCGCGGCGGCGGCGACGTGGTTGGTGGTCAGGCCCTCGGTCCCGCGCTCGAGCAGCACCGCGCGCCCCGCGGCGACGATCCGCTCGACGGTCGCCCGCGAGCGCTCCTGACGCGGCTGCCGGCGTCGTCGCGGGCCCGTCACGGCGCGAGTTGAAAGCGAGCAGGAACTCGTATCAGCATCGACGGCATGGTGGCACGCGAGCAGGTCGATCTCCATCCCGGACGGTTCCGTGCGGCGCCCGAGCGCAGCCGGCGCATCGCGCGCCCGCTCGCCGTGGTCGCGCGGGTCCGCGAGACCGACGAGGACCTGCTCGACACCATCGGCCGGCGCATGTTCACCCGAGACGAGGTGGGCGCCGACCTCGCCGCCGCGATGAGCAGGCCCCGCACCGACCCGGAGCGCGTGACGATGGCGGCGTTCTCCCGGGCCCTCGCCGGGTCCCCGCCGGAGGGTCCCGCGCTCGCCCGCTTCTTCGCCGTCGTCGAGGACACCCCGTCCTGGGTCGACCACGACCTCGTCGAGCGTGGCGGGCGCGCCCTGCGCCGGATGGGCCGCACGCTGGACGACGTCCTGCTCACCCTGTCGCTGATCGGCGGCTACCGCTTCGGCGGCCCCGCCGACCTGCTCGTCGCCACGGGCGGGCTCACCGGCTCGACGGCGATGCGCCGGCTCGGGGAGACCGAGGAGTGGGCGCGGTCGCTCATCGCGCCCGGCGGGCTGCGCCGCGACGGGGCGGGCTGGCAGCTGACCGTGCACGTGCGCGCGATGCACGCCCTGGTCAACCGCCGGTTCGAGACCAACGGGCGGTGGGACGTCGGGCACTGGGGGCTGCCGATCAACCAGGCCGACCAGGCGGCGACGCTCGGGCTGTTCAACAGCACCGGGCTGCTGGGCGCCCGCGCGCTGGGCTGGGTGGTGACGCCGGCCGAGTCCCGCGCGGTGATGCACCTCTGGCGCTACGTCGGCTGGCTCATGGGCGTCGACGAGGACTGGCTGTTCGCCACCGAACGCGAGCAGAACCGGTTCCTGCACCACGTGCTGCTCGTGCAGGACGACGTCACGCCTGCCGGCCCGGCGCTCGCCACCGCCCTCGTCGACGGGCAGCGCTCCCTGACCTCCGGGCCGCTGGCCGGGCTGCGCGGCGAGTACCGCCGCCGCCGCGTGCTCGGGCTGCTGCGCTGGTTCCTCGGGCGGGAGGGGCTGCGCGACCTGGGGCTCCCCGCCGCGCTCCCGTGGCCGGTGCCCGTGGCGTTCGCCCGCAACCTCGTGCTCTCCGGGCTCGTCGCGCGCAACCGGGCCGGGCGGCGGTGGCTCGAGCGGGCCGGCGACGCGTGGACGCGCGGCGAGATCGACCGCCGCTTCGCCGGCGCCGAGCCCGGCGTGGCGCCGCTGCCGGGCTGAGCGCGCCGGCCCGTCGACCTCGCCGACGTCGGTGCCCCCACCGCCCGGGGTCCTCCCCGCCGACCCCGCGTAGGCCGGCTCTCCAGATCGATCTCTCGAGAGTGTCAGGAGGGTCGTTCCGGGCGGGTCCGTGGATCGTGTCCGCCAGCGGGTTCCCCGCGCAGCACCCGGCGTCAGGTCCCGGCGTCTCGGCCACCGGCGCCCCGTGATCCGCCCCGGTGCTCCGCTGACCCTGTGACATCGGGTCAGAGGAGCACCAGGAGGGATCACGCCACGGCGACCGGTGCCCCGCGCACGATCGAGACGGCGGGGCGCCGGACGTGCCGGTCGCGACGCCGGCGGGGCACGGGCTGCGCGAGCGTTCCTGGTGACACTCTCGAGAGGTCATTCTGGAGAGCTCCCCGCGGGCGCCCGACCCGCGCGGCCCCACCCGGGAGGCCCTCTCCGGCGCCCCCCGGGGAACGGCCATCCGTACGACGCCGACGACCGGCGCGCCGCCGGTCGACCGACGGCCGTGGCGGGCGGACCTCAGCGCTCGATGAGGCGCATCTGCTGCTCGCTGTGGTGCCCACCCTCGGGCGGGGTGAGGTCGTCGAGGCGGCGCACCTGCTCGTCGGTCAGCACGACGGCGTCGGCGCCGACGTTCTCCTCGAGCCGCTCGACGCGCTTGGTGCCCGGGATCGGGGCGATGTCGCCACCCTTGGCCAGGAGCCAGGCGATGGCCACCTGGCCCGGTGTCGCGTCGACGTCCGTCGCCACCGCCGTCACCTCGTCGACGAGGGCGAGGTTGCGCCGGAAGTTCTCCTCGGCGAAGCGGGGGTTCGAGCGCCGCATGTCGTCGGCGTCGAGGTCGTCGACCGACCGCACCTGCCCGGTGAGCAGGCCGCGACCCAGCGGCGAGTAGGGCACGAGGCCGATCCCGAGCTCGCGCAGCAGCGGCAGGACCTCGTCCTGGTCGCGGGTCCACAGCGAGTACTCCGACTGCAGCGCGGTGATCGGGTGCGTGGCGTGGGCCCGGCGGATGGTGTCCAGCCAGGCCTCGGACAGCCCCAGGTACCGGACGGTGCCCTGCGCGACCAGCTCGCCGAGGGCGCCGACCGTCTCCTCGATCGGGACCTGCGGGTCGACGCGGTGCTGGTAGTACAGGTCGATGTGGTCGACGCCGAGCCGGCGCAACGAGCCCTCGACCGCGGTGCGGATGCTCTCCGGGCTGCTGTCGGGGGAGCCCTGCGGCCGACCCGTGTGGGAGATCAGCCCGAACTTCGTGGCCAGCACGACCTCGTCGCGCCGCCCGGCGATCGCGCGGCCGACCAGCTCCTCGTTGACGTACGGGCCGTAGACCTCCGCGGTGTCGATCAGGGTGACGCCGAGGTCGAGGGCGCGGTGGATGGTGCGGACGGACGCGTCGTCGTCCTGCCCGGCGCCGCTGTAGGCGGTGGACATGCCCATGGCGCCGAGGCCGATGCGCGACACCGTGAGGTCGCCGAGCTTCGCGGTCTGCATGCGGGAGTCCTACCCGCCGAAGAGGCGCCGCCACCAGGGTCGCCGGCGCTCGTCCGCCGGGGTCTCGTCACCACGGCCGGAGCGGTCGCCGGAACGGTCACCCGACCGCCCGGTCCCCGGGCGCCCCTCGTCCGGGGCGCCGTCGTCGCCGTCGGTCGGCGTCGGGAACGGGCTCGCCGGGAACGGTGACGTCCCGGGGTGGCTCGCCCCGCGGGCCCGGAACCGCACCGTGCGCGCGTCGTCCGGCTCCTCGCGGGAGACGATCGGGCGCCCGTTGCCGTTGGCGTGCCCGTTCCCGTGCGGGATGCGCTGGGTGAGGTCCGGGTCCTGCGGCCCGGCGCGCGAGGCGAGCCCGTGCGGGAGCACCGTGGTCGCCGAGGCGTCGAACGGGGAGACCGCCGTGTCCGGCGTGATGACGTCCTCGTCACGCTCCGTGGCGCGTTCGTGGGCGTGCGCGATGGCCTCCTGCGCGCGCTCCCACGCATTCGAGCCCACGGTGACCCTCCTGCTCGTTCCCCCGACGGGCGGGCCGACACGGGGTGATCCTCCGAACCGCCCCGGGAGGGTCCACACTATCGCCCGCAGTCACGATTCGTCATCGACGTGGGGGGTCACGGGTGGTGCACACGGAGGACACGGCGGACATCGACCCGGCCAGGACGGCCGCCATCGTGCTCGTCGGTGGTCAGGGGAGCCGGCTGCGGCCCCTGACGCTGAGCACGCCGAAGCCCATGCTGCCGACGGCGGGGGTGCCCTTCCTGGCGCACCTGCTGTCGCGGATCGCGTCGGCCGGCATCCGCAAGGTCGTGCTCGGCACCGCCTATCGCGCGGAGGTGTTCGAGGCCTTCCTCGGCGACGGGTCGGCGCTGGACCTCGATCTCGAGTGCTGCCCCGAGCCCGAGCCGATGGGCACCGGCGGCGGCATCCGCTGGGCGGGGAGCGCGCTGGACGCGTCCTACGACGAGGTGGTCGTGTTCAACGGCGACATCCTCTCCGGTGTCGACGTGCGCGCGGTCGTCGCCGAGCACCGCGCCGCGTCCGCCGAGGCGACGCTGCACCTCGTGCGCGTGCCCGACCCGACCGCGTTCGGCTGCGTGCCCACCGACATCGACGGGCGCGTCACCGCGTTCCTCGAGAAGACGCTCGCGCCGCCGACGGACCAGGTCAACGCCGGGTGCTACGTCTTCCGGCGCGAGGTGCTCGACGCGATCCCGTCCGGGCGGCCCGTGTCCGTGGAGCGGGAGACGTTCCCCGGCCTGCTCGCCGGCGGCGCGCGGCTGCAGGGCCACGTCGAGTCCTCGTACTGGCTCGACCTCGGCACGCCGGCGTCGTTCGTGCGCGGCAGCGCCGACCTCGTGCAGGGCGCCGCCCCCACCGCGGCGCTGCCCGGCCCGGTCGGCACGGCGCTGCTGCTGCCCGGCGCCAAGGTGGCGCCCTCGGCCTCGCTCACCGACGGGACGACCGTCGGCGCCGACGTCCAGATCGGCGAGGGCGCGCGGGTGTCCGGCTCGGTGCTCATGGACGGCGCGCGGATCGGCGACGGCGCGGTCGTCGAGCGCTCGGTGATCGGACCGGCCGCGTCGATCGGCGACGACACCGTGGTCAGCGACGCCGTCGTCGGCGAGGGCACCGCGGTCGGGGCGTCCTGCGAGCTGCTGGCGGGCGTGCGGCTCTGGCCCGGTCTCGTGATCCCCGACGGCGGCGTGCGATTCTCGGGTGGTGCCTGAGGTCCTCGCTCCCGGAGCCGAGCGGACCTGGCGTCCCGACTTCGTCCTCGACCTGCGCTCGCTGGTCGCGCCGCTGCGCCGCGGGCGGGGGGACCCGACGTTCCACACCGAGCTCGAGGGTCCCGACGGCGGCGTCCTCTGGCGGTCGACGCCCACCCCGGAGGGCCCGGCCACGCTCGCGCTGTCGCGCCGTGACGGCGAGGTGCGCGCCCGCGCCTGGGGTCCGGGCGCGGCGTGGGTCGTCGACGGGGTGCCCGCCCTGCTCGGGGCGGACGACGACGACTCCGGCTTCGTCGGCCACCACCCGCTCGTCGCCGAGACGCGCCGGCGCATGCCCGGCCTGCGCCTCGGCGCGACGCGCACCGTGTGGGACCAGCTCTTCCCCGCGATCCTGGAGCAGAAGGTCACCGGGACCGAGGCGCGCCGGTCCTGGCGCGAGCTGTGCTGGCGGTTCGGCGAGGACGCGCCCGGCCCGACGCCGCGGCGGATGAAGCTGCCGCCCACGCCGCGGCGCATCCGCGAGGTGCCCGACTGGGAGTGGCACAAGGCGGGCGTCGACCAGAGCCGCCGCCGCGCGATCCTCGCCTCGGCCACCGTCGCCCACCGCCTGGAGAAGGCCGCCGAGCTGCGCGGCGAGGCCGGGCGGGCCCTGCTGCAGAAGATCCCCGGCGTGGGCGTCTGGACCGCCGCCGAGGTCGCCCAGCGCTCGTGGGGCGACCCGGACGCCGTGAGCGTCGGCGACTTCCACATCCCGACCGTCGTCGGCTGGGCCCTCGTCGGGCACAAGCTCGACGACGCCGGCATGCTCGAGGTCCTCGCCTGCTACGCCCCCCAGCGCCAGCGTGCGGTGCGGTACATCGAGGCCTCGGGCTTCCGCCGCCCGCGCTTCGGGCCGCGCTTCTCGCCGAAGGACTACCGCGGCTACTGAGCCAGCGCCCGGCCGAAGGCGACCTCGTCGGGCAGCTCGGTCAGCGGCCACCAGCGCAGATCCAGCGACTCGTCGCTGATCGCCTCGACGGCGCCCGCGGGCGCGTGCGCGACGAAGCGGACGTCGAGGTGGCGGGTCGGCACGCCGAGCGAGCAGGTCAGGGCGTGCACCTCGACGTGCACCGGGTCCGGGTCGAGGACGAGGCCGGGGATGCCGGACTCCTCGGTCGCCTCGCGCAGCGCGGCGCCGGCCAGGGTCGTGTCGCCGGGCTCGACGTGCCCGCCGAGCTGGATCCAGGCGCCGACGCGCGGGTGCAGGGTCAGCAGGGCGCGCTCGCCGGCGGCGTCGAGGACCAGCGCCGACGCCGTGAGGTGGCCGGGCGCGCAGGACCGGGAACAGGCGTCGGGGCGGGCGTCGAGGTAGGACAGCAGCGCCTGGCGCACCGAGTCGAGCTCGCGGCTCCCGGTACGCCAGCGGTCGAGCACCGCGCGGGCGTCGGCGTGCACGGCGGCCGTGGTGACGGCGGCGCGGGTCGTCGCGGCCAGGGTCGGCTCGGTGCTCACCGGATCTCCACCCAGCGGTCGTCGGCCACGAGCTCGCCGCGCGGGGGCGGGGTGCTCGCGGGGTGCCCGACGGCGACGGCGCCGAGCGGCTCCCAGTCGCCGGGCAGCCCGAGCTCGGCGCGGACGACGTCCGGGGCGAAGATCGTCGACGACACCCAGCACGACCCCAGGCCCTCGGCGGCGAGCGCCACGAGCAGCCCCTGGACCGCGGCGCCCCCGGCGACGGTGAACATCGTGTGCTCGGCGGCGGCGCGCCGGGCGTCCGGGTAGGGGTGCGCCCCCTCGGGCACCAGGAACGGCAGCACGACCGCGGGCGCGCTGCGCAGGATGTCGCCGCGGGCCACGCGCCGGGCCACGGCGTCCTCGCCGAACCCGTCGCCGCGCAGGTCCGCCCGCCACGCCTCCGCCATGGCGTCGAGCAGGCGGGCGCGCACGTCGGCCGAGATCAGGTGCACGAACCGCACCGGCCGGGTGTGGTGCGGGGCGGGCGCGGTGAGGGCGGCGGCACCGGCGCGCCGCAGCGCGGCGGGTTCCACGGGGTCGGGGGCGAAGGCCCGCACCGACCGCCGCGCCGGCACGGCGTCCCGGCGGCCCCGGGCGAGGGCCTCCTCGGTCCCCAGCCAGAACAGGTCCTCCTCCACGGGGCGCACGAGGTCGGCGCCGCGCGCGGTCTCCGACCGCAGGGCCGCCGGCAGCCCGCGGACGACCGCGACCGGGACCCCGCCGAGCTTGCCCTTCACGAGGTCCGCGGCCGCGGCGACCTCGTCGGCCACGGCGACCTCGGTGACCACCAGCTCGTTGCCCTGCGCGTCGACCGCGCCGGCGTAGGCGTGCACGACCTCGAGGCCCGCGGCCCCGATCGCGGCGTCGGTCTGCCCCGTGCGCCAGGTGCGGCCCATGGTGTCGGTGACGACCACGGCGACGTCGACCCCGAGCGCCTCGCGCAGCGCCGCGCGCAGGGCGGCCGCCGAGGCGTCGGGGTCGGCGGGCAGCAGCGCGACCTCGTCGCCGGCGATGTTCGAGGCGTCGATCCCCGCCGCGGCCTGCACGATGCCCAGCGGGTTGGCGACGATCTTGGTGCGGCCCTTCGTGGCCAGCAGCCGGACGGTCTCGCGGTCGATCAGCGCCCGCCGGGCGGCGTCGCGCTCGTCGGGGTCGGACGGGACGGCGACGAGGCGTCCCTCGACCTTCGAGAGCACCTTCGAGGTGACGACGAGGACGTCGCCGTCGATCAACGTGCCCTCCAGGCGGGCGGCGAGCGCCCCGGCCAGGTCGTCGCCGGGGCGGAACTCCGGCAGACCCCCGACGCCCCAGAGGGTCAGGCCCTCGGACGCGTGGTCAGTCATCGTCGGTTCGAGCTCCCGCTTCGCTTCGTCTCACGCACCGGCGACCTCGTAGGCCGCCCGCACCATCGCCGCCGTGGTGTCCGGGTCGGTCATCATCAGCGGCACCTCGCGGACCTCGACGCCCGGCACCTCGGCGCCGTCGCCCGGCGCCACGAGCCAGCCGTCGAGCAGGCCACCGGTGGACCGTGACCCGTACCAGCGCCCGACGCCCTCGGCGCTGACCGGCACGTCCACCGCCGCCAGGCAGGCCTCGGCCATGCCGCGCACGGCGTGCCCGCCGACGATCGGCGACACGCCGACGACCTTCCCGGGCGCCGCCGACAGGGCGGGGCGCATGCCGGGGACGTCCACGATCGTGTGGACGCTGACCACCGGGTTGGACGGCGCCACGAGCACGACGTCGGCCTCGGCGACCGCGGCGAGCGCCGCGGGGCAGGCCGTCGCCTGGTCGCGGCCGACCGAGGCGAACGAGTGCGCCGTCGGCGCGGCGCGGTGGCGCACCCACCACTCCTGGAAGTGGATGGCGCGCCGGGCGGGTGGGTCGTCGGCGCTGTCGGGGTCGTCGACGACCACGTGGGTCTCGATGCGGTCGTCGCTCGCCGGGATCAGCTCGACGCCCGGCGCCCAGCGGTGGCACAGCGCCGCGGTGACCTGGGAGAGCGGGTAGCCGGCGCGGAGCATCCGGGTGCGCACGAGGTGGGTGGCGACGTCGCGGTCGCCGAGGCCGAACCACGTCGGGTCGGCGCCGTAGGCCTCGAGCTCCTCGCGCACCGACCAGGTCTCCTTGGCGCGGCCCCAGCCCTTCTCGGGGTCGATGCCCTCGCCGAGCGTGTACATGCACGTGTCGAGGTCGGGGCAGACGCGCAGCCCGTGCAGCCAGATGTCGTCGCCGACGTTGACCACGGCACGGATCGTGTCGCCGGGTGCGGCCGCTGCCTTGACGCCCTGCAGGAAGCGCGCGCCCCCGACACCGCCGACCAGAACGGTGACCTGCACCCCGAACTCCTCTCTCGGTTCCTGGCGACGATCGTCCTCCCCGGGACCGACAGCGGCGTGCCGAGGGTCCGGAGGGCCGGTGTCAGCGCGACAGCAGCGCCGTGAACTGCGCGCTGCCGAGGGAGGCGGCCGAGCTGTCTCCGCCGACGAGGCCGAAGAGCGCGTCGGCGACGGTGAACAGCAGCGACGACGCGCCGGGCAGCAGGAACAGCAGCAGGATGATCGCGAACGGCGCGTAGGGCGCGATGCGCGCGGCGCCTGCCCGGGTGGAGTACGGCAGGTAGGGGTCGATGACGCCCCAGCCGTCCAGGCCCGGGATCGGCAGCAGGTTCAGCACGAACGTCAGGACCTGGATCAGCCCGAGGAAGGACAGCGCGGCGGCGAGCGGCAACGGCGGCGCGGTGAGCGCGACACCGATCCCGATGAGGGCCGCGAGCACGAGGTTCGCCACCGGACCCGCGAGCGAGACCGCGCTGATCGCGGGGCGCGAGCGCAGGGCCGCGCGCTGGATCCACACGGCCCCGCCGGGCAGCGGGATCCCGCCGATGAGCAGGAACAACAGCGGCAGCACCAGGGTGAGGCCGATGTTGGCGTAGCGGCGGATGTCGAGGGTCAGGTAGCCCAGCGCGCGCACCGAGTGGTCGCCGCAGCGGTCGGCGGTCAGCGCGTGGGAGAACTCGTGCAGGCACAGGGACACCGCCCAGCCGGCGAGGACCAGCAGGACGGTGCCGCCGATGACCGCGCCCCGCGACCCGAGGAGGGTCAGGGCGCCCCCCGCGGCGGTGAGGGCCACGAGCACCAGGAAGATGGGGCTGACCGGGGAGCGAGCGCGCAGGCGTGAGCGGGGGGCCACGAGGACCAGTGTCCCCGAAGCGGTTCGGGCCTTCGTTGCTACGGATAGCGCATGACGCTCACCGCACGTGACGACCGGTCGTCGCGACATGCGGCTATCCGGGGCCCCGAGCTTGACCCGGATGGAACGACACCGGTGTAATTCCTACGCGATGACACGTCGGTGCGGGGCCGACGCCTCGTCCGCTTGCGGGGGCCGGGGGGAGTCGAGACGAGGGAGGCGTCGTGAACGGTGCGGAGAGCGGGTCGGTGGTGCTGGGTAGTCAAGGATTCGAGACGCACGGTCCGGGCAGGTCGCCGGTCGGGATGAGGGACGTCCTGTCCGAGCTCGCCATGGTGACCGAGGACGAGCAGGAGTGGCAGGAGCGCGCGCTGTGCGCGCAGACCGATCCCGAGGCGTTCTTCCCCGAGAAGGGCGGCAGCACCCGGGAGGCCAAGCAGATCTGCAACAGCTGCGAGGTCCGTACCGAGTGCCTCGAGTACGCGCTCGGCCACGACGAGCGGTTCGGGATCTGGGGCGGCCTGTCCGAGCGTGAGCGGCGCCGTCTGAAGCGCCGGGCGGTCGACGCCGTCTGACCTCCGGCCCGGGACACCCCGGGCGGAGCGGCCGTCGCCGGGGCCCTAGTCTCGGTCGGCGGACCGCAGCGTGGGCGCCCTCGGGTGGTGGCCCGAGGGGAAGGACGGCACGTGGCTCGACCCTCCCCACCGGCACCCGTGCTGGCCGTGCTCGTGTGCCACGACGGTGAGTCCTGGCTCCCGTCCACCCTCGACGCCCTGGCGCGCCTGACCCGCCGTCCGCGCTGGGTCATCGCCGTCGACACCGGCTCGACCGACGGCACCGCCGCCCTCCTCGCGTCGAGCAACCAGGTCGACGTCGTCCTGCGGATGCCGCACGACACGGGGTTCGCCGAGGCCGTGCACACCGCCGTCGACGACGCGGACCGGCGGTGGGGACGCAACGCCGAGTACGGCGAGCGGGGGTCGGGTGACTGGCTCTGGGTCCTCCACGACGACGCCGCGCCCGCGCCCGACTGCCTCGAGGTCCTGCTCTCGGTCGCCGACGCCTCCCCGTCGGCCGCCGTCCTCGGGCCGCTGTGCCTGGACTGGGACGACCCGCGGCTCGTCGTCGAGGCCGGTGTCTCCATCGACGCGTCCGGGTCGCGCCAGACCGGCATCGGTGCCGACGAGCTCGACCTCGGCCAGTTCGCGACCAACTCCGAGGTCCTCGCGGTCGGGTCCGCGGGGTCGCTGGTGCGCCGCCGGGAGTGGGACTCCCTGGGCGGCTACGACACGGCGCTCGGCCTGCTGCGCGAGGACGTCGACTTCGGCTGGCGCGTCAACCGCGCCGGCGGCCTCGTCCTCTGCGCCCCGTCGGCCCGCCTGCGCCACGCCCGCGCGCTCGCCACCCGCGTCCGCACGCTGGACACGGCGGGCGTCGACCCGCGCTACCGGGCCACCGACCGCGCCCACGGCGTGCGGACCTTCCTCGCGAACTGCTCGAGCCCGGCGTTCGTGCTCGGGCTCGTCCGGCTGCCCGTGCTCGCGGTGCTGCGCGCGCTGGGCCTGCTGCTCGTGCGCCGCGCCCGCGCCGCCGGGGCGGAGCTCGCCGGCCTGTCGCGGGTCCTGGGCTCCGGTCCCGGCATCGCGGACCTCGCCGACGCCCGCCGCCGGCGCAGCACCGGCGCGACCGCCCTGCCCCGCGAGCTGCGCGGTCTGCTGACCAGCCGCACGACCCGGCTGCGCAACGCCGTGCGCGGCGGGCTGACCTCCCTCGTGCGCGGCCGGCTGCGCGAGGAGCTCGACCTCGGCCGCCTGCCCGAGTGGGCCGAGCGCAGCTCCCGGGCGGACGCGCTCGACGCCGCCGGCGACGGGGGCCGGCGCGCCCCGGTGGTCGGGCCGGAGGCGCTGCCCGTCGGGGCCGCGACCGGTGTCCGCCGCCGGCGTGCCGCGGGCCTGCGCCGCCCCGGCGAGTCGCTGGCGGTCGCGCTCCCGGGCCCGCGGGCCCCCGTCGAGGACGCGCGGCCACCGACGGGGCCGGTGCCGGCGCCGTACGGCGCCGGCGGCGAGGCCTACGACCACGACCCCCCGACCGACCCCAGCGAGCGGGTCGTCGTCGTCCCGATCACGCCGGGCCGGGTCGCGCGCGAGCTCCTGCTGGCGCCGCCGCTGCTGCTCGTGGTCGGGCTGACGCTGGTCTCGCTGGCGACCCAGCGCGCCCGCCTCGGGCTCGGCCTGGCCGGCGGGCGCATCGCCGAGGTCCCGGGTCTGCGGGAGCTGTGGTCGTCGTACCTCGCGGTCTGGCACCCGGTCGCCGGCGGCACCGGGGCGCCCGCCGCGGCGTCGCTGGCCGTCCTCGGTGTGCTCGGCGCCCCCCTCGCGCCCCTGGGGGGACCGCCCGCCGCCGCGTCGCTGCTGCTGCTCCTGGCACTGCCGCTCGCGGGGCTCTCGGCCTACCTCGCGACGCGCGAGCTGCGGGTCGGGCGGGTGCTGCGCGCGCTGGCCGGCGCGGTCTACGCGCTGCTCGGGATCCCGGCCGGCGCGGTCGCCCAGGGCCGGCTCGACGGCGTCGTCGCCGTGGTGCTGCTGCCGCTGGTGCTCGCCGGGGTGATCGCCGTGCTGCGCGGCGTGCGGGTGTCGGGCCGGCGCGGGTCGTGGTGGAGCACCGCCGCGGGCACCGCGCTCGCCCTCGGCGTCGTGAGCGCGTTCGCCCCGCTGGTGCACCTGCTCGTGCTCGTCGTCGTGATCATCGGCTTCGTCCTGGTCCCCGCGCCGCCGAAGGCCGCCCGGCGCCGGGCGATGGCGCTGGCCGTGATCGTGGTGCTGCCGGTGCTGCTGCTCCTGCCCTGGGCGACGGCCCTGCTCGCGGGGCCGGAGGTCCTCCTGCACGGCACCGGCTCCCCGGTCGCGGAGCGGGTCGTGACGCCGCTGTCGGTCCTCTCGCTCGACCCGGGCGGCCCCGGCGTGCTGCCCTGGGTGGGCCTCGTGCTCGTGCTGCTCGCGGTGGGCGGCGCCCTGGTCGCCCCGCGCCGGGCCGCGGTGCCGGGGCTCGCGCTGCTGCTGCTCGGCGTCGTCGCGGCCGGGGTGGTCGGCTCCTTCGCCCTCGCCCCGCTCTCGGGCGGCGACCCGCGCCCGGGCTGGACGGGCCCGGCGCTCGCCCTCGCGGCCTGCGGGGCGCTGTGGAGCCTGCTCGCCCAGGTCGCCGCCGCCCGCACCGAGCCGCTGGGCCGGCTGCTCGGGCGCCGCGACCCCGCCGACCGCGCGGCGCGCGCGCCGACCCGCCGCGGCGAGTCCGAGCTGGACCTCGGCGGCGCCGGGTTCGGCGGACGGATCGCGGGCGCGGCGGAGCGCGCCGGCGCCGGGGTGACGGGGCTGGCGGCGCGCCTGCGGTCCCGCCGCGACGGCGACGAGCGCAGCGCGCGGGCGCGGGGCGTGGCGGTCCCGGTGGTCGCGACCGCGGTGGCCGCGCTGGCCGTCGTCACCGTGCTGGCCGGAGGCGTCGGGCCGCTGGCGGACACCCGGGCGCCGGCACTGGCGGCACCGCTGGCCGACGACCTCACCCGGGCCGACGCCGGCGTCGTCGTCGTCACCCGCGACGCCGACACCACCCGCCGCGCCGGACCCGCCCTGCCACGCTACGGCGACGACGACCTCGCGCCGGTCGGGGCGGCACCCGCTCGGCTGCAGCGCGACGTGCGCGCCCTGCTCTCCGGCGACCCCGCGACGGTGCAGGCCGGTGTCGCCGAGCTCGCGACCGCCGGCACCGGCGCGATCGTGCTGCCCGACGAGGACACCGCCCGGGCGGTGCGCGGCGCGGCCGGGCCGCTGCTCGGCGACGCCCCGCCGGTCTCCGACGGGCGCCCCACGGCCCGGGTGGCGCTGCCGGTCGCCGGGGCGGTGCTGCTCGAGCCGCCGGTCTCCGACGACGCCACCGACGGCCGGGCCGCCCCGCGTCGCCCCAACGGCCTCACCCCGGTCCCCTCGGACCTCCCGACCGTCGGTGTGCGGGTGTCCCCGGGCGCCGACCGCCGGCTGCTCGTGCTGGCCGCGGAGCAGGAGTCGGGCTGGAGCGCGACCGTCGGCGGCGCGCCCGTCGCCCCGGTCCCGGCCTGGGGGCACCTGGTTGGCGTGCCCGTCCCGGCCGCCGGCGGACCGGTCGTCGTCGACCGTGGCGACACCACGCGCCTGCTGCTCCTGCTCCTGCAGCTCGCGCTCGTGCTGTTCACGGCGCTGTCGGCCCTGCCGAGCCGCAAGCGTCTGGACTAGCGCTGTCGGGGGCCCGTCCTAGGCTCCGCCGTGTGTTCGATCACATGGGCTTCCCCTGCGGCGACGTCGAGACCTCCGTCGCCTTCTACACCGCGGTGTTCGCGCCGCTCGGCATGACCGTCGGGATGCGCATCCCCACCGGCCCGCCCGGCGCGCCGGAGGTCGTCGGGCTGAGCTCCGGTGGGCCGCACGCCGACTTCTGGCTCGCCCCCGGCGAGGCCGTCGCCCAGGAACTGCACGTCGCCTTCGCCGCGCCCGACCGGGGAGCGGTCGACGCCGTGCACGAGGCGGCGCTGGCCCACGGCGCCGAGGTGCTCCACGCGCCCCGGATCTTCCCGGAGTACCACCCGGGCTACTACGCCGTGTTCCTGCGCGACCCGGACGGCCACAACGTCGAGGCGGTGCACCACACCTTCGGCTGAGGCGGGCCCCGCGCCCTCGCTGCGGCCCACGCCGAAGCGATCCGGCGACATCGTCGGGGCCATGACCACCTCGGACTCGGGCGGGAGCGGCCGCGACCGGCTCGCCCTCGTCGCGCTGTCGCTGGCGTTCCTCGTCGTGCAGCTCGACGTCACGGTCGTCAACGTCGCCCTGGAGGCGATCGGCCGCGACCTCGGCGCCGGTGGCACGGCGGGCGGCGCCGCCGGCGTGGGCGACCAGCAGTGGATCGTCGCGTCGTACACGGTCGCGCTGGCCGCGGGCATGCTCACGGCGGGTTCGGCCGGCGACCGGGTCGGCGCCCGGAAGGTGTGCCTGCTGGGCCTGGGCCTCTTCGGGCTGGCGTCGGCCGCGTGCGCGCTCGCGCCGTCGATGCCGTGGCTGATCGCGGCCCGCACGGCGCAGGGCGTGGGCGCTGCCGCGCTCCTGCCCTGCTCGCTGGCCCTGATCGTCCGGCAGTTCCCGGACCCCGCGCGGCGCGCGCGGGCGCTGGGCACGTGGGGCGGGTTCGGCAGCCTCGGGATGGCCCTCGGGCCGCTCGCCGGCGGTCTGCTGATCACCCTGGTCGACTGGCGCGCGATCTTCCTCGTCAACGTCCCGTTCTGCCTGGTCACGGCCCTGATGGTCCGCAGGGCGGTCGCGCGTGCGGCCCCCGTACGCGCGGGGCGCCCCGACCTCGCAGGCCTCGCTCTGGGCACCCTGGCCCTCGGCGCCCTCACCGGCGGCTCCATCGAGGCTGGTCAGCGCGGGTGGGACGACCCCCTCGCCGCGGTCCTGCTGATCACCGGCGTCGTCGGTGCCGTCGCCGTGGTGCTCGTCGAGCGCCGGGTGGGCGCACCGATGGTGCCGCCGTCCCTGTTCGCGTCGCGGCGGTTCTCGGGAGGGGTCGCCGTCGGCGGCGTGTTCAACCTCGGCATCTACGGCGTGCTGCTCGTCGTGTCCCTCGTCCTGCAGGGGCCGCTCGCCCTCGCGCCGTGGTCCGCCGGGCTGGCGGTGCTCCCGATGACCGCCGCGGTCGCGCTCGGGTCGACGCTCTCGGGCCGGCTGACCGCGCGGGTCGGGCCGCGGGTCCCGATGCTCCTGGGCCTCGGCGCCGGGGTGGCGGGGTCGGGGCTGCTCGCCCTCGGCGGGTCGCGGCCCTCGGTCGGGCTGGTCGTCGCGGGCTCGGTGGTGCTCGGGTGCGTCTCGGTGGCGATGCCGGCGCTGACGGCGGTGGCGATGTCCGGGGTGCCCGCCGACCGCGTGGGTGTCGGCAGCGGCGTGCTCACCACCGCGCGCCAGGCCGGGGGCGCGCTCGGCGCCGCGGTGCTCGGGTCACTGCTCAGCCTCGGGCACGGCTCGCTCACCGGGCCGATGCTCGCCGCCGCGCTGGCCTACCTCGCCGGGATCGGCGCGGCCCTGGTGGCGACCCGGCCGACGCCGGGGCCGCCGGGGTCTCAGCCCTCGTCGCCGGAGATGGTGTCGGGCTCGACGCCGAGGTAGCCCGCGACCTGTTCGACGAGCACGTCGTGCAGCAGGTCCGCGAGGTCCTCGCCGTCGAGCGCGCGCGCCTCGAGCGGGCGGCGGTACAGCACGATGCGGGCGCGGGTGACCGCCCCACGGCGGTCCATGCCCGCGGGCACGAGGCGGGCCAGGGGCACCTCGCCGTCACCGAGCACCGCGTCGTCCTCCACCGGCGACCGGAGGCCGCCCGACGGCACCTCGGGGACGTCGTCGACGGCCACGTCGAGATCCGTGAGCTCGGCGCTCCAGCGCTCCTCGATGGGCTCGAGGGCCTCGAGCACGAGGGCGTCGAAGCGTTCCGCGCGGGTGCGGGCGGCGGGGGAGCCGGAGGGGTACAGCGGCATCCGCAGGCCCCGGCCGCGACGGTCGCGGCGACGCCGGCGCGGGCCGGTGACGTGCCCGGCGGACGGGGTGGCGCCCCGGCGACTCGCGCTCCTGGTCACGGCCCGGAGCCTACGCGGGGGCGCACAGGGGTGCGGTGATGTGCTCCGGACGCGCCCGTCCGTGCCCCCGCACGGGCCGACGCGCCCCGCGCGCCTGCCGGGCGGGGGCCGCGCGCGGGGCTATCGTGCGTGCCGTGCGAGGAGTGCGGAAGTGCTCACGGACCGGGTGTGGTCACGCGGCCGTGGCCACCCTGACCTATGTCTACTCGGACTCGACCGCCGTGGTCGGTCCGCTGGCGACGAGCGCCGAGCCCCACTCGTACGACCTCTGCGAGCGCCACGCCGTGCGCCTCACCGCCCCGCGGGGGTGGGAGGTCGTGCGCTACGAGGGCGAGTTCCCGGCCGAGCCGTCGGCCGACGACCTGACGGCCCTGGCCGAGGCCGTGCGCGAGGCCGGGCGGGCCGACCGCCCCCTCGCCGACACGGGGGTCGGGGACGGCCGCGCCCGCGTCACCGCGGGCCAGGGCCTCGGCGACGCCCTGCCGCCCGGGCCCGCGCCGGGCATGACCGGCGGCATCCCCACGACCACCACGGGTCGGCGCGGACACCTGCGGGTCCTGCCGGACCCGGCCTCCTCCTGACCCGTCCTCCCGGCGCGTCACCGTTCGACGGACGCGATCGCCCGGCGGCCACAGTGATCACCCCGGGGCCGATAGGCTGAACCCCGTGTTCAGCGTGCAGGCCAGGGACCTCAGGGACCTCAGGGACACGGAGCCGGAACGATGACCGCCGACACCGCACCCGACCGCGCCCAGGTGATCGACCAGGTCGTCAAGGCCTACGACATCCGCGGGCTCGTGGGCACCCAGCTCGACGCGACCTTCGTGCGCGACGTGGGCGCCGCCTACGCGCGCGTCCTGCTCGACGAGCAGGACGCGGGCACGGGGTCCGGGCTCGGCGGGGGCAAGGGCCTCGTCGTCGGGCACGACATGCGCGAGTCGTCGCCGGAGCTCGCGGACGCGTTCACCGAGGGCGTCACGGCGCTCGGCGTCGACGTCGTGCAGATCGGCCTGGCCAGCACCGACATGCTCTACTACGCGTCCGGCGCGCTGGAGATGCCGGGCGCGATGTTCACCGCGAGCCACAATCCGGCGACCTACAACGGCATCAAGCTGTGCCGTGCGGGGGCGGCGCCGGTGGGGCAGGACTCCGGGCTCGACGAGATCGCCGCGCTGCTCGACCGCGGCCAGGGGGCCGCGACCCCGGAGGCGTCGTCCGCCGAGCGCGGCGCGGTCACCCACCGCGACCTGCGGGACGACTACGCGGCGTTCCTGCGCTCACTGGTCGACCTGTCGGGTATCCGGTCGCTGTCGGTCGTCGTCGACGCGGGCAACGGCATGGCGGGCTACACGGTCCCGGCCGTGCTCGACCCCCTCCCGATCGAGGTCTACCCGCTCTACTTCGAGCTCGACGGCTCGTTCCCCAACCACGAGGCCAACCCGCTCGACCCGGACAACCTGCGCGACCTCCAGCGCGAGGTGGTCACGCTCGGCCGCGTCGACGCCGGCCTCGCCTTCGACGGCGACGCCGACCGCGTCTTCCTCGTCGACGAGAAGGGCGACGCGGTGAGCCCCAGCGCGATCACCGCGCTCGTGGCCACGCGCGAGCTCGCGAAGCACCCCGGCTCGACGGTCATCCACAACCTGATCACGTCCCGGGCCGTGCCCGAGATCGTCACCGAGGCGGGGGGCACGCCGGTGCGCTCGCGGGTCGGCCACTCGTTCATCAAGGGCACGATGGCCGAGACCGGTGCCGTCTTCGGCGGCGAGCACTCGGCCCACTACTACTTCCGTGACTTCTGGCGCGCGGACTCGGGGATGCTCGCCGCGCTGCACGTCCTGGCCGCGCTCGGCGAGCAGGACCGCCCGCTGTCCGAGCTGATGGCGCGCTACGAGCGCTACGCCGCCTCGGGCGAGATCAACTCGACGGTCGCCGACCCGACGGCGGTCATGGCCGAGGTCGAGCAGACCTTCGGCGACCGCGACGGCGTCACCACCGACGACCTCGACGGCCTGACGGTGACGCAGCCCGACGGCTCCTGGTTCAACCTGCGGCCCTCGAACACCGAGCCCCTCCTGCGGCTCAACGTCGAGGCCGCCGACGACGACGCCGTGGCCGCACTGCGCGACGAGGTGCTCGCGCTCGTGCGCGGCTGACCCGACCGAGAGGAGATCCGACGATGCCGCTCGGTCTGGACCCCGACCTGCTCGACATCCTGGCCTGCCCCGCGCCCGACCACGGCACGCTGCGCCCCGGCACGCCCGACGACGCGGACGCGTCCGCCCTGACGTGCTCCGCGTGCGGGCGGCGGTACCCGGTCACCGACGGCATCCCGGTGCTCCTGCTGTCGGAGGCGAGCGGGGGACCGGCGGAGTCGGACCCGAGGGCGGCGGAGCCGGACCCCGAGGGGCGGTGAGGCGCCGTGCTCGACGACGCCCTGCTCTCCGACGAGACGCGGCTGCTCGCCGCCGACCGTGACGGCGTCCTGCGTGCCGTGGCCACCGCGGGCGCCCAGGTGCGCACCACCGCGCAGGCCACGGTCGAGGCCGGCGTGCCCGCGGACCTCGCCGGGCTCCGGCCGCGCGCGCTGGTGCTGCTGACCCGCCCCGGCACCACCGAGTCGGCCTGCCGCCTGCTCGCCGCGCTCCTGACGCCCACCGCGCCGCTCCCGGTGATCGTCACCGGCGTCGCCCCGCCGTGGCTCGGCCCGCTCGACGTCGTCGTCGCCACCCACCGCGGGCGCGAGGGCGACCCGGTGGAGGCCGACGTGGCGGAGTCGGTGCACCGCGCGGTCCGGCGCGGTGCCCACGTCGTGCTCACCGGCCCGGAGGAGGGCCCGGTGGCCGCCGCCGGCGCCGGGCGCGCCCTCGCGGTGACGCCGCGGATGACGCTCGGGGTCCCGGGCGAGGACGCCGACGGGCTCGACACCGCGACCGTGCTCGCCACCGGGCTGGCCGTGGCGCGCGGGCTGGACCTGCTGGACATCGACCTCGACGCCCTCGCCGACCGGCTCGACGCGGAGGCCGAGCGCGACGGGCCGCGCGGGGAGGCGTTCGTCAACCCCGCCAAGAGCCTCGCCCTGCGCCTGGCCGAGCGCACCCCGCTGCTGTGGGGCGCCGACCCGGTCGCGGGCCTGCTCGCCGGCTACGGCGCGACGGTGCTGGCGACCCACGCCGGTGTCGTCGCCCAGGCCACGACGGTGGCCGCGGCGGGCGCCCAGCCGGCCCTGCGGGCCCGGCTGCAGGAGAGCTCCGGGGAGGCGTCGATCTTCGCCGACCCGTTCGACGACCCACCCCCTGCGGCGCCGCCGCGGCTGGTGGTGCTGGCGGTGCGCGAGGACCTCGCGGTGCGCCGGCTCGTGTCCGACGTCGGCGCGCGCCACCCGGGCGCCGACGTGCTGGAGATCGACGACGTCGACCTGGCCGGGGAGGGGCCGGTGCCGGACGCGCTGCGCGCGGCGGTGCTGGCCACCCGGCTCGACTTCACCGCGGTCTACCTCGGCCTCGCCCTCGGGGCGCGGGAGCCGGGCGTCCGGACCGCCTGAGGAGACGGAGAGGCACGATCTCGTGGAGGTCCTCAGGGGCAGCGTGCGCACGTACGCGTGGGGCTCCCGGACGCACCTGGCCGAGCTGCTCGGCGAGGACGTCCCGTCCCCGCACCCGCAGGCCGAGCTCTGGCTCGGCGCGCACCGCGACCAGTCCTCGACGGTGGGCGATCCGGAGCCCCGGCCGCTGACCGACGTGGTGGCCGACGACCCGGCGGGCACGCTGGGGCCGTCGCGGCGGCAGCGGTGGTCCGACCGGCTGCCCTACCTGCTCAAGGTGCTCGCCGCCGAGGAGCCGCTGAGCCTGCAGGCCCACCCGTCGGCCGAGCAGGCCGCGGCGGGCTACGCGCGCGAGGAGGCGGCGGGCGTGCCGCGCACGGCGGGCGACCGCAACTACCCCGACCCGCTGCCCAAGCCCGAACTGCTGTGTGCGCTCACCGAGTTCCACGCGCTGGCGGGGTTCCGCGACGCCGAGCGCACGGTGCGGCTGCTGCGCGCCCTCGACGTCCGGGCCTTCGACCACCACACCGAGCTGCTCGCCGCCCAGCCCGACGGCGACGGCCTGCGCGCGCTGTTCACCACCTGGATCACGCTGCCGCAGCGCGCGGTCGACGACCTCGTGCCCGCGCTGCTCGACGGCGCGGTGGCGCACGTCCGCGACCGCGGCGAGTTCACCACCGAGGCCCGCACCCTGCTCGACCTCGGTGAGCGCTACCCGGACGACGCCGGCGTGCTGGCCGCGCTGCTGCTCAACCGGGTCGTGCTGGCCCCGGGGGAGTGCCTCTACCAGCCCGCGGGCTCGCCGCACGCCTACCTCGCGGGCGCCGGCGTCGAGCTGATGGCGAACTCCGACAACGTCCTGCGCTGCGGGCTGACGCCGAAGCACGTGGACGTGCCCGAGCTGCTGCGGGTGCTCGACTTCGCGCCGGGCACCCCGACCCTGCTCAAGGGCGAGGGCACCGGGCCGGTGCTGCGGTACACGCCCTCGGAGTACTTCAGCCTCGCCCGCGCCGCGTTCGACGGGGACGAGGGGGAGGCCGACCTGGGGCTCGAGGGCCCGCGCATCCTCGTCACCGTCGACGGCGCCGTGCGGCTGCGGACGTCGCGGGGGCAGGCCCGCGAGGTCGGCAAGGGATCCGCGGTCTGGATCCCCGCCTGCGACGGCCCGGTCACGGTCGCGTCGGTCGACGGGCCGGCGCTGGCCTTCGCCGCCGCCGACGGCCTGGCCTCCTGACGGCTCCCGGCCAGGTCACACGTTAGGTTCACCCGGCACCCGCCCGGTCCATCCCTGGAGGCACCCCGTGTCCGCATCCGGAGGCGGCAAGGCGATCGTCGCCGCGCTCGCGGCCAACGCCGGCATCGCGCTGGCGAAGTTCATCGGCTTCGCGATCACCGGGTCGTCGTCGATGCTCGCCGAGGGCGTGCACTCCGTCGCCGACACCAGCAACCAGGGCCTGCTCCTGCTCGGACGCAAGCGGGCCCGGCGGGAGGCCGACAGCGAGCACCCCTTCGGCTACGGGCGTGACCGCTTCTTCTACGCGTTCGTGGTCGCGCTGCTGATCTTCTCGCTCGGCTCGGTGTTCGCGCTCTACGAGGGCATCCACAAGCTCACCGGCGAGTCCGAGGACCTCACGAGCCCGATCGTCGCGGTCGTGATCCTCCTGGTCGCCATCGGGCTGGAGGGCTTCAGCTTCCGGACCGCCGTGCACGAGTCGCGGGAGCTCAAGGGCGACCTGTCCTGGTGGGGCTTCATCCGGCAGTCGGTCAACCCCGAGCTGCCGGTCGTGCTGCTGGAGGACTTCGGCGCCCTCATCGGCCTCGTCCTCGCGCTGGCCGGCGTCGGGCTGACGATGCTCACCGGCGACGTCGTCTGGGACGCGATCGGCACGATCTCGATCGGCGTCCTGCTCGGGGTCATCGCGGTCATCCTCATCGTCGAGACGAAGAGCCTGCTGATCGGCGAGGGCGCCCGGCCGCCCCTGGTCCGCACGATCACGTCCTCGCTCGTCGGCGGGCCGGTGGAACGGGTGATCCACCTGCGCACCCAGTACCTCGGCCCCGAGGAGCTCCTGGTCGCCGCGAAGATCGCCGTCTCGTCGCAGCTGCCCACCGAGACCGTGGCCGAGGCGATCGACCACGCCGAGGCGCGGCTGCGCGCGGCCGTGCCGGAGGCGCGTCTGGTCTACCTCGAGCCGGATCTCGACCGGAGCGACGCCGGACCGGTCGACGACGCCCTGGACCCGTCGCCGCGCTGACGGGCGGCCTCGTTGGGCCGAACGGAGCAACACGGTGAACGCGCGGTCACCGATCCGCTCGTGTCCGTGCTCATGCGGGCTTCACCCGGCGTAGGGTCCCGCCGCACGCGTCGGGTCGTCGCTGGACGTCCCGGACCTTCTTGAAGCAGCGAGCGGGAGGTGCCATGACGTCGACGACCCCGCGGTCCCCTTTGTTGCGGACCAAGTCGGTCGAGCAGTCGATCGCGGACACGGACGAACCGGAGCACAAGCTCCGGCGAGATCTGACCTGGATCGACCTGACGATCTTCGGTGTCTCGGTCCTGGTGGGCGCCGGCATCTTCACGATCACCGCGCGGGTGGCCGGTGACGTCTCCGGCCCGGCCGTGTCGATCGCCTTCGTCATCGCCGCGATCGCCTGCGGCTTCGCCGGCCTCTGCTACGCGGAGTTCGCCTCGACGGTGCCGGTGGCCGGCAGCGCCTACACGTTCTCCTACGCCACGTTCGGCGAGTTC
Organism: Actinomycetospora sp. C-140; assembly: GCF_054796175.1. NCBI lineage: Bacteria > Bacillati > Actinomycetota > Actinomycetes > Pseudonocardiales > Pseudonocardiaceae > Actinomycetospora > Actinomycetospora sp. C-140. The sequence goes on along the minus strand of NZ_JBTWNF010000005.1, from coordinate 186,884 downwards.
ATCGCCTGGATCATCGGCTGGGACCTCATCCTCGAGTACGCGCTCGGCGCCGCGACCGTGGCCAAGAGCTGGTCGAAGTACCTCGGCCAGATCTTCGAGGCGGTCGGCCTCCCGGGGTCGGCGAAGGTGGACATCGGGATCACCGAGTTCGACTGGGGCGCCGTGCTCGTCATCGCGGTCCTCACCGTGATCCTGGTGCTGGGCATCAAGCTCTCGAGCCGGGTCAGCGCGATCCTCACGATCACCAAGGTGCTCGTGGTGCTGTTCGTGATCGTCGTCGGCGCCACGTTCATCCGGTGGGCCAACTACTCGCCGTTCATCCCGCCGGCCGAGCCGCCCAAGGAGGGCGGGTCCGGCCTGGACTCCTCGCTGCTCTCGCTGATCTTCGGCAGCGACGGCAGCACCTACGGCGCGTTCGGGCTGCTCGCCGGCGCCTCGCTGGTCTTCTTCGCCTTCATCGGCTTCGACGCGGTCTCGACCACGGCCGAGGAGACGAAGAACCCGCAGAAGGACCTGCCCCGCGGCATCCTGGGCTCGCTGGGCGTCGTGACCGTGCTCTACGTCCTGACCGCGCTGGTGCTCACCGGCATGGTCAGCTACACCCAGCTCAAGACCCCGCCCGGGACCGACGACACGGCCACCCTGGCCACGGCGTTCTCGCTGGTCGGCGCCGACTGGGCCTCGACGATCATCTCGGTCGGCGCCCTGGCCGGTCTCACGACGGTGGTCCTGGTGCTCATGCTCGGCCAGAGCCGGGTGTTCTTCGCGATGAGCCGCGACGGGCTGCTGCCGCGCAATCTCGCGCGCACCGGGCGCTACGACACGCCGTCGACGATCACGGTCATCATCGGGGTGTTCTGCGCGATCCTGGCCGGCTTCTTCGACGCCACGGTGATCGAGGAGATGGTCAACATCGGCACGCTGTTCGCGTTCGTGCTGGTGGCCATCGGCACCTGGGTGCTGCGCGTCAAACAGCCCGACCTGCCCCGCAGCTTCGTGGTCAAGGGGCTGCCGATCGTGGCCGTCCTGGCCGTGATCTCCTGCCTCTGGCTGATGATCAACCTGACCGCGGAGACCTGGATCCGGTTCATCGTCTGGATGCTGATCGGCGCGGTCATCTACTTCGCCTACGGGAAGAGCCACTCCGTGGTCGGGCGCCGCGAGCGCGGCCTCGAGTCGCCGGCCGCGACACCCACCCAGCCCGGGTGAGTCCTGACCGGCCCTGAACGGCCCTGGACACGACAGCGCCCCCGGAGCTCCGGCTCCGGGGGCGCTGTCGTCCGTGGGTCGGGCGCGTGCGGGTCAGGCCTTCGCGGGCGCCTGGTGGCCGGCGAACTTCTCGCGGAGCGTCTTCTTCGAGAACTTGCCGGTCGAGGTCTTGGGCACCTCGTCGATGAACACGACGTCGTCGGGCACCTGCCACTTGGCCACGCGCGAGGCGATGTGCTCGAGCACGGCCTCCCGGGTCAGCTCGACACCCTGCTTCGGGACGACGCAGGCCAGCGGGCGCTCCGACCACTTCTCGTCGGGGATCGCGATCACCGCGGCCTCGGCGACGCCCTCCATCGACATGATCTCGTTCTCGAGGTCGACCGAGGAGATCCACTCGCCGCCGGACTTCACGAGGTCCTTGGTGCGGTCGACCAGCTTCACGTAGCCGTACCGGTCGATCACGGCGACGTCGCCGGTCTTGAGCCAGCCGTCCTCGGTGAACTGCTTGCCGCCGTCCTCGTTGCGGTAGTACGACGCCGCGATCCACGGCCCGGCGGCCTGGAGCTCGCCGGAGGTCTCGCCGTCCCAGGGGAGCACCTCGCCGGTGTCCGGGTCGCAGATGCGCAGGTCGACCAGCGGCGCGGGCGTGCCCGCCGTCGCCCGGACGTCGGCGAGCTCGTCGTCGGACAGGCCGTCGTGGACGCTCTTGAGCACGCCGGTGGTGGCGATCGGGCTCGTCTCGGTCATGCCCCAGGCCTGGGTGATCGGCAGGCCGATCTTCTGGCGCCACGCCTCGGACAGCGACTTCGGCACCGCCGAGCCGCCGCAGAGCAGCAGGCGCAGGTCGGGGAGGTCGCCCTCGGAGAGCTCGGGCAGCACGCCCATCCAGATCGTCGGGACGCCCGCGGTCACCGTGACCCGGTGGTCGCGCAGGATGCCGGCGATCGCCTTCGGGGTCATGTTCGGCCCGGGCATGACGAGCGACGAGCCCGCGAAGATCGCCGCGTACGGCGTGCCCCAGGCGTTCGCGTGGAACATCGGGACGATCGGCAGCAGCACGTCGCGCTCGACGAGGCCCGCGACGTCGGCCATCAGCACCGCGATCGAGTGCAGCACCGACGACCGGTGGGAGTACACGACGCCCTTGGGGTTGCCGGTGGTGCCCGACGTGTAGCACATCGCGGCGGCCCGGTTCTCGTCGTCGATCTCGAAGCGGCCGGCCTTCGGCTCCACCGAGGCGAGCAGGGTGTCGTAGTCGGTGATGCGCTCGTCGTCGGGGATCGCCACGTCGGCGCCGTCGTCGATGACGATCACCTTGCGCACCGTCGTCATCTGGTCGACGTGCGGCCAGAACTGGCCGAACAGCGAGCGGTCGACGAAGACGACCTCGTCCTCGGCGTGGTTCGCGATGTAGATGAGCTGCTCGACGAAGAGCCGGATGTTCAGCGTGTGCAGGACGCGCCCGCTGCAGGGCACCGCGAAGTAGAGCTCGAGGTGCGCCGGGCTGTTCCAGCAGAACGTGCCCACCCGGCCCTCGGCCGAGACGCCGAGCGCGTCGAGCGCGGCGGCCGCCCGCCGGACCCGCTCGGCCCAGGTGCGGTAGTCGCTGCGGTGCACCGTGCCGCCCGCGCCCACGCCGACGATCGGCTTGTGGGCGAACAGCTGCTCGGCGCGGTGGAACACGTGCGGCAGGGCGAGCGGGTAGTCCTGCATCTGTCCGAGCACGTCCGTGGCCTCCTGGATCTCTGTGGTTCCGGTCACGCAATCCTACGGTCCGGCGCCCGGAATCACCCCCTCGCCGGAATCGACGACGGGCCGGTCACGCGCCGTGGCGCACCCGGTGTGATCCGGTCGACGCACTCCGTGTCGACGCGGAGCAGACCTGCGCGGACGGGTCACCGGATCCGTGCCTCCGGTCCCGCGCCCGGCGCGCTCCGGTTGACCGTCCATAGGGCCTGTGCTGGACTTCTCCCACGGCATCGATCGCACGTTCCCCGTGCGACGGAAGCTGTCGAGTGGCGCTGCAACGGCCGGTCTCCCGGCCGCCACGCTCGGCAGTGGTCCGCACCATCGCAAGGGCGCCTGTGGATGGTGGTGAACCGTGCGTCCGACCCCGTGACCTCCCGGCGTGTCCCGTCCGCCGGTCGAGACACGCGCCGAGGTCCCGTGGAGACGCGCGGACGACACACCCGAGAAGACGAGGAGTCATGACGAACGCAGTGGGCACCGTCAACCAGAAGCTTGCCGAGAAGAACGGCATCGACTTCGCCGTCGCCGACCTGAGCGAGGCCGACTTCGGTCGCCGGGAGATCCGGCTCGCCGAGCACGAGATGCCCGGGCTGATGGCCCTGCGCCGGGAGTACTCGGAGGCGAAGCCGCTGCACGGCGCGCGCATCTCCGGCTCCCTGCACATGACGGTGCAGACCGCCGTCCTCATCGAGACGCTGGTGGAGCTGGGCGCCGAGGTCCGCTGGGCCTCCTGCAACATCTTCTCCACCCAGGACCACGCGGCCGCCGCGGTCGTCGTCGGCCCGCACGGCACCCCGGACGACCCCAAGGGCGTCTCCTGCTTCGCCTGGAAGGGCGAGACGCTGGAGGAGTACTGGTGGTGCTGTGAGCAGATGATGACGTGGAAGGACGCGGACACCCGCGGTCCGAACATGATCCTCGACGACGGCGGCGACGCCACGATGCTCGTCCACAAGGGCGTCGAGTTCGAGAAGGCCGGCGTCGTCCCGTCCGTCACCGACGAGGACCCGGCCGAGTACCAGGTCGTGCTCGAGACGCTGCGCCGCTCGCTCGCCGACGACCCGCAGCACTGGACCAAGGTCGCGTCCGGCATCAAGGGCGTCACCGAGGAGACCACGACCGGCGTCCACCGCCTGTACGAGTTCTTCGAGCAGGACAAGCTCCTGTTCCCGGCGATCAACGTCAACGACTCGGTCACCAAGTCGAAGTTCGACAACAAGTACGGCTGCCGCCACTCGCTGGTCGACGGCATCAACCGCGCCGTCGACGTGCTGATCTCCGGCAAGAAGGCCGTGATCTGCGGCTACGGCGACGTCGGCAAGGGCTCGGCCGAGTCCCTCGCGGGCCAGGGCGCCCGCGTGACCGTCACCGAGTCGGACCCGATCTGCGCGCTCCAGGCGCTCATGGAGGGCTACGACGTCCAGACGCTCGACAACGTCATCGAGCAGGCCGACATCGTCATCACGACGACCGGCAACAAGGACATCGTCACGCTCGACCACATGAAGCGGATGAAGCACCAGGCGATCCTGGGCAACATCGGCCACTTCGACAACGAGATCCAGATGGAGAAGCTCGAGAAGAGCGACGCCACCCGGATCAACATCAAGCCGCAGGTCGACGAGTGGAAGTTCTCCGACGGCCACTCGATCATCGTGCTGTCCGAGGGCCGTCTGCTGAACCTCGGCAACGCCACGGGCCACCCGAGCTTCGTCATGTCGAACTCGTTCGCCAACCAGACGATCGCGCAGATCGAGATCTTCACCAAGCCCGGTGAGTACCCGATCGGCGTGTACCGCCTGCCGAAGCACCTCGACGAGAAGGTCGCCCGCGTCCACGTCGAGGCGCTGGGCGCCGAGCTGACCAAGCTCACGAAGGACCAGGCCGAGTACATCGGCGTGGACGTCGAGGGCCCGTACAAGCCGGAGCACTACCGCTACTGATCGGTCGCGGCAAGCAGATCGATCGTCAGCGCTCCTCCGTCGCGCTACCGACCGACCTGCGCCGCGCGCTGATGGTTGCGCCGCGTACTGACCGAAGGGCCCCTTCGCTCGACCTCGTCGAGCGACGGGGCCCTTCGCTCGTCACGGGGGAGGTCGCCCAGGGCGTGCGGTGAGATCAGGAGCGCGCTACGCACCTCCTCGGGGCCGCCGAGGTGCGTGGTGCACTCCTGATCTCCACGGGCGCGAGCCGTCGCGCACGACGCCCGTCCCCACGACTGATGCCCGTTCCGGCAGTGGGCGCCCCTCACCCGTCGATCCGACCGAAGGTGCCCTTCGCTCCGACCGCACGGGGCCGCCGCATAGGGTTCCGTCGTGGGCGCGATGGTGGCCGTCGAGGGGCTCGACGGCGCGGGGAAGGCGACGCTGGTCGCGGCGCTCGCGGACGCCGCCCGACGCCGGGGCGCGACGGTCGCGACCCACGCGTTCCCGCGCTACGACGCCGACGTGCACGCCGGGCTGGCGGGCGAGGCGCTGCACGGGCAGCACGGCGACCTGCGGGACTCGGTGCACGCCATGGCGGTGCTGTTCGCCCTCGACCGTGCCGGTGCCGCCGAGGACCTCCGCGCCGCGCGTGCCGCCCACGACCTCGTGCTCGTCGACCGCTACGTCGCCTCCAACGCGGCCTACGGCGCCGCCCGGCGCGGCGAGGACGTCGACGGCGCGTTCGTGGCCTGGGTCCGCGCGCTGGAGGTGGAGCGGTTCGGGGTGCCCGCGCCGGACGCGCAGGTGCTCGTCCGCGTCCCCGGCGCGCTCGCCGCGCAGCGTGTCCGCGACCGCGCCGCGGCCGACCCGACGCGTACTCCGGACGGGTACGAGTCCGACGCGGCCCTGCAGGCGCGGTGCGCGGATCTGTACGACCAGCTCGTCGACCGGACATGGCTCGCGCCCTGGGCGGTCGTCGACGCGGGCGAGGGGCACGCGGCACTCACCCGGACGGCGGAGTCGCTGGTCGCTGAACGCCTGATCAGCGGCCTGTCCGGCGACATTGCCCCCGGATCGTCGGTGAGAAGTGACACCATTGAGACATGAGCTCGCGAATCCTCGTGGTCGACGACGATGCCTCGCTGGCGGAGATGCTGACGATCGTCCTCGAGGGCGAGGGCTTCGAGACCACGGTCGTCGGCGACGGTTCTTCCGCGCTGCCCGCCCTGCGCGAGAACTCGCCCGACCTCGTCCTGCTGGATCTCATGCTGCCGGGGATGAACGGCATCGACGTGTGCCGGGCGATCCGGGCGGAGTCCGGGGTCCCGGTGGTCATGCTGACCGCCAAGACCGACACGGTCGACGTGGTGCTGGGGCTGGAGTCCGGCGCCGACGACTACGTGGTCAAGCCGTTCAAGCCCAAGGAGCTGGTGGCGCGCATCCGGGCGCGGCTGCGTCAGTTCCCGTCCGAGCCCGCCGAGCAGATGCAGGTCGGCGACGTGACGATCGACGTCCCAGCGCACCAGGTGCGCCGCGACGGGCGCACGATCCCGCTCACGCCGCTGGAGTTCGACCTGCTGGTGGCGCTCGCCCGCAAGCCGCGGCAGGTGTTCACCCGCGAGGTGCTGCTCGAGCAGGTGTGGGGCTACCGCCACGCGGCGGACACGCGGCTGGTCAACGTGCACGTCCAGCGGTTGCGCTCGAAGGTGGAGGTCGACCCGGAGCACCCCGAGGTGGTGCTGACGGTCCGCGGGGTGGGGTACAAGGCCGGCCCACCCTGATCTGCAGGAGCCCGTCGTGACGGGCCTGCTCACGGGCCTGCGCCGTCGCCTCGACCGGTTCGTCGCCGAGCGGACCGGCCAGGTCCGCGTGCTGTGGCGACGCTCCATGCAGCTGCGCGTGGTGCTCTCGACGCTCGCGATGTCGATCGTCGTGGTGGCCGTGCTCGGGCTCGTGCTGCAGACCCAGATCGCCGACCGGCTCGTCCAGGGCAAGGAGCAGGCGGCGCTCATCCAGGCCGACATCTCCCGCCAGGCCCTCGAGCGCGACCTCGCCCGCATCGACCCCGACCGCGACGGCGCGCAGGCCGTGCTCGACGACGTCCTCGACCGCCTGTCCACGAGCGGGCAGGACCCCGGCCAGGACGGTCTGACGCGCGGCAACGACCCGGCCAGCGACGCGGGCGCGTTCGACGCCGTCCTCATCGCGGGCTCGGACACCGTCGGCGGGGTGCCCGGCGCCCTGCCGACCGTGCCGGACGGGCGCAACGTCGAGGTCAGCGCCGGGCCGGCCCAGGTCATCCCGCCCCAGCTGCGCGCCCCCGTGCTGCAGGGCTTCCTCGCCACCAAGTACCTCACCGTGGCGTCCTCGGGCCAGGCGGCGCCGGTCCCGACGCTCGTCGTCGGCCAGCCGGTGCGCACCGCCGGGCGGAACCTGCAGCTCTACCTGCTCTTCCCGCTGTCGGCCGAGCAGCGCACCCTCGCGCTGGTCCAGAGCACGCTCGCGCTCGCGGCCGGCGTGCTGCTCGTGCTGCTGGCGGGCATCTCGTCGGTGGTGACGCGGCAGGTCGTGCGGCCGGTGCGCCAGGCCGCCGACGTCGCCGAACGCTTCGCCGACGGCCACCTCGACGAACGGATGCCGGTGCACGGCGACGACGAGGTCGCGCGCCTGGCGGAGTCGTACAACGAGATGGCGGCGAGCATCCAGTCGCAGATCCGCCAGCTCGAGGAGTTCGGCGCGCTGCAGCGCCGGTTCACCTCCGACGTCAGCCACGAGCTGCGCACGCCGCTGACCACCGTGCGGATGGCCGCCGAGGTGCTGCACGCCCAGGTCGACCCCGGCGACGCGATGGCGACGCGGTCGGCCCAGCTGCTCGTCGACGAGCTCGACCGTTTCGAGGGCCTGCTCGGCGACCTCCTCGAGATCAGCCGCCTCGACGCCGGCATGGCGGAGCTGGGCCTCGACCTCGTGGACGTGGGCGCGGTCGTGCGCCGGGCCGCCGAGACCGTGCGCCACCTCGTCGAGGAGACCGGGACGCCGCTGCTGCTCGACCTGGGCGACCAGGACGGCGAGCAGGTGCTCGCCGAGGTCGACGCGCGGCGGGTCGAGCGCATCCTGCGCAACCTGCTCGCGAACGCCATCGACCACGGGGAGGGCCGGCCGATCGAGGTGCGCCTCGCCGCCGACGACGGCGCGCTGGCGGTCGTCGTGCGCGACCACGGCATCGGCCTCAAGCCGGGCGAGGCCGGGCTCGTGTTCAACCGGTTCTGGCGTGCCGACCCGTCGCGCCAGCGTCGCAGCGGCGGCACCGGACTGGGCCTGGCGATCAGCCTCGAGGACGCCCGCCTGCACGGCGGCTGGCTGCAGGCGTGGGGCGAGGTCGACCGCGGGGCGGTGTTCCGCCTGACCCTGCCGCTGCGCCACGGCGAGCGCCTGCGCACCAGCCCCCTGCCCCTGCTGCCCGTCGCCGCCGCGCCCGCGGCCGCGGAGCCCGGCATCCACGACGGCGCGCCCACCGCGGGGACGGCGATGCCGCCCCTGTCCGAGGACTCCGACGGGACCGACGGGACCGACGAGCCGGAGGGTGCCCCGGGAGCCGACGAGATCGACGACCTGGACCGGGTCGTCGACCTCGACGACCTCGACGCGGTGGACGACCTCGACGCGGTGGACGACCTCGACGCGGTGGACGACCTCGACGATCTCGACCGGGTCGACGACCTCGACGGCGTCCACCCCCACGACGGAGCCGACCGCGCCACCGTTGACGGCCGCGCGGCGATCGACGGGCACGACACCACCGACGACCTCGATGCGGCCGAGAGTCGCGACTCTGTCGATGGTCACGACACCGTCGATCGTGGCGACGTCGCCCATGGCCGCGACACAGCCGGCGGCAGCACGACCGGCGATCGCGACTCCGCCAGTGCCCGCACCCGCGGTTCCGGCACGGACGTCCCCGCGCCCTCACCACCCTCCGATCCCGGCTCGTCGGTGGTCCGGTGACGCGCCGCCGGACGGTCGGGCGGCTCCTGCCGGCACTGCTGCTGGCGCTCGTGCTGGGCGCCGGGTGCGCGTCGGTGCCCGGGTCGTCGGACGTCACCGTGCTGCGCCGTGTCGGCGACGCCGCCGAGCCGACCGCGCCGCCCGGCCCGGCGCGCAACGCAGGCCCGCTGGAGACGGTGCGCGGCTGGGTCCTCGCGTCCGGCGCGACCGCCGAGCGCCACCAGGCCGCCCGCGCGTTCCTCACGCCCGGCGCGGCCGGCACCTGGGACGACGGGGCGGCCCCGATCGTCGTCAGCGACCAGGTGGACACGGTGTTCGCGGACCGCCCGGTACCGGCCGGCGAGGCGACCGTGCGGATCCGCGCCACCCAGCTCGGCGTGCTGACCCCGGAGGGCGTCTTCAACGCGGGCGTCCGTCCCGTCGAGGTCGACGTCGGCCTCACCGAGCAGAACGGCCAGTGGCGCATCTCGTCGCTGCCGACCGGGACGATCGTGCGGCGCTCCGACCTGCGGGCCAGCACCCGCCCGGTGCGCACCTGGTTCCTCGACCCCCAGCACGACGCCCCCGTCTCCGACCCCCGCTATCTCGCGACGAGCCCGGCGCGGTCGGTGCCCACGCGCACGCTGCAGTACCTGCTCGCCGGGCCGTCGGAGTCGCTGGCCGGCGCCGCGGTCAGCGCCCTGCCGGTCGGCACGACGCTGCGCTCCGACGTCACGACGACCGCGGAGGGCACCGCGGTCGTCGACCTGTCCCGGACCGGGGCCCTCGACGACCCGCGACGTCGCGAGATCGCCCAGCAGGTGACGCTGACCCTGGCCGGGATCGGCGTCTCACGGGTCCGCCTGCTCGTCGACGGCGCGCCCTTGCTCCCCGTGACGCCCGAGGTCGACGTCACCGACGCGCTGGCGGGGCTCCCGCCGGACGTCGCGACGCGGCCCGACCTGCCGCTCGACCCGGTCGTCGGCGGGCCGGGGGAGTCCGACGTCCCCGTGCTCGTCGCCGACGACGGGCGGCTGCGGCTGCTCTCGGGCGAGCCGGCGGGCGGGCCGGCCGGCCGCGGCACGTACCGCGCGGTCTCGGCGTCGGCGAGCGACGAGGGCGAGGTGGCGGTGGTGGCCGAGGACGGGGGCGCCGCCGATCCCGCCGTGCGGCGGGCCCGGCTGCTCACCGGCCCCGGCGGCTCGGAGCTCACGCCGAGCGGGATCGAGGGACGCTCGATCGCGCGTCCGTCGTGGACCCCGGACGGCACCGAGGTCTGGTCGGTGGTCGACTCGACGACCGTCGTCCGGGCCGGCCGCGAGAGCCCCGGGAGCCCGGTGCGTCCGCTGGCCGTGGACGCCTCGGGGCTCGCCGCCGCCGGGGTCACCGCGCCGCCGGGCTCGCCGGGGACGCTGTCCGCGCTGCGCGTCTCGCCGGACGGCGCGCGGGCCGCGATCGTCGCCGGGGGCCGGGTCCTGGTGGCCGCGATCGCCCGCGACGGTGTCGGCGGGGCGCGCCTGGGCTCGGTCACCGCGCTGCGTCCCGAGGCCCTCGACCAGGTCCTCGACGTCGGCTGGACGCGCACCGACCAGCTCGTCGCCGTCGGCAACCGGGCCGACCGCCCGGTGACGCTCGTGTCGGTCGACGGCCTCGACCTCGAGTCGCTCCCGACCACCAACCTCACCCCGCCGGTGACCGCCGTCGCCGCCCGCCCGGGCCGACCGCTCGTGGTGGCCGACCAGGGCGGCACCTGGACCCTGCCCCTCGGCGGCGGGAGCGCCACCGGCGGCGACGTCTGGCAGTCCGTGTCCGGCTTCGGCTCGGGGACCGTGCCGGCGTACCCGGGCTGAGCCGAGCCGCTGGGCCGTCCGCCGTCCCCATCCGCCGGATGCGTCCCCAGGGCCCGGGGTCGCTGCTGGCCCGGTCGCGGGCCGCGGCGCGAGGCTGGGCGTGTGGACCCGCGTCCCGGTCTCGGCCCCGCGTTCCTCGCCCTGGCCGACCTGCTCCTGCCCGCCCCGTGTGCCGGGTGCGGCGAGGCGGGCGAGCGCTGGTGCGGACGCTGCCGCGACCGCTGGCGGAGCCCGGGGCTCCTCGACCTGCCGGGGCTGCCGCCGGTTCTCGCGCTCGCGCCCTACGCGGGCAGCGCGCGCGAGGTGCTGCTCGCCTACAAGGAGCGCGGGCGCCGCGAGCTCGCCCGCCCGCTGGCGGGTCTGGTCGCCGCGGCGCTGCGCCACGGCGAGGTCCCGCCCGCCGCGCTCGTGCCCGCGCCCTCCCGGCCGGCCGCGGCCCGGGCCCGCGGGGGCGACCACGTGCTGCGGCTCGCACGGGCGGTGGTGGCGGGGTCCGGTCGATCGGGCGCCGACGTGCCGTGCGTGTCCCGCGCCCTCGCGCTGGGCCGGCGCGCCGCGGACGCCGTCGGCCTCGACGCCGCCGCCCGCGCGGACAACCTCGCGCGCCACCTGCGGCTGCGCCCCCGGGGCCTGCCGCCGCCGGGCTGCGCGGTGGCGCTGCTCGACGACGTCCTGACGACCGGGGCGACCGCACGGGCCGCGACGGCCCTGCTCGCCGCCGCGGGCCGTCCGGTGGACGTGGTCGTGGTGCTCACCGTGGCCGATCCCCGCGCCCGCTCATCACTCGTCCGAGTGGGGACGCGCGCGTCGCGCGGGTCTCACCCGCCCGGAGTCCGTGACGGCCGGTGACCGACCCGGTCGGGTGTCGTCCGTGGGACGGCATCGGGCAGATCGGACCTACCGCGAGAACGGTCGGAGTCACTACGGTGACGGCCACATCCTGAGTCGGTGAACGACAGGAGGCGCGAACGTCGCAGTTCACGCGGTCTGGCTCCCGGCGAGGACATGGACGCCCTCCACCGGAGCACCGGGCCGCGCAACGTGTCCCCCAACCGGGAGGTCGTCAATGGAGATCGTTCTCTGTGGACGCAACGTCGAGGTCCCCGATCACTTCCGCGAGCACACGGCCGACAAGCTGGCCCGGCTCGAGCGCTACGACCACAAGATCATGAGGCTGGAGGTCCAGCTCTCCCACGAGCCGAACCCCCGCCGGTCGAAGAACTGTCAGCGCGTCGAGATCACGGGCCGTGGACGCGGCCCCGTCGTCCGCGGCGAGGGCTGTTCCGCCGACTTCTACTGCGCGCTCGACCAGGCCGTGGCCCGTCTCGAGGCCCGTCTGCGCCGCGCGCACGACCGTCGTCGCGTGAGCCACGGCCGGCGCGTGCCGGTGTCGGTGGCGCGGGCCCTCGGGGGGATCGCGTCCCCGGAGACGCCGACCGGGTCCGCGGCGGCCGCCGCGACCGACCTGCTCGAGCGCGAGCTCGCCGAGCAGCCCTGGTCGGTGGACGTCCCCGCGGCACGGGAGCCCGCCGAGGACACCGACGAGTACCTCCCGGGGCAGATCGTGCGGCACAAGGAGCACGACGCGATCCCGATGACCGTGGACGACGCCCTCTCCCAGATGGAGCTCGTCGGCCACGACTTCTTCCTCTTCTCCGACAAGGCCACCGGGCGCCCGAGCGTCGTGTACCGCCGCCACGGCTACGCGTACGGCGTCATCGCACTGGTCTGACTCGCCCGGCACACCGCACGCGCGCACAGGGCCCGTCCCCCGAACACCTACGATGGGGGGCGGGCCCGTGCCGGTGCGCGCCACCGGACGGCTCATCCGTGGCGCCGACGAAGCACGAGCGAGGTCACTACCGTGGTCCTGAACCGACTGTTGCGCGCCGGCGAGACGCGCACGGTCAAGCGCCTCGGCAAGATCGCGGACTACGTCGACACGTTCGCCGACGAGACCGCCGAGCTCAGCGACGCCGAGCTGCAGGCCAAGACCGACGAGTTCCGCGAGCGCTACGCCGACGGCGAGTCGCTCGACGACCTGCTGCCGGAAGCGTTCGCCGTCGTGCGCGAGGCCGCCAGCCGCACCCTGGGCCAGTTCCACTACCCCGTGCAGCTCATGGGCGGTGCGGCGCTGCACGAGGGCAACGTCGCCGAGATGCGCACCGGCGAGGGCAAGACCCTGGTCTCGACGCTGCCGGCCTACCTCAACGCGATCGCCCAGGAGGGCGTCCACGTCGTCACGGTGAACGACTACCTGGCCCAGCGCGACTCGCAGTGGATGGGCCGTGTGCACCGCTTCCTCGGCCTCGAGGTCGGCGCCATCTACTCGGGGATGCCGCAGGAGGAGCGCCGGGCGGCGTACCAGGCGGACATCACCTACGGCACGAACAACGAGTTCGGGTTCGACTTCCTGCGCGACAACATGGCCTGGTCGAAGGCCGAGTGCGTGCAGCGCGGGCACTCGTTCGCGATCGTCGACGAGGTCGACTCGATCCTCATCGACGAGGCCCGCACGCCGCTGATCATCTCGGGTCCCGCGGAGCAGAGCGCCCGCTGGTACACCGAGTTCGCCCGCCTCGCCCCGAAGATGACGCGCGACGTCCACTACGAGGTCGACGAGCGCAAGAAGACCATCGGTGTCACCGAGGAGGGCGTGTCCTTCATCGAGGACCAGCTCGGCATCGAGAACCTCTACGAGGCCGCGAACACCCCGCTCGTCGGCTACCTGAACAACGCCGTCAAGGTCAAGGAGCTCTTCCTCCGCGACAAGGACTACATCGTCCGCGACGGCGAGGTCCTCATCGTCGACGAGTTCACCGGCCGCGTGCTCGTCGGGCGCCGCTACAACGAGGGCCTGCACCAGGCGATCGAGGCCAAGGAAGGCGTCGAGATCAAGGCCGAGAACCAGACGCTGGCCACGATCACGCTGCAGAACTACTTCCGCCTCTACGAGAAGCTCTGCGGGATGACCGGTACCGCCCAGACCGAGGCGGCCGAGCTCTCGAAGACCTACAAGCTCGGGGTGGTCACCATCCCGACCAACAAGGACCCGAAGCGCCTCGACCAGCCCGACCTCGTCTACAAGACCGAGCCGGCCAAGTTCGAGGCCGTGGCCGACGACGTCGCCGAGCACTTCGAGCGCGGGCAGCCGGTGCTGATCGGCACCACGAGCGTCGAGCGCTCGGAGTACCTCGCGAAGCTGCTCACCGAGCGGGGCGTGACGCACTCGGTGCTCAACGCCAAGTTCCACGAGCAGGAGGCGCAGATCATCGCCGAGGCCGGCCGGCGCGGCGCGATCACGGTGGCCACCAACATGGCCGGCCGCGGCACCGACATCGTGCTCGGCGGCAACCCCGACTTCATCGCCGACCAGCGGCTGCGGGCCCAGGGCCTCGACCCGGTGGAGTCGCGCGAGGAGTACGAGGCGGCGTGGGACGAGACGCTGGCCGAGGTCAAGAGCGAGGTCGAGCGGGAGGCCGAGGAGGTCAAGAAGGCCGGCGGCCTCTACGTCCTGGGCACCGAGCGCCACGAGTCGCGCCGCATCGACAACCAGCTGCGCGGCCGCTCCGGCCGCCAGGGTGACCCGGGCGAGTCGCGGTTCTACCTCTCGCTGGGCGACGAGCTCATGCGGCGGTTCAACGGCGCCATGGTCGAGTCGATCATGACCCGGTTCAACCTCCCCGAGGACATGCCCATCGAGGCCAAGATGGTCTCCCGGGCCATCCGCAGCGCCCAGACGCAGGTCGAGCAGCAGAACTTCGAGGCCCGCAAGGACATCCTCGAGTACGACGAGGTGATGAACCAGCAGCGCACGGTGATCTACGCCGAGCGCCACCGCGTCCTCGAGGGCGAGAACCTCTCCGAGCAGGTCCAGAACATGATCGTCGACGTGGTCACCGCCTACGTCGACGGCGCCACGAGCGAGGGCTACAGCGAGGACTGGGACCTCGACAAGCTCTGGACCGGGCTGGGCCAGCTCTACCCCGTCGGGGTCTCGTGGGAGGAGATCCTCGAGGAGCACGACGACGTCGACCGCGACTACCTGGTCGAGGTGCTCACCGAGGACGCCCTCGAGTCCTACGCCCGTCGCGAGGACGAGATCGACCGCATCGCGCCCGAGGGTGGGATGCGCGAGCTCGAGCGGCAGGTCGTCCTCTCGGTGCTCGACCGCAAGTGGCGCGAGCACCTCTACGAGATGGACTACCTCAAGCAGGGCATCGGCCTGCGTGCGATGGCCCAGCGCGATCCCAAGATCGAGTACAAGCGCGAGGGCTACGAGATGTTCACCTCCATGATGGAGGGCATCCGCGAGGAGTCCGTCGCGTTCCTGTTCAACCTCACCATCCAGGTCGAGGAGCAGGCCCCCGTCGACGCCGTGCCGGGCGCCAACCCGACCACGGACACCAGCGTCCAGGCGGCCATCCGCCCGGACACCCCGGACCCGCGCCAGACCCCGACCACCTCGGGGGCCGCGCCGCTGCCCGTCGACCCGCGCCTCGCGAGCGCGCCGACCGGGGCGATCCCGGTCGGACGACGCGCCGCCGGCGCGCCGCCGGCCGGCCCCGGGTCCCCGGCTCCGGGCGCTCCCGGGGCCCCGGCGGGCCCGCCCGGATCGGTGCCGCCCGCCGCCGCCCCGCCCGCGGCGGCTGCCCAGACGGCCCAGACGCCCCAGGCGCCCCAGGTGCCGACGGGCCGCAGCGGCCGGGGTCGGCCCGGCCGCGGACCCGCGCCCGGCTCGCAGCGCCCCGGCGGTGGCCGGGACGGCCGCGCCGGACAGCGGGACGGTCAGCGCACCGCCCGTGACGGCCAGCGGGGCGCGGCGCACGCGCAGGAGCCCGACCTCGGCCCCACCACCGCCGCCGGCCCCGCGCTCTCCCAGCTCGGGCAGGACGCGCTGCCCGACGCCTTCCGCGGCGCGGGTCTCGGTGGCCGACGCCCGCAGGAGCTGAACTACAGCGGGCCCGACGAGGACGGCCACGCCGCGCGGCACGCCGCCGACGGCAACGGCTCGGGCAACGGCTCGGGCAACGGCGCCGGCGGCGGCCGCGCCGGCCGGGCCAACCCGCAGCAGGCGCGCCGCGCCGACACCCCGTCGCGCAACTCGCCCTGCCCCTGCGGCTCGGGACGCAAGTACAAGCAGTGCCACGGGGCGCCGCCCCGCGGGCCGGCCTGACCAGCCGGTTCTGCCCGAGCCGCCGGCTCCACCTGACCCGCCGGCTCCACCTGAACCGCTCGCTCCACCGGCTCCACCTGCTCCACCGCCCGCGTCACCCCGGGCACAGCGCCACCACGCGCCAGCGCCCGGGGTCGGCCGGACCGTCGTCGGCCCGTTCGAGCCGAGCGGCCAGCGCCCGCACGCGGTCCCGCCCGTGCACGACGGCGGAGACCTCCACCGCGCGCGGGCCCAGCGCGCAGACCCGCAGGCCGCGGAGGTTCGCCGCGGCGGGTCCGGAGGCCGGTGCCCGGACGGTCGCCCCGCCCCGAGCGGCCGACGGACGGGCGGCACGGGCCAGCGTCTGCAACGCCGGCCCGCTGAGCAGGGCGTCCAGGTGCCCGGGCGGACGTCGGCCGGCGAGCACGTCCGCGACGGCGCCGAGCAGCCGGGCCGCGACAGGGCGCAGCGTGGCGGCGAGCCGGTCGAGGTCGTCCTGGTCCCGGCGAGGGTCGAGGTCCGGGGCCGCCGCGGGGACGGCGGCCCGTGGGGGAGCGGGCAGGACCTCGGCCAGCGGGCGCACCCGCGGCGCGGGGACGTCGCCGACCCGGCGGGCCCGAGCGGGGACGGGGGACGGCGCGGTGGCGGTGAGGATCGTGCTCACGACAAGACCTCCCGGGCAGGCGGCGGACGCGCACGCGACGCGTCCTCCGAGCGGAGCCGGGGGAGGACCGGTCCACGGGGACGGCGCCGAGCGTAGGCGCACCGTCCGACAGCCGAGGGCCGTTCCGCGCTACTGCTGCTGCCGGCGGGCCAGCTCGAAGCAGGCGACCGTCGCCGCGCAGGCGGCGTTGAGCGACTCCACCCCGGCGGCCAGGGGGATCGTCACCGTGCCGTGGAGCTCGTCGCGCACGTTGTCGGTGATCCCGTCGGTCTCGCCGCCGACCACGAGCGCGACCCGCCCGGGCAGCTCGGCGTCGAACAACGGGGTCCCGCCGGAGCCGTCCAGCCCCAGCAGCACGAACCCCGCCTCGGCCAGGGCCGCCAGGCCGTCGGCGGCCGTGCGGGCGCGCAGCACGGGGGCGTGGAAGGCGATGCCGGCCGAGGCCTTGACCACGAGCGGGTCGATCGACGGCGCCCCGCGGCGGGGCAGCAGGACGCCCTCGAGCCCGGCACCGGTGGCCGAGCGCAGGATCATGCCCACGTTCGCGGGGTTCGTCAGGCCGTCGAGCACGAGCACCCGGGCGTCGGCGGCGTCCGGGAGCTCCTCCAGGAAGTGCTCCACCGTGCGCATCCGCGGGGCGACGACGTCGGCGAGCACCCCTTGGTCCTGTCGTCCGTTGCCCGCCAGCACCTTGACCCGTTGCGCCGACGCCCGCTGCAGCGTCAGCCCGCGGGCCCGCGCGGCCTCGGTGAAGGTCCGCACCGCGTCGCGGTCGACGCCGTCGGCGAGCACCACCTTGTCGACGGTCAGCTCCGGGTCGCCGAGCGCCTCGAGCACCGGCTTGCGCCCGTACACCGTCACGAAGGCGTCCTTCGGCGACACCGGCCGATCGGTCCGTGAGCTGGGTGAGGGCGACATCACGACCAGCCTGGCAGACGCCCCGACGCCCGGCTCGGCACGCGGCCCTGTGCGACGATCGCGCCCATGCCGGACCGCCTGTCGGCGCTGGACGCCTCCTTCCTCTACATGGACCAGCCGACGACCCCGATGCACGTGGGGAGCGTGTCCGTCTTCCGCAAACCGCGGAACGGCTTCGACTACGACGGCCTCGTCGACCTCATCTCCAGCCGCATCGGGCTGGTCCCCCGCTACCGTCAGAAGATCCGCGAGGTCCCCGGCCGCATGGCCCGGCCGGTGTGGATCGACGACGTCGACTTCGACGTCACCTACCACGTCCGCCGGTCCGCGCTGCCCGCGCCGGGCACCGAACGGGCGCTGTGCGAGCTCGTCGCCCGGCTGATGTCCCGCCCGCTCGACCACACCCGCCCGCTGTGGGAGATGTACCTGGTCGACGGCCTGTCCGGCGGTCGGGTCGCGCTCGTCACGAAGACCCACCAGGCGATGGTCGACGGGGTCGCGTCGATCGACATCGGCCAGGTCGTGCTCGACGACACCGCCTCCGGGGCCCCGGCGAACGAGGAGGAGTGGATCGCCCGCCAGGAGCCGTCCGCCTGGCGTCTGGTCTACGACGCCGTGGGCGAGGCGGTGGCGCGGCCGGGCAACGCCGTCGAGGCGGCCCGCGACGCCGTGCGCGACGCGGCCGACACCGTCACCAAGGTCGCGGGCGTTGCCGGCGGGTTGTTCTCCGCCGTGCGCACCGCGGTGCGCCCCGCTCCGGTGAGCCCGCTCAACGTGCCCATCTCCACCCAGCGGCGCTTCTCGATGGCCCGCACCGACCTCGAGGACTACCGCGCGGTGCGGCGCGCCCACGGCGGGACGATCAACGACGTCGTGCTGGCCGTGATCGCCGGGGCGCTGCGCAACTGGCTGCTCTCCCGCGGGGCGTCGGTGTCCCCGACGACGACGATGCGCGCGATGGTGCCGCTGTCGGTGCGCGGGGACGCCGAGACGACGGGCTCGCTCGCCGGCGCCGGGCTGCTCGGCAACCAGATCGCGTCGTTCCTCGTCGACCTGCCCGTCGGCGAGCCGAACCCCGTCCTGCGGATGCACCACGTGTCCCACGCGATGCGCGAGCACCAGGAGTCGGGCCAGTCGGTGGGGGCGAACGCGCTGGTGCGGGTCGGCGGGTTCGCGCCCCCGACGCTGCACGCGCTGGGCGCCCGGGCGGCGAACGGGTTCGCCCGCCGGCTGTTCAACCTCGTCGTCTCCAACGTCCCCGGCCCGCAGCACGCCCTCTACGCGGCCGGCGCGAAGATGCTCGAGATGTACCCCGTCGTGCCGCTGGCGAAGGGGCAGTCGCTCGCCGTGGGGCTGACGTCGTACGACGGCGGGGTGTTCTACGGCTTCAACGCCGACCGCGACTCGATGGCCGACGTCGACGAGCTCGGCGAGCTCGTCGCGGAGTCGCTGGCGGAGCTGCGCGCGACGGTGCCGCGGTGACACCGGGAGACGGAGCGAGGCGGAGCTCGACGCGGCGATCCGTCCTCGTGGGGGCGGCGTGACCTTCGGTCTCGTCCTCGGGACGGGCGGGCAGCTGGGCTACGCCTGGACCGTCGCGGCGCTGACCACCTGGGAGCAGGCGACGGGCCGCGACGCGCGGGAGGCCGACGTGCTGGTCGGGACGTCGGCGGGCTCGGTCGTCGCGGCGGCCCTGGCCAGCGGGGTCCCGACGTCCGACATGCTCGCCGGGCTGCTCGACCCGCCGCCGGCGCCGCCCCGCCCGCGGGGTGCGCCGCGCTCCACCGCCCGTCGCGGGCTGCCGCCGATGCCGCGGGTCGGACCCGGGTCGATGCGGCTGCTCGGCGAGATCGCCCGGCGGCCCCGCCGCTTCCCGCCGCTGGCGTTCGGGGCAGCGCTCCTGCCGACCGGGCGCGGCGACACCACCGGCCTGCGCCGGTGGGCGACGAAGTGGGCGAGCGAGACCTGGCCCGAGCACCCGCAGGTGCGGATCGTGGCGATGGACTACGACACCGGCGCCCGCGTGCCCTTCGGTCGTCCCGGCGCGCCGCCCGCGTCGATGGCCGAGGCGGCGACGGCGTCGTGCGCGGTGCCGGGATGGTTCTCGCCGGTGGAGATCGCCGGGCACCGCTACGTCGACGGCGGGGTCTGCTCGGCGACGTCGGCGGACCTGCTGCTCGACCCCGACATGCCCCGCGTGGACGAGGCGCTCGTCCTCGTACCCCTGGCCCGGACGGGGCCGACGCCGGCGGTGTGGTCGGATCCCGTCGCGGCCACCGACGGGTGGCTGCGCGGGCTGATCGGAGGGCGTTCCGGCCACGAGGTCACACGGGTGCGGGAGGCCGGCGTCGCCGTCACCGAACACGCCCCGGACCCCGAGGACCGGGCCGTGACCGGCTGGAACGTCATGGACCCCCGCAAGCAGGCCGAGGTCGCCGAGGTCGCCCTGCGGACGACGGCGGCCCGCTGGCGGCGGGAGAGAACGGGAGAGCGGTGAGGATCTACGTCCCGGCCACCGTGGCCGGTCTGCGCAGGCTGCTCGACACCGAGCAGCTGCAGCCCCTGTCGGGCACCGCGTTCGCGCTCACTCCGCGATTGCGCGAGGCGTACGTCGCGGGCGACGACGAGGAGCTCGAGTACGTGGCGATGTCCGAGGCGGCCCGGGCCTCGTTGCGCCTGCTCGCGACCGAGCTGGCCGACGATCCCGGGGCCCCGCCGCGCCGCGCGGTCGTCAGCGCGGACGTCGACGACGTGACGCTGCGTCCCGACCTCGACGACGCCGTCGTGCGGGTCGGCGGCCCGGTGCCGATGTCGCGCCTGGCCGCGGTCCACCTCGACCTGGAGGAGGCGGGCGACGCGGTGCGGGCGGCCGCGGCCGTGGTGGACGCGGCCGACCTCGGCGACCCCGACGCCGAGTTCACGCTCGGCGAGGCCGAGGACCACGAGCTCGCCTGGTACGGCGTGCAGGAACTGCCGTTCGTGCTGGAGCTCCTGTAGTCGGGTCTCATACCTGAGGGGGAGACGGATCCGGTCCCGCGGACCGATTCGGATGTCGGACGGTGTCCCTAGCGTCGTCGGACATGAGCCACGCGCCGATCTCCGTCCCGCCGGCCGCCGACCTTCCGCGCGCCCCGGGCCCGCGGACGACCGGTGACGCCGACGGCGAGCCCACCCGTGGGGTTGGTGAGCGGGGCGGTGGTGAGCGTGCCTTTCGTGGCCGGGACCGGGGTGACCGTGCCCGGGGTGACCGTGTCCGGGATGAACGTCGGGGTGACGTGCGGGCCCGTGTCCGGTGCCCGCGGGACGCCGGGCGTCGCCTGGCGTACGGCCTCGGGTTGCTCCCGGCCGCGGCCGGCGAGCTGGTCGGGGTCGCGGTGAGCGGTCCGCCGGGCGGGGTCGACACCGCCCGCCGCCACCTCGCGTGCGGGGGCGTCACGTCGGCTCTCGACGATCGCACCTCCGGGGCGCGGGTCCTGGTCCACGGTGTGCTGGGCACGGTCCTGGGCGGGCTCTTCTGGTGGCTGGTCTGGATGGCACTGCTGGCCACCGCGCGCGGTCCGTTCTACGGGCTCGTCGTCGCGGGGCCGTACGACGACGCCTGGGGCGGCCCGAACCTCGTGGGCGCGTGGGCCGCGCACGCGTGGGTGTGGGTCGGGACGCTGGTGGTGCTCGCGCTGGTCTGGTGGGCGCTGGGCGCCCTGCACATCCGTCTCACCGAGCACCTGCTCGGCGGTCGCCGCCGTGCCTGGGTCGTGCCGGTGACGGTGCCGGTGGTCCTGGGCTCCGGGCTGCTCGTCGCGGCGTGGGCGCAGCAGATCTGAGGGGGTTCTCAGGAACGCCGTCGGGCTGTCGGGGGTCGGCGCTAGAGTCGAACACGTGTTCGACACGACGTTCCAGGAGGTGCCGGCGGGGCTCGAGGAGACCCCCGCCGGCGCCGCGCTGGGCGCCGTCCTCGAGCGGCTCGACCCCGAGCGCGTCAGCCCGTACGACACGATGCGCCTGCTGGCCGCGCAGCGCCGCCAGCTGGCCCACCAGCAGGCCCGGTTCCACGTCTGCGCCCGCGAGGCCGCGCTCGCCGACCCGTCGGAGCCCGGCGGCCGCGCCGAGCGGGCCGACCAGGAGGGCGACGAGCTGCGGCTCGTACTCACGGCCTCGCGCACCGCGGTGTCCCGGATCCTCGATCTCGCCGACGCCGCCGCCCGTCACCCGGAGCTGGGCGCGGCCTGGGAGTCCGGGGAGATCGACGAGCAACGGGTGGCGATCCTGGTGCGCTGGACCGCGGCCCTCTCCGCGGAGCACGCCGCCGCGGTGATCGACCGCCTGGTCGGCGAGGCCGGCGGGCTGACGCCATCCCGCCTGATCGACCGCATCCAGGCGCTGGCCAAGCACCTCGACGCGGAGTGGGCGGAGAAGCTCTACCGGGCGCACCGTCGCCAGCGCCGGGTCGTGGCCCGCTGCACGGACGCCGGCACCGTCAACCTCTCCGCGCTCGACCTGCCGTTCGAGGGCGGTGTCCGTTCCGCCCGGCGACTCAACGCTCTCGCCGCCCGGGCCCAGGCGGCGGGCCGGACGGGACTGATCGACACCATCCGCGCCGACGTCATCCTCGCCGCGTTCCACCCCGACAACGAGGGCGCGACCGACGCCGAGCTCGTGGCGGCCGTCGTCGCGATGGCCGAGGACGACGACCCCCAGCCTCGCCGCACGCCCGACCCCGCCGACGCGTCCCCGGAGGAACCGCCCGCCGAGAGCACGGGCGCGGACGACACGGCTGGCGATGGGGCGGCCGGTGACCCCTCGGCCGGTGACCCCTCGGCCGGTGACGGGGCGACCGGTGACGGGGCGGCCGGAGACGACGCAGCAGGTGAGGCCGCGGCCGGTGACGACGCGGTCGGTGACGACGCGGTCGGTGGCGACGCGGCCGGTGACGAGCCCGGTGACGATGAGCCGGCTGGGGCGGTCCGGACGGGTTCCGGCGAGACCGGTGATCCCGGTACGGCGGGCCGGCGGCGGCCAACGCGGCAGTCGCGGTTCGAGCTCCGGGTGGGGCTGGGCACGCTGCTCGAGCTCGACGAGCGGCCCGCGCGCATGCCGGGGTGGGGTGTGATCACCGCAGGGGTGGCCCGCGAGCTCGCCGCGGCGTACGGCGACGCCGAGTGGCGGGTCGCGGTGAGCGACGACGAGGGTGTGCTCGTCGCCGCGCTGGTGACCCGCCGCCGTCCCTCGTCCACGAGCACGACGCCGCAGGAGCCCGCCGTCCCGGGCGCTCCGCGACCCGTGGTCGAGCTCCACGCCACCGAGGCCTTCCTCGACTCCCTCCATCCCGCCGATCACCCGGAGTGGGCGCGACTGCTCGTCGACCTGAAGCACCAGCTCGCCCAGTGGCGCGCCGCCCGCGCCGAGGACGACGCCGCCCGTGAGGCCGAGGAACGCGCCGCCCGGGAGGCCGAGGGACAGGGGCGGAGAGAGCCGGCGGCTCGTCGTGACATGCGGCCCGATCCGTTCGCGGGGCCGCTGGACGCCCTCCGGTGGTCGCAAGAGGCGGTGCGCCGGCGGGCACGGGCGCGGGAGGCGCTCGCCCGCTTCCCGTCCGCCGCGCTGCGGCGATGGGTCACGTCGCGCGATCGGTCGTGCGTGTTCCCCACCTGTGGGACCTCGGCTCTCGAGGCGGAGATCGACCACACCCTCGCGGTCATGGATCGCGGGCTCACGGTCGACAGGAACCTCGGCCCCGCCTGCGGCCATGACCACGATCTCAAGGATCAGGGCTGGACGCTGACCCAGCCGCGCCCGGGCTGGTTCCTCTGGCTCAGCCCGACCGGCCACACGTACGAACGACCACCCCGGCCGGTCTTGGACGATCTTCCCGACTGCGCCCCGCCGGCCGTGCGCTCGAGCACGGAGCCGGACGAGTACGCGACCGACGGCCCGGTCTGGGCCACCGAACCCCGGCGTCACCGAAAGCCGTCGGGCAGTGCCACATCGCAGGGCACAGCCCCACCGCCAAGCGGAGCCCCACCGCCGGGTCCCGGGACGTCGCCCGGTGCCGCCACGCCCCAGGAACGTCCACCGGGCCGGCCGCCGCCGGACGACCCGGACCCGCCACCCTTCTGACACTCGCTCCCGGCCGGGAAGTCGGCTCGACCGGCCCTGCGACGCTGGTGAGGTGCCCGAGCTCATCGTGGTCACCGGGCCGCCGGGGGCCGGCAAGTCGACGGTCGCGCGGCTGCTCTCGGCCCGGTACCCGCTCAGCGCGCTGGTGGCGGGCGACGCGGTCTTCGCCTTCCTCGACCAGGGTTACCGCGCGCCCTGGACACGCGAGGCCCACCAGCAGAACACGGTCACGATCGAGGCGGCCGCCGCGGCCGCCGGTCGGTTCGTCCTCGGCGGCTACACGGTGGTGTTCGACGGCATCGTCGGCCCCTGGTTCCTCGACGAGTTCCTGGCGGCCAGCGGGCTGGCGGCGCTCCGCTACGCGGTGCTGCTGCCCGACGTCGACACCTGCGTCCGGCGGGTGCTCGGCCGCACCGGACACCCGTTCGCCGACGTCGACGCGACCCGTCACATGCACGGCGAGTTCGCCCGCTCCGCGCTCGATCCACGCCACCTGGTCTCAGGCACGACCCCGCCACGGACCCCGAGAGCGAGTCCGGAGCGGCCGCCGTCGCGGCCCGGATCCACGCCGTGGTCACGGGCGGCGGACTCACGTTCTCCGGGACGGAGCGTCAGACGCCGCCGGGGTGAGGGAACCGGCGACGGCGACCACGGCGACCACGGCGGCGACGGCGAGCACAACGACGACAGCGACGACAGCGCCGGCCCGGCTCGGGCGCGACGCGGAGGTGACCGGCCTCAGCGGGCCGCGGAGTCCTGCACGTCCACGGGACCGGGTCACCGACACGGATCCACCCGGCACGCCCGAGCCCAGGGCGACCCCGCGCCTCACGCGTACCGCAGCGATCCGTCCTCCAGATCGACGTCGGGCAGGACGTGCTGTTCCTCGTCGTGCTCGAGCATGTGGTTCCACGGTGGGCGGTCGCCCTGGCGGTAGAGCAGGTGCAGGGAGCGCGTGATGTAGCCGGGGTTGAAGTTCGCCGGGTCCGACCACGGCAGCAGCGCCATGTCGGCGTCCTGGGCGCGCAGGGTCGGGGTCACCGTCGTCGCACCGCGCTCGCGCAGGTGGGCGAGCAGGCGACAGACGACGTCGGCGACCAGATCGACCCGCAGCGTCCAGCTGTGCCGCAGGTAGCCGAACACGTAGGCCATGTTCGGCACCCCGGAGAGCATCAGCCCGCGCCAGGTGACGCGGTCGGCGACGTCGACCGGCTCGCCGTCCACGCTCAGGGCGACGTCGCCGAACACCACGAGGTTGAAGCCGGTGGCGCTCACGACGACGTCGGCCGGCAGCTCCTCGCCGGAGCGCAGCCGGATCCCGTGCTCGGTGAAGGTCTCGACGGTGTCGGTGACGATCGAGGCCTTCTTCTCGCGCAGGGCGGTGAAGAAGTCGCCGTCCGGGACGATGCAGACCCGCTGCTGCCACGGCCGGTAGCGCGGCGTGAGGTGCTGCTCGACGTCGAAGTTCTCCGGGAGCACGGGCCGCACGTTCTCGAGCAGGTAGTCGTGCACGAGCTGCGGGTCCTCCAGCGCCGTGCGCGCCAGCCACTGGGTCTGGCCGACGAACTGGCGGCGCAGGATCTCCGAGGTCCACGCGCGGGGGACGTCGAGGGCCTCGAGCGTCGTCCCGAGCTCGGTGACCGTCGGCTTCGCGATGTAGTACGACGGCGAGCGCTGCAGCATCGTCACGTGCGCGGCCTGCTCGGCGATCGCCGGGATGAGTGTCGCGGCGGTCGACCCCGAGCCGATGACCACCACCCGCCGCCCGGTGAGGTCGAGGTCGTCGGGCCAGGTCATCGAGTGGACGATCCGACCGGCGAAGCGCTCGGTGCCCGGCCACTCGGGTCGGTAGGGGTCGCCGTGGCGGTAGTAGCCCGCGCACATCCAGAGGAAGTCGGTCGTGAAGCGCAGGTCCTCGCCCGTGTCGTCGCGGGTGACGTCGACGGACCAGGTCCGGTCCGCGCTCGACCAGGACGCCGCGGTCACGCGGTGCCGGGGGCGGAGGTGCGGGCCGAGGCCGTCCTCGGCGACGACCTCGTCCAGGTAGCGGAGGATCTTGTCGCCGGACGCGATCGACGGGCCATGCCAGGGCTTGAACCGGTAGGCGTAGGTGTAGAGGTCGCTGTCGGAGCGCACGCCCGGGAAGCGCTGGGTCCACCAGGTGCCGCCGTGATGCTCCTGGGCGTCGAGCACGGCGAACGTGCGGTCGGGGAAGCGCTCGCGGAGGTGGTGCGCGGCCCCGATCCCGGACACACCGGCTCCGACGATCAGGACGTCGACGTGCCCGGCATCGCTCCTGCTCCCGTCGCGCATGGCGCGGACCTCCTGTCGCCACGCCCAATGTAAGAAGGCCCGCGGCACCGCACCATGGCCGCCCAGGACGGAAAGGCGCCGGTCAGAGGTCCCGCGTCCACGTGCCGAGTCGGCGGGCGACGGCGTAGAGCTCGTCGATCTCGTCGTCGGCGAGCTCGGTGGGCAGCCCGGTGATCCGGCGGGGCAGGTTCGCCGGCGTCGCGACCAGCACGCCCTGCGGCCGCTCCCGGCCCGGCGCGACGGCCACGGACGCGGCGACCACCGCGAGTGCCGCGGTGACGGGTGGGACCCCGCCGCCGTCCCGTGCAACGGCGAGCAGCCGACCGACCCGTTCGGCCTCCGCCCGTGCGCGCGGCACGACGTCGACGACCTCGCCGTCGACGGTCAGCCGGTCGTCCTCGACGGACACCGCGCCGGCCAGGTGCAGGACCTCGACGGTGACCACCCCCGGCGGCCCGACCAGCACGTGGTCGAGATCGCGCCGCGGGCTCGCCGGGACCCCGTGCAGGACGCGCCACGGCGGGCGGCGCCGGGTGAGCCGCTCCCACCGGCCGGGTTCCGTGAGTCGGCGCAGAGCCTCGGCCAGCCGGGCCTGCGCCGGGGCGGTCCTGGGGTGGCCGGCGCCGGCCTGGAAGGCGGCGGGACGGGCGGTGCGGGCGGCCTCTGGCCTGATCACCGGAGCTGAGGACTCGTCGGACTCGCTGGTCCCGGTAGGGGGCTCGGCGGTCTCGGCGGTCTCGGCGGTCTCGGCTGGCTCGGCTGGCTCGGCTGGCTCGGCGGCGGACCCCGCTGGCTCGGTGGCGGACCCGCCTGGCTCGGTCGCGGGCCGCGCAGCACCAGCCACCGGACCGTCCGCAGCGCCGGCAGCCGGCACACCGTCGGCCGGCGTCCGGGACGCCGGGAGCCAGCGCGCGAGCTCGGGCACGCCCGGCCGCGGCGCGTACCAGCGTCGGGCCCGCCAGTCCCACCGCGCCCCGGCGGCCTTGGCGTCGTCCTTCTCCGCGAACGGCACGTCGAGCCACGGCTGCTGCTCCCGCACCATGGCGACCCCCTCCGGACCCGCCAGCAGCCTCGCACGTCCCCCCGACACCGAAGAGGGGTCAGCTCGCGACCGGCACCGGCCCGTCGGGCTGGGCGGGCATGCCCTTGCGCCACGCCGTCCACGACTGCATCCGCCCGGAGCGCGGCCGGAAGAGCCAGGGCCACGGGTGGACGACCGCGGGCGCGAGCTCCTCGCGGAGACGCCGGAACCCCGGCACCGGCGCGAACGTCACCGCGAGGCGGCGCCCGGCGAGCTCGTCGGCGACGCGCCCGCGGCGGATCTCCACGGGGCGGCGGGTCCCGAGATCGGCGAGGGTCTCGGTGAGGAAGACCAGGCGCTTGCCGGAGAGCATCAGGCGGCGCAGCAGCGGCTCGTCGAAGCAGAAGACCGCGGGCGCGTCCGGGTGCGCCGCCAGGGCGGGGTCCGCGTCGCCCAGCGACTCCGCGGTCAGCCACACGGCGTCGACCCCGCCCGAGCCGTCCCCGCCCGAGCCGTCCCCGCCCGAGCCGTCCCCGCCCGAGCCGTCCCCGCCCGAGCCGTCCCCGCCCGAGCCGTCCCCGCCCGAGCCGTCCTCCCCGGAGCCGACCATTGGCGAGGTCGGTCCCGCGGTCACGTCCGGGTCGGGGTCCCCGCGCAGCAGGTCGGAGACCGTGACGCGGGTGGTGCGCTGGTCGGGCGGCCAGCCCTGCACCGGGCAGGCGTCGCGCAGCGCGCACTCGCGGCAGAGCTGGGGCGCCCGCTTCTGGACCTGCCAGCGCGAGAAGCCGTACGCCTTGCCCGAGCCGGCGCCGGTCGTCCACTGCCAATTGAGGCGGTTGGCGGCGCGGGAGCCGTCGAGGAGGTGGGTGAAGAACTCCTCCTCGCCGTCGCGCCACCGCGCCCCGGCCCGGACGGTCCACTGGCTCGCCAGCCACATCCGCGTCTGGTTCACCAGCCACCCGTCGGTGTGCAGCTCGTCCACCGTCGCGTCCATGCAGCGCATGTCCCGCGGCCACGGCTCGTCCCACGGCTCCGCCGGCTGTGGCGGCGTCGCCCGCAGCTCCTCGCGCAGGGCCGGGTGCCCGTCGCGGCCGAAGCGGGCGTAGAGGTGGCGGGTGAACTCCTGCCAGGCCAGCTCGTCGCGGTACTTGCGGCGGTCGTTCGACGGCGCGTCCGCGACGTGCGTCCAGAGCGTGGGCAGGTCCACGAGGTTGTGGCGGATGTAGGGCGACATCCGCGACGCCCCACGGCGCTCGACCGGCCACACCTCGTTGCGCCGCCCCGCGTACCGGGTGATGTCGAGCGCGGCGAGCGCGGCGTCGGCAGCGGTCTGCCCGCCGCGGAAGGACGGGGACGCGGCCGGGGTGTCGCAGGCGAGGTCGGCGAGGTGCTCCCGCACGAACGCGACCGCGGCGTCAGGGCCCGGACCGGGCAGGGGGAGCTCCACCGACCGGGCGTACCCGCTCGTGGGCGATAGTGCGCACATGACCGACCCCGACATCGCGCACCTCCTCGCCGCCGCCCGCGCCGACGGGCGCCGGCGGCTCCTGGGCGTCGTCGGCGGGCCCGGGGCGGGCAAGTCCACGCTCGTCGCGGCGCTCGCCGGGCCGGAGGTGGCCGTCGTCGGGATGGACGGCTGGCACCTCGCGAACTCCGTGCTCGACCGGCTCGGGCGCCGTGAGCGCAAGGGCGCCCCGGACACGTTCGACGCCGCGGGCTACGTCGCCTTCCTCGAACGCGCCCGGTCCCGCGCGGCGGCCGTGTGGGCCCCGGAGTTCCGCCGCGAGATCGAGGAGCCGGTCGCGGGCGCGCTCGAGGTTCCGCCGGATGCGCTCGTCCTGGTCACCGAGGGCAACTACCTGCTGATGGACGACCCTCCGTGGGACGGCGTGCGGGCGCTGCTCGACGAGGTGTGGTTCCTCGCCCCGGACGAGGACGAGCGCCGCGCACGGCTCGTCGCGCGCCACGAGCGTCACGGCCGCAGCCACGCCGAGGCCGTCGCCCGGGCCGACGGCAGCGACGCCGCCAACGCCCGGATGATCGCCGCCACCGCCCATCGTGCCGACCGGGTCATCAGCTATTGATTGTCGATAGGAAACGCGCGATCCTCGATACATGCTGAGGGTCGAACGCGTGGTGCTGCCGCTGCGGGTCTGCCTGGTCGTGCTGTTCGCCGTCCTGCTCGTCTTCCAGACGCTGTCGTTCCCGGGCCAGTTCGCGGCGATGGCGCAGGAGTCGCCGCAGTTCGCGCCCCTGCGGTGGCCGATGACCGCGCTCGCGGCGTTCTGGCTGCTCTGCGCCGAGGTGGTGATCGTCGCGACCTGGGCGCTGCTCTCCCGCGTGCGGGCGGACCGGATCTTCACGCCGTCGTCCCTGGTCTGGGTCGACGTCATCGTCGGGGCGATCGCGGCGGCGTGGGTCGTGCTCGTGGGCGTCGCGGTGTGGGTGGCGTCCGTCGCCGACGAGGGCGGCCCGGTCACGCTGTTGCTGTCCGCGCCGGTCCTGGTGGTCGCGGTGGTGGGGCTGCTGATGATCGTCATGCGTGCCCTGCTGCGGGCGGCCACCACCCTGCGCACCGACATGGACGCGGTCATCTGATGCCGATCGTCGTGCGCATCGACGTGCAGCTCGCGCGGCACAAGATGAGCGTGGGGGAGTTCGCCGAGCGCGTCGGGCTCACGCCCGCCAACGTCGCCGTGCTCAAGAACGGGCGGGCGAAGGCGGTGCGCTTCAGCACCCTCGAGGCCATGTGCCGGGTGCTCGGGTGTCAGCCCGGCGACCTCCTGGAGTGGACCGAGGACTGACGGGCGTCGTGCTCGCGCTGCCAGGTGGTCAGCAGGGTGCCGTAGCGCTCGAGCACGGCCGCGCGCATGTCCGGATCGGTCCGCGGCACGGGCTCGATGAAGATCTGGTCGAGGTCGGTGAAGCGCTCGCGCAGCTCGTCGTCGAGCCGCACGCAGGCACGCTCGAGATCGGCGGCCGACAGGGCGTCGACGAAGTCGACCCGCGCGCAGAGCAGGACGCTGTCGGTGCCGGTGAGCATGGACTGCAGGTCGACGACGGCCTCGATCTCCGGGGCGTCGGCGAGGTGGTCGAACACCGCGTGCATGACGCGGGGCTCGGCGGACCGGCCGATCAACAGGTTCTTGTTGGTGCGGCCGAGGGCGTAGGCGACGAAGACGAGCAGCACGCCGATCATCACCGAGGCGATGCCGTCCCACACCGACGAGCCGGTCAGCTGGTGCAGGCCGACGCCGAGCGCGGCGAACACCAGGCCGATCAGCGCGGCGGAGTCCTCGAACAGGACGCTCTTGACCGTCGGGTCGTCGGAGAGCCGCAGGTAGCGGTAGAGCGAGAGCCGCAGCTCCCGCTTCTCCCGCCACACCTGGCGCACTGCCTGCTGCCACGACGTGCCCTCGATGACGAACGACAGCGCCAGCACGGCGTACGCGACCCACGCGTACTGCTCCTCCGCCGGGTCGGGCGCCTGCTCGACGATCGTCTCGATCCCCTCGAGGATCGAGTACGCGGCGCCGGTGACGAACACCGAGACCGCCGCGATCATCGCCCAGAAGAACCGCTCCTTGCCGTACCCGAACGGGTGCGTGCGGTCCGGTCGGCGGCCCGACCGGCGCAGGGCCGTGACGAGGAAGACCTCGGTGGTCGTGTCCGCCACCGAGTGCGCCGCCTCGGCGAGCATCGCCGACGAGCCGGTGAGCAGGCCGGCGATCAGTTTGAGGACGCCGACCAGCACGTTCGAGGCCAGCGCGAGCAGCACCGTGAGCGTGGACTCGCCACCGCCGGAACCGTCCCCGTCGCGGGACCCGTTCGCCACGCCCCGGTCCTACCCCAGAACGCGCCCGCTCACATCACGTCGGAGGTGTGATCAGGCGTGGCGAGGCGGGCGGCGTCGTGCTCGCGCTGCCACTCGGAGAGCAGGTCGCCGTAGCGCTCCAGCACGGCGCGCCGCAGTGCCGGGTCCCCGCGGGGCACCGGCTCGACGAACACGTCGTCGACGTCGTTGAACCGCTCCCGCAGCTCCTCGTCGAGCCGGACACAGACCCGCTCGACGTCGTCGGCGCCGAGCGTGTCGACGACGTCGACGCGGGCGCACACGAGGACGCTGTCGGCGCCGGTGAGCATCGACTTCAGGTCGACGACGGCGACGACCTCCGGCGCGTCGGCGAGGTGGTCGAACACCGCGCGCATGACCCGTGGCTCGGCGGAGCGGCCGACCAGGAGGTGCTTGTTGGTGCGCCCGAGCACGTAGGCGACCCCCGCCAGCAGGAGGCCGATCAGCACCGAGGCGATGCCGTCCCACAGCGACGAGCCGGTGAGCTGGTGCAGGACGACGCCGGCCGCGGCGAGGAGCAGGCCGATCAGCGCGGCGGTGTCCTCGAACAGGACGCTCAGCGACGTGGGGTCGTCGGACAGGCGCAGGTACTGACGGAGCGACAGGCCCAGCTCCCGCTTCTCGCGCCACACCTGACGGACGGCCTGCTGCCACGAGACGCCCTCGATCACGGCTGACAGCCCGAGCACCGCGTAGGCGACCCAGGCGTACTGCTCCTCGGCCGGGTCGGGCGCCTGCTCGACGATCGTGTGGACGCCCTCGTAGATCGAGTACGCGGCTCCGGTGACGAACACCGAGACCGCCGCGAGCATCGACCAGAAGAACCGCTCCTTGCCGTAGCCGAACGGGTGCCGGCGGTCGGGCTTCTTCGCCGAGCGGCGCAGGGCGGTGAACAGGAAGCCCTCGGTCGTGCAGTCCGCCGCGGAGTGCGCGGCCTCGGCCAGCATCGCCGACGACCCGGTGAGCAGGCCCGCGAGGAGCTTGAGCACGCCGACCATCGCGTTCGCCCCGAGCGCCAGGACCACCGTGAGGGTGGACCCGCCCTCGCCGCCGTCCTGCTCCCCGCCCCGGCCCTCGTCGGTCGGGTCGTCCGGGACGCGCGGCCGCTCCGACCTGCTCTCCGCCGGACCGGCCTCCAGGTCGGAACTGCTCGTCGAACCCACCACCTCGCGCCGTCGGACAGGAACGGCGCACCTTACGTCGAACCGACGTCAGGTCTCCCAGGACGGAGTCCGCAGGGCCGTCAGGACCCGTCGCAGTGCCTCCAGCCGGCCGATCGGCAGGCGGCCGGCCGCCACCTCGGCGTCCAGCGCGCACTCCGGGTCGGCCGGGGGCCCGAGGTGGGTGCAGCCGCGCGGGCAGTCCTCGATCGCCGCGGCGAGGTCGCCGAACGCGGCGACGACGTCGTCGGCCGCGATGTGCGCGAGCCCGAACGAGCGGATGCCCGGGGTGTCCACGACCCAGCCCGTGTGGTCCGGCAGGGCCAGCGCCACCGCCGACGTCGAGGTGTGCCGGCCCTTGCCGATCCCCGACACCTCGCCGACGGCCCGGTCGGCGTCCGGCACGAGCACGTTGACCAGCGTCGACTTCCCGACCCCGGAGTGCCCGACGAGCGCCGTGACCCGCCCCTCGACGACCTCGCGCAGCCCCGTCGGGTCCTCGTCGGCGCGGGTCACGACGAGGGGCAGGTCGAGGTCGGCGTAGTTCGCGGCGAACTCGGCCGGGTCGGCGAGGTCGGTCTTCGTCAGGCACAGCACGGGTTCGAGGCCGCCGGCGTAGGCGGCCACGAGCGCCCGGTCGACGAACCCGGTGCGCGGGGTCGGGTCGGCGACCGCGGTGACGATCACGAGGTGGGAGGCGTTGGCGACGACCACCCGCTCGTAGGGATCGGTGTCGTCGGCGGTGCGGCGCAGGACGCTCGTCCGCTCGTCGACCCGCACGATCCGCGCGAGGGCGTCCTCGCCGCCGGAGACGTCGCCGACCAGCCCCACCCGGTCGCCGACGACGACCGGCGTGCGCCCCATCTCCCGCGCCCGCATGGCGACGATCCGGCGCGCGGGGTCGTCGTCGGGCGCGCAGGTCCACCGGCCGCGGTCGACGCCGACGACCATCGCCGTGGTGGCGTCGGCGTGCTCGGGGCGGCGCTTGCTGCGCGGGCGCGTCCCCTTGCCCGGGCGGACGCGGACGTCGGACTCGTCGAGCCGCGAGGTCTCCCCGCGGCCGCCGCGCGCTCCGCTCGGCACCCCGCCGGCTCCTCTAGACCCCGACCCCGGCGCGCACGAGGGCGGGCCAGTCGGTCGCGAAGTCGGGGAGGGTCTTGGTGGTGGCCGCGACGTCGTCGATCGCGACGCCGGGCACGACGAGACCGACGATCGCGCCGGCCGTCGCCATCCGGTGGTCGGCGTACGCGCCCCAGGGCCGGGTGGGCGCGGTGAGGGGCGCCGGCGCGATCTCCAGCCCGTCCGCGGTCTCGGTGACGCGCGCCCCGACGGTGCCGAGCTCGGCGGCCAGGGCGGCCAGGCGGTCGGTCTCGTGACCACGGATGTGGGCGACGCCGCGCAGCCGCGACGTCGCACCGTCCCGCGCCGCGACGGCGGCGAGGGCGGCGACGGTCGGGGTGAGCTCGCTGATCTCGCCGAGGTCGACGTCCACGCCGTCGAGCCGTCCGGGCCCGTCGACCGTGAGCCCGTCCGCGTCGAGGGTCACCCGCGCGCCGAAGGCCTCCAGCACGCGCCGCACCGCGGAGCCGGGCTGGAGGTCGGTGTCCGGCCAGCCCGCGACCGTCACCGTCCCGCCGGTCGCGAGCGCCGCGGCCAGGTAGACCGCCGCCCCCGACAGGTCGGGCTCGACGTCGAGCACGGTCGGCGCCGTGACGGGGCCCGGCGCGACGCGCCACCGGGACGGCTCCTCCGCGACGGTCACGCCGGCCGTCCGCAGCATCGCCACGGTCATCGCCACGTGCGGCAGGGACGGGACCCCGCGCTCGCCGGCGTGGGTGACGGTGACGCCCGCGGCGTAGCGGGCGCCCGAGAGGAGCAGGCCGCTGACG
The DNA here is from genome assembly GCF_054796175.1 of Actinomycetospora sp. C-140. Lineage (NCBI taxonomy): Bacteria > Bacillati > Actinomycetota > Actinomycetes > Pseudonocardiales > Pseudonocardiaceae > Actinomycetospora > Actinomycetospora sp. C-140. The sequence goes on along the minus strand of NZ_JBTWNF010000005.1, from coordinate 153,077 downwards.
AACTGGCTGGACGCGGACGCGTCGACGCTCACGTCGCCGCCGCGTGGGTGCGGCCCGCCGGCGACGGTCAGCGGCAGCGCCTCGCCGGTGACCTCGACGCCCAGCCCGCGCAGGCCGGCGACGATCCCGCCCATGGGGCGCTCGCGGGCCCGCGGGTCGCCGTCGAGGACGACCTCGCCGTCGGCCAGCGCGGCGAGCGGCGGGACGAAGCGCATCACGGTGCCCGCGAGCCCGCAGTCGACGTGCCCGCCGTGGAAGGTCGCCGGGGCGGTGATCGCCAGGTCGAGCGTGCCGGCCCGTCCGTCGGCCGTCGTCACCGTCGCGCCGAGGGACGCCAGGGCGCCGGCCATCAGCGTCGTGTCCCGCGAGCGGGCCGCGCCGCGGACGTGGCGGGTCACGCCGTCGGCGCCCAGCGCGGCGAGGACCAGCGCGCGGTTCGTCACCGACTTGGAGCCGGGCACCGACACCGTGCCCCGCACGGGCCCGTCGGCCGTCGGTGCCGCCCAGGGCTGATCGCTCATGGGGCCATCTTCTCGCGCTCGGCCCGGGCTGTGTCGGTGCCCGGTGGGATGATGGCGGCATGTGCGGCCGCTACAGCCAGGCCAAGGACCCGGCCACCCTCGCCGAGGAGTTCGACGCCGTCGACGCCACCGACGGCGCGTGGCCCGGGCCCGAGTACAACGTCGCGCCCACCGAGACCGTGATCGGCGTGGTCGACCGGCATCCGCGCGACGGCGACGGCAAGGCCGACCCGCAGCGCCTCGAGCGCAGCCTGCGGGCCATGCGCTGGGGCCTCGTGCCGGGCTGGGCCGACGACCCGAAGGTCGGCAACCGCATGATCAACGCGCGGTCCGACTCGCTGACCAGCAAGCCCGCCTTCCGCCGCGCGGTGAAGGGCCGCCGCTGCCTGCTCCCGGCCGACGGCTGGTTCGAGTGGCAGCGCGACGGGCCCGGCGGGCGCAAGGTGCCGTACTTCATCACGCTGCCCGGCGGGACGTCGCTCGCCTTCGCGGGTCTGTGGGAGACCTGGCGGCCGAAGGACGCCCCGAAGGGCACGTCGCCGCTGATCAGCACCACGGTCGTCACCGTCGACGCCGCGGGGCCGCTCACGGCGATCCACCACCGCATGCCGCTGGTGCTGCCCGCCGAGCGGTGGCGGGCGTGGCTCGACCCGGACAACGACGACCCGACCGACCTCCTCGAGCCCCCGCCGACCGAGCTGCTCACGGCGTTCGAGCTCCGCCAGGTGTCCACCAAGGTCAACAACGTGAAGAACCACGGGCCCGAGCTGATCGAGGAGAGCCACGACGAGCCCGAGCAGCAGGGGCTGGACCTCGACGTCCCCGCCACCCAGTGACGGCCGAGGAGCTCGAGGTCCCGACGCCGCACGGACCCGCCCGCGTGGCGCTGCGGACGCCCGGACGCTGCCTCGGGCTCCTCGTGCTCGGCCACGGCGCCGGCGGGGGGATCGAGGCGCCCGACCTGCTCGCCGCCGCGGCGGCGGCCGGACGCTTCGCGGTGGCCCGCGTCCTGCAGCCCTACCGGGTCGCCGGCCGCAAGGCGCCGGCGCCCGCCGCCCAGCTCGACGAGGCCTGGGCCCGGGTGCTCGCCGCCCTCACCGAGCGCTTCCCGGACACCCCGCAGATCCACGGCGGGCGGTCCTCGGGCGCGCGGGTCGCGTGCCGCGGCGCGGTCGCCGCCGACCCGGCGCCGATCGGGGTGCTGACGCTCGCGTTCCCGCTGCTCGCGCCCGCCCGCAAGGACGGCACGCGCCCCGACCGCGGCCCGGAGATCGACGCCGTCGACGACGCCGGCATCCCGGTGCTCGCGGTGTCGGGGGAGAACGACCGCTTCGGCATCCCGTCCCCGGGGAAGCACCGCGAGGTGGTCACCGTGCGGGGCGACCACTCGCTGAGGGCGAGAGGCCCGATCCGTGACGCCGTCGGGTCGTGGCTGGAGACGCTCGTCCCGGAGCTCCGGAGCCTGTCGGCGGGGCCCGGCTGACGATCAGCGGCCCGGACGGAAGGCCCGGGTCGCGACGGCGTGCAGGGCGGCCCGGCGCCGCGCGTGCTCGTCGTCCGGGTCGGCCGTCGACGCGGCGATCACCGTCGCCGCCGGCGACCAGCTCATCGACAGCGAGATCACCATCGAGTAGACGTCGCGCGGCGCGAGCTCGGGGTCGACCAACCCGTCGGCCTGGGCGGCGCGGACCGCGTCGAGCTTCGCGGCGACGTCCTGCGCGGCCGTCGTGAGCAGGTCGCCCGTGGGCACCCGCTCCAGCCGCGCCCAGGTCGCGAGGAGGATCACCGAGGGCCGCTCGAGGTAGGCGTCGTAGAGCCGCACCGCGTAGCCGGCCAGGTCGGTCGCGTCGAACGGCACGAGGTCGACGATCAGCGACAGGTGCTCGGCGAACACGGCGTCGAACAGCCCGTCCTTCGACGTGAACCACGCGTAGATCTGCGCCTTGTTGGCCTCCGCGGCGTCGGCGATGCGGTCGACGCGCGCCCCCGCGATCCCGAACCGCGAGAACTCCGCGGTCGCGGCGTCGAGCAGGCGGCGCCGGGTCGCCGCACCGTCCTTGGGCACCGCCTCATCATAACCAACTGGTCGGTTACATGTTACGGTCGGAGGTAACCAACCAGTTGGTTCTGACCGAGGAGGTCCGATCGTGCACCAGGTGACCGGATGGGCCGCCGCGACGCCGGGCGCCGCCCCGCAGCCGTGGACCGTCGAGCGGCGCGACCCGCGGCCGCAGGACGTCGTCGTCCGCATCACGCACTGCGGGGTGTGCGCGACCGACCGGCACGCCCTCGCGAGCGGCGACCCCGCCGCCTTCCCGCTGGTCGCGGGCCACGAGATGACCGGGGTCGTCGCGGCCGTGGGCGGCGACGTCGACGATCTCGCCGCGGGCGACCGGGTCGCCGTCGGGAACATCATCGACTCGTGTCGCACGTGCACCGCCTGCCGCGCCGGGCGGGAGAACGACTGCGAGGCGTTCCCGACGCTGACCTACGGCGGCGAGGACCGGGTCTCCGGCGGCGTCACCCAGGGCGGGTTCTCCACCGAGATCGTCGTCGACCGGCACTTCGTCCACGCCCTGCCGGCCGGGCTCGACCCCGCCGGCGCGGCGCCGCTGCTCTGCGCCGGGATCACCACCTGGTCCCCGCTGCGCCGCCTCGGCGCGGGCCCGGGGACGACGGTGGGCGTGGTCGGGGTCGGCGGCCTCGGGCACCTCGCGATCAAGTTCGCCCACGCGCTGGGCGCCGAGACGGTCGCCCTGACCACCAGCGAGGGCAAGGCCGACGCGGCGAAGGCCCTGGGGGCCGACGACGTCGTCGTCACCCGCGACCCCGAGGCGCTGGCCCGCCAGAGGCGGCGCTTCGACCTGCTCCTCGACACGACCGGCCACCCGCTCGACCTCGCGCCCTACCTGGACGCGCTCGCGGTCGACGGGGCCTACGTGCTGGCGGGCATCCCGCCGGCCCGCCTCGACGTCGACCCGATGAGCCTGGTCGTCGGCGAGAAGAAGATCGTCGGGACGGGCAGCGGCGGCGTGCCCGCCACCCGCGAGATGCTCGACGTCGCCGCCGAGCACGGGATCGTCGCCGACGTGGAGGTCGTGACGCCCGACCGTCTCGGTGACGCGCTGGACCGGCTCGGGCGCGGGGACGTGCGGTTCCGGTTCGTCGTGGAGATGCCGTAGTCAGGCGCCCACGGCCCGCCGGTAGCGCTCCCCGAGCGCCCGGACGTGCTCGACCAGCTCCGGCGGGCCGTCGAGGTGGAAGTCGAACGGGAGCATCCCGACGTACGCGGCCACGGTCGCGTGGCTGTCGGCGCCGGTGACCAGGACACAGCGGTGGGCGTCTCGGGGCTCCACGACCCCGACCGCCGGGTTGATCTGCGCGAGCACGTCCGCGGCCGGGGCGTCGACGACCACCCGCGCGTGCACCGACCAGCCGGCGGCCGCGACCTCGCGCAGCACGAGGTCGGTGAGGTCCTCGGGCGGCTCGACCGGCGTGAACCGCCCGCCGCCCGGTGTGCGCAGGGTGAGCCCGTCGACCCGCAGCACCCGCCACGCGGGACCGTCGCGGACCACCACGTACCACCGGCGCTGCCAGCTCACGAGGCGATAGGGCTCGAGCACGCGGGCCGGGGCGTCCGGATCGAGCACCACCCGGATCGCCGTGCGGTCGCGGATGGCGCCGGCCAGGGCGGTGAGCAGGGCCGGGTCGACCTCCGGGTCCGGCGCGTCGGTGGCGGTGTTCTCGGGACCCCGGGTCGTGGCCTCGGCGAGGGCGGACACGGTGCGGCGCAGCCGCGCCGGGAGGATGCGCTCCAGCTTGGTCAGGGCGCGGGCGCTGGTCTCCGCCACACCGGCGAGGCCCGTGGCGGCGCGCAGGCCGATCGCGACGGCCACGGCCTCCTCGTCGTCGAGCAGCAGCGGGGGCAGGGAGGCGCCGACGCCGAGCCGGTAGTGCCCGGCCCGCCCGGTCTCGGCGTCGACGGGGTAGCCGAGCCCGCGGAGACGCGCGACGTCGTGGCGGACGGTCCGGTCGGTGACGCCGAGCCGCGCGGCGAGCTCCGGGCCCGGCCAGTCGGGGCGCGACTGCAGCAGGGACAGCAGGGTCAGCAGCCGGGCGGCGGTGTCGCGCACGGGACGGCATCCTGCCGGAAACGAGGAACGATCCGTACCTGGTTGGTTCCTACCGTTCTCCTCATGAGCAGCACCGAGATCACCCCCTTCACCATCGCCGTCCCGCAGGCCGAGCTCGACGACCTCGCCGACCGCCTCGACCGCACCCGCCTCCCGCGACCCGCGCCGGGCGACGACTGGGACTACGGCACGCCGAACCACTACCTCGCCGCGATGGTCGAGCAGTGGCGCACGACGTTCGACTGGCGTGCCCAGGAGGCGCGGATGAACGCCGTGCCGAACTTCCGCACCGAGATCGACGGCCAGACGATCCACTTCGTGCACGTGCCCTCCGCCGAGGCCGGCGCGACGCCCCTGCTCCTGCTGCACACCTACCCCGGCTCGTTCGCCGAGTTCCTCGACGTCATCGGGCCGCTCACCGACCCGGTGGCGCACGGCGGGCGCGCCGAGGACGCGTTCTCCGTCGTTGCCCCGTCGATGCCCGGCTTCGGCTTCTCGACGCCCGTGGCCGACCGCGGCTGGACGATGGCGCGGGTCGCCCGCACCTACGACACGCTGATGCGCCGGCTCGGCTACGAGCGCTACGGCGCGCACGGCAGCGACGGGGGCGCGCTCGTCGCCCGCGAGCTCGGGCTGCTCGACCCGCCCGGCTTCCTCGGCCTGCACGTCCTGCAGCTGTTCAGCTTCCCCTCGGGCGACCCGGCGGAGTTCGAGCGCCTCGAGCCGTCGGACCACGCCGGCCTGGAGCACATGCAGTGGTTCCAGAAGGTCGGCGGCTACAACCAGATGAACGGCTCGCGCCCGCAGACCGTGGCCGTCGGGCTCGCGGACTCCCCGGTCGCCCAGCTCGCGTACGACGAGCTCTTCGCCTCCTTCGGCAACGGCACGAGCCTCGTCACCGCCGACCAGATCCTCACCCAGGTGTCGTTGTACTGGCTGACCAACACCGCCTCGGGCGCCGTGCGCTACCACTTCGAGGAGGCGCACTCCGGGGTCGAGCCGCGGGTCAGCGCCGCACGGACCGGTGTGCAGGTGTTCGCCGACGACTTCCAGACGATCCGGGTGTTCGCCGAGCGCGACAACACGAACGTCGTGCACTGGAGCCGCCACGACCGCGGCGGCCACTTCGCGGTGCTGGAGGAGCCGGACGCGGTCGTCGCCGACCTGCGGACGTTCTTCAGGGCTGCGAGCTGATCTCGGCCAGCTCGCCCCCGGTGACCGTGGCGAGGTCGTCGGGGGCGAGCTCCAGTTGCAGCCCCCGGCGGCCGGCCGAGCAGTAGACCGTCGCGTGCTCGGCGACCGAGAGGTCGATCACGACGTCCAGCGCCTGGCGGGTGCCCAGCGGGGCGATGCCGCCGACGACGTAGCCGGTGAGCCGCTGGGCGCGGGTGGCGTCGGCCATGACGGCGCGCTTCCCGCCGCGAGCGGCGGCCAGCGCCTTGAGGTCGAGCGTCCCGGCCACCGGCACCATCGCCAGCACCGGTGCGCCGTCCACCTCCGCGACCAGCGTCTTCAGCACCCGGTGCGGGTCGAGGCCGAGGGCGTCGGCGGCCTCGGTGCCGTAGGCGGTCTTCCCCGGGGCCGTGTACGGGTGGGTGCTGTAGACGACGCCGGCCGCGTCCAGCGCGGCCGTCGCCGGGGTCGCGCGACCGGCCACGGGCCGGGAGCCCACCAAACCTCGTCGCGGCCGGCAAGCGGGAATCCCCGACCCTCCTGTCGCGTTCCGTGGATACGCCGCGCGATCACCATGGTCCTCGCGCGGCAGGACGAGGAGAGGTGCGATGCCAACAATGGTGACGGAGCCCGTCAGGGACGTCGGGATCGAGGCCGGGGTGGACCTGGCGTCGCTCGTCCCGGCGACCGGGACGCGGGTGACGTCGTCGGCGATGCGGGGTGGCTCCCCGCGCGGCCGGGTAGTCTCCGCGGGATCCGACGATGTCGCGCTCGCGGTGCGCGAGCGGCGTGGAGGGAGCCTCGTGGCCGACGGTGCGAGCGCGGCGAGCGATCGGGCCGGCGAGCCCGAAGAGCGCCAGGAGGTGCGGTCGGCGCCGGCGGACGGGGCGGTGGACCTGGCGACCGAGACGCCCGAGGAGCGTGCCGCGCGCTTCGAGCGTGACGCGATGCCGCTGGTCGACCAGCTGTACGCGGCGGCCCTGCGCATGACGCGCAACCCGGCCGACGCCGAGGACCTGGTGCAGGAGACGGTGCTCAAGGCGTACTCGTCGTTCGCCTCGTTCACGCCCGGCACGAACCTCAAGGCGTGGATGTACCGCATCCTCACCAACTCCTACATCAACACCTACCGCAAGCGGCAGCGGCAGCCCCAGCAGTCGCCCACCGAGGAGATCACCGACTGGCAGCTCGCCCAGGCCGGGGAGCACAGCTCGTCGGGCCTGCCGTCGGCCGAGGCCGAGGCGCTGGAGAACCTGCCGGACAACGACATCCGCGACGCGCTGTCGAGCCTGCCGGACGACTTCCGGATGGCGGTGTACCTCGCCGACGTCGAGGGCTTCGCCTACAAGGAGATCGCCGACATCATGGGCACGCCGATCGGCACCGTGATGTCGCGACTGCACCGTGGTCGCCGCCAGCTGCGGGAGGCGCTCACCGACACCGCCCGCGACCGCGGGTTCCTCCGCGACGGGGACACCCGCGTGACGACCGGAGAGGGGGCCGCGCGATGAGCTGCGGAGAGCCCCACGAGACCGACTGCTCGGAGGTCCTCGCGGAGGTGTGGCTGCTGCTCGACCACGAGTGCCAGCCCGAGCGCGACGCCCAGCTGCGCCGCCACCTCGACGAGTGCGGCCCTTGTCTGGCCCGCTACGGGCTCGAGGAGAAGGTCAAGACGCTGCTGGGCCGCAGCTGCCGCGGCGAGCACGCCCCGGCCGAGCTGCACGAGCGCCTCCGGGAGCAGATCCGCGCGACGGTGCTCGAGCAGGCGCAGGTCACCGTCGAGCGCGGCCCCGCCGGCACGGTCGTCGAGGTCAACCAGACCCGCGTGGAGTCCTGGCGCCGCTGAGCGCTCCGGCAGCACCGGCGAACCGACGACGGGCCCGTCCGCAATGTGCGGACGGGCCCGTCGTGTGTCCGGGGCAGGCGCTGAGGCGCGTTCAGGCGTGGGGGCGCTTGCCGTGGTTGCTGCTCTTCTTCTTGCGGTCCCGCTTCTGGCGCGCGCGCTTCGACATGCGTCCATCGTCGCACGTCGGGGGCGCGCGACGGTCACAGTGGTTGGATGAGGTCCGTGGGGAACCGCGGCCGGCCGACCTCGACGTTGTCGAACCTCCTGGCCACCCACACGACGCTCTCCGGGTCGGCGGTGGCGCACCTGCAGCGGGTGGTCGCCGAGTGGCAGCTGCTGGCCGACCTCTCGTTCGCCGACTTCCTGCTCTGGATCCCCGTCACGGGCGGCGACCTGGCCGGGAAGTTCCTGTGCGTCGCGCAGAGCCGCCCGACGACGACGGCGACCGCCCACCCCGAGGACATGGTCGGCACCGTGGCCTCGGCGAGCCAGCACGCCCAGCTCGACCGGGCCCTGCACGACTCGACCCTGCGGCGCGAGGACCAGCCCCGCTGGCACCGGGGCCGGTCGGTGCGCCGCGAGGTCGTGCCGGTGCGGGCGCCCACGAGCCGGGAGGACTCGGGCTCGGGCGACGTGATCGCGGTCCTCGGCCGCGACACGAACCTGGCCGCCCCCCGGGTGCCGAGCACGCTGGAGATCTCGTACCTCGCGGTGGCCTCCGACCTGTGCCAGATGGTCGCGGACGGGACGTTCCCCACCGCCGCCGGCCGCGACGAGGGCCGCTCGTCGCCCCGGGTGGGCGACGGGCTCGTGCGCATCAGCTCGACCGGCCGCGTGCTCTACGCGAGCCCGAACGCCGCCTCAGCCTTCCACCGCCTGGGGTGGAGCGACGAGCTGGTGGGCGTCGACCTCGCGACGGTCGTGCGCGACGTCGCCGACGACGCCTTCGAGGGCACCGAGGCCGCCGAGCACGTGCGCGGGGCGCTGGCCGGGACGCCGTCCCAGCGCGCCGAGCTGGAGGGCCACGGCGCGACGGCCGTGCTGCGGGCGCTGCCGCTGCACCCGCGCGGGCTGCCGTCCGGCGCGCTGGTGCTCGTCCGGGACGTCACCGACGTCCGCCGCCGCGACCGGGCGCTGCTGAGCAAGGACGCCACGATCCGCGAGATCCACCACCGCGTGAAGAACAACCTGCAGACCGTGGCGGCGCTCCTGCGCCTGCAGGCGCGCCGCACGCCCCACAACGAGGCCCAGGAGGCGCTCACGGAGTCGGTGCGCCGCGTCTCGTCGATCGCCCTGGTGCACGAGGCGCTGGCGGCGTCGGTGGACGAGAAGGTGGACATCGACGAGGTCCTCGACCGCGTGCTGCCGATGATGAACGACCTCGCGCGGCCCGGGGCCCGCGTCGCCATGAGCCGTCAGGGCGAGGTCGGCGTGCTGCCGGCGGTGATGGCGACACCGCTGGTCATGGTGCTCACCGAGCTCGTCGCGAACGCCCTCGAGCACGGGTTCGCCGAGCGCGCGTCGGGCTCGGTGGTGATCGCCGCGAAGCGCACCGCCGCGGTGCTCGAGGTGGAGGTCCGCGACGACGGCCGCGGGCTGCCCGAGACGTTCTCGCTGGAGCGGGCCACGGGCCTCGGTCTCCAGATCGTGCGGACGCTCGTCGACTCGGAGCTGGACGGCAGCCTGAGCATGCGCCCGGCGGAGTCGGAGGGCACCCGCGCCGTCCTGCGGGTGCCGTTGCAGCACCGGGGACGCTGAGCGGACCATCCGCGGCCCTGGGACGCCCGCAGGGGGCCGCACCGGCGCCGGACGCACGAAGGCCCCGGCACCGTCTTCGGGGGACGGGACCGGGGCCCTCGGGTCTCGCGTGGTCGATCCGCGCTCACCGGGACGGACGCGTGGGGAGCGAGCGTCCGGCGTGGTGCTGCGGACCTGGTCGGCGCCTGGGGGAGCGTGGGAGCGCGGCGCCGGGTCGGGGCCGTCAGAGCGCGGTGTGCACCTCGGGCCGGATGCCGTGGCGCTTGAGCGCGCGGCGCTCGTCCTCGCTCGCACCGCCCCAGACGCCCGCGTCCTGGCCCGACTCGAGGGCCCACTTCAGGCACTCGGTCATCGCCGGGCAGCGCCGGCAGACGCTTTTCGCGCGAGCGATCTGGGAGAGCGCGGGGCCGCTCGTGCCGACGGGGAAGAACAGTTCCGGGTCCTCGTCGCGGCAAGCAGCTTCGTTCCGCCAGTCCATCGTTCTGATCTCCTCGGAGGGTGCGCTTCGGGGCGCGCACCGGTCGTGGTCGTCGTCTTCTCGACGTGTCCCGGGCCCCACCGTCGGGGCCCGCGACCTGGCTCGGAGACCGGGGACGGCGACCCGCACCGCGTGGTGGTGTCGCTGTCCCCCGACTCCCGCCCGTTGTTCTCCATTTCGAGAACAACGGACCCGTCCGGTCCGGAACACCGGCCCGAGGGCCCGTGCGTCCTTCCCGGTATTCGCGGGGGATGCGACTCAATCTGCAGGACACGACCGACGAGATCGAGTGCCAAGCGGCTCGACGGGCGAACTCGGTCGGTGAGTGGAATGGCGCGCACCGTCATGACCGCCCGGCTGCGACGAGCGACGATTCACGCACGACGAACCGTCCACCCGTCCGAGGGGCCACGACGAGCGGTCGGCACCTGGGCTCGATTCAGATGCCCGTCCCGCCCACCGAGTTCACGTCGATTTCACACCGAGGTTCGTAGCGGGCCGTCCGGGGACGTCTTACACGACCACCCGCAGCGCCTCCGGGACCGACACGAACTCGACGTCGCTGCGCTGCCCGAGGTGGTCGCCGTCCACCTGGAGGTTCACCGGTTCGTTGCTGGTGATCCGCAGAGCGGGGACGTCGTCGCGCCGCACGACGGTCTTCAGCCCGGCGGCGCCGTCGCGGCGCAGCACCTGGTGCACCAGGCGCAGGACCGTCGGCAGGCCCAGCGAGCGCAGGGCGAAGACACCGAGGCCGCCGTCGAACGAGCAGCCGGGGTTGGTGCGCACCGGCCGCGAGCCGAGGTAGGTCCACGGGTCGGTGTTCGAGACGATGGCGAGCCGGACGCCGTCGACCGGCTCCTCGCCGGCGAGCTCGACGGTGAGGTCCGGCGGGTCGACCCGGGCGCGCGACCAGCGGCGGATCGACGTGGCCACGTAGCGGGCCGGGGTGGCGTCGTGACCGCGGCCCCGGGCGCGCTCCATCGAGGCGATGACGTCGGCGTCCCAGCCCAGGCCCGCGTTGAAGCTGAACCACCGCTCGTCGGCGCGGCCGAGGCCGACCGTGCGCGAGCGGCCCTCGTGCAGCGCGCCCAGCAGCGTGTGGGTGGCCTCGAGCGGCTCGCGCGGGACGCCGAGGGCGCGGGCGAACACGTTGGCCGACCCGCCGGGCACCACCCCGAGCGCCGGGACGTGCTCTCCGGGCCCGTCGGCGAGCAGCCCGTTGAGGGCCTCGTTGACCGTGCCGTCGCCGCCGAGGACCACGACGAGGTCGACGGCCTCGGACCGCGCGCGGGCGGCGAGCTCGGCGGCGTGGCCGCGGTAGCGGGTCGCGACGACGTCGAGCTTGATCTCGCTCGCGAGCGCGTGCGCGATGACGTCCTGACCGGCCGCCGTCGTCGTGGTGGCCGAGGGATTGGCCACGAGCAGCGCACGCACGGCGCTCACCGTAGACGGCACGCCCCCTCCGTCCGGGGGGTGCGGGGTCGGGATGTCGCCGATCTCTCCGCCGTGCCTACGCTGGGTGTCGTGGTGATGCCCCGTCCCGTGCGCCTCGCGGCCCTCGGCGTGATCGCCGAGGGCGTCGTCGGCGTCGTCGTCGCGGTGCTGCTCGCCGTCGACGGCGTGACGTTCTCGGTGTGGGGCTTCGTGGCCCTCCTGGGCCTCGCGGTGGGCGCCGCGGGCGTCGCCCTCGTCACCGGGACGCGCGGCGCCCGCGGTCCGTCGCTGGTCGCCCAGCTGTTCGTGCTCGGCTGCGGGTTCTACGCCGCGGTGCCCTCCCACCGCGCGGACTGGGGCGTGCCGGTGATGGTCCTCGCCGCGGTGGTGCTGTACGGACTGCTCTGCGCGCCCGCGCGCGTGTGGGCGGGCGCGGAGGACGCCGAGGACGCCGAGGACGGCGACGGCGTGCGCCCCTGAACTACGGTGGCGGGCGTGCCCATGAACGTCCTGCACCGCAGGCTCTGCCGGTCGGCCGGGTGGGCCGAGCGGATGCACCAGCAGGTCCTGCCGTGGGCCCTCGAGGACGTCGACCTCGGCGGCGACGTCCTCGAGATCGGCCCCGGCTACGGGGTGACCACGCGCTGGCTCGTCGAGCGCGCGGGCTCGCTGACCGCGGCGGAGGTGGACCGGCGGCTCGCGAAGGACCTCGGCGACGCGATGGGGCACCGGGTCGAGGTGCGGGCCGCTGACGGCGCGGCCCTGCCGTTCGCCGACGCCAGCTTCGACACCGTCGTCTGCTTCACGGTGCTCCACCACGTGCCCTCGCCCGACCACCAGGACCGGCTGTTCGCCGAGGCCGCCCGCGTGCTGCGCCCGGGCGGCACGTTCGCCGGGTCCGACAGCCGCCGCAGCCTGCGGTTCCGGCTCCTGCACGTCGGCGACACGATGGTCGTCGTCGACCCCGCGACGATGCCCGACCGCCTGCACGGCGCCGGCTTCGGCGACGCGACCACCGACGCCGGCGAGCGGTCGTTCCGCTTCCGCGCCCGTCGGTAGCTGTCCTCTGGTGCCGCTGCCCTAGTGCCGTTCCGCCGGCGGCGGGGGCGGCTCCACGAGGCCACCGGGGGCGTTGAGCAGGTCGATGCGCGGGACGCCGCGCTCGTGGCCCAGCACCGTCACCGACGCGGGGTCGAACGCGAACCCGACTCCCGCCGACGGCGCGAGGGACAGGTAGCGGGCGATGAGCACCCGCCCGGCGTGCCCGTGGCCCACGACCACGAGGTCGCGCTCCGCGATGACCCGCTCGGCGTCGGCGAGCACGCGGTCGAGGCGGGCGGCGAGCTGCGCGCCGGTCTCGCCGCCCGGGCAGGGATGGGTCCACACGGTCCAGCCCGGCACGTCCTCGCGGATCTCCGGTGTCGTGCGGCCCTCGTACTCCCCGTAGTCCCACTCGACCAGGTCGTCCCGGACGGCGTCCGGCGCGAGGCCGGCCAGCCGCGCCGTGTCCCGCGCGCGGCGGCGGGGGCTCGTCCACACGACGGGGGGCGGCACGTCCCCGCGCAGGGTGACGAGCAGCCGGCCGGCGATCCGGGCCGCGTCCTCGCCCGTCGGCGTCAGCGGGAGGTCGGTGCGGCTCGTGTGGCGTCCGTCGCGGGACCACTCGGTCTCGCCGTGACGCAGGACGTAGATGCGTCCGCGGGGTGTGGCGCTCACGGCGTCCTCCCTACCCGCTCCGGACCCGGAACACAGGCTCCCGCACGACGACGCGCCCGCCCCCGCGTGGCGGGGACGGGCGCGTCGGGGTCTCGCCGAGGAGGCCGAGCGGGCGCTCAGCCCTTCTTGGTCTCCCAGAAGATGTCCGAGATCTCGGCGATGTAGTCGAGCACCTGCTGACCGGACTTCGGGTCCATGGACGACTTCGCGCCGCCCTCACCGCCGCCCGCGGCCTTGGTGGCCTTGTTGAACAGCTCGTGGAGCTGCGGGTACTTCTCGAAGTGCGGCGGCTTGAAGTAGTCGGTCCAGAGCACCCACAGGTGGTGCTTGACGAGGTCGGCGCGCTCCTCCTTGATCTGGATCGCGCGGGCGCGGAACGCCGGGTCCTCGTTGCCCTGGTACTTCTCCTGGATCGCCTTGACCGACTCGGCCTCGATCCGGGCCTGGGCCGGGTCGTAGACGCCACAGGGGAGGTCGCAGTGTGCGGTGGCCTCCAGACGCGGACGGAGGACGCTGGAGAGCAGTCCCATCTCGCCTCCCTCTTCCTCATGGGGAATGGTGATCGTTCCGACGACAGGGAACGTACCCCTGTCACCGGCCCACGACACGTGAGGCGCCGACGGTGAGGACCCCTCGTGAGCTGCTGGTCACCCTCTGGCGGCAGCGCCCACGCCGCGTGCTCGTCCGGGGCGGATCGATGGCGCCGACGCTGCGGGACGGCGACGTCGTCGTGGCCCGCGTCGGGGCGGTCGTGCGTCCGGGGGAGCCGGCCCTGGTGCGGTGGCCGTCGCGGCCCGGGCAGCTCTCGGTCAAGCGCGCGGCGCTGGAGACCGACGAGGGCTGGTTCGCCGTCGGCGACGCCCCCGAGGCGTCGACGGACTCGCGGACGCTGGGGCCCGCGGAGGTCGTCGGCCCGGTGCGCTGGCGTCTGTGGCCCCGTCCGGGGCGTCTACGGGCCCGCTGAGGGCGTCGTGCCCGCGGCGCCCGCCAGCGCCTCGCGACGGGCCACGCAGGCCTCCCAGGTGGGCAGCGTCCCGTCCGCGCGGGCCTGGGCGAGCGTCGGCGCCGTCGCGTCCTTGTCGGAGAGCACCAGGTCCTCGCGGGGGCACCAGCGCGTCCAGGGGACGTCGAGGTCCGGGTCGAGGGCCGCGATGCCGTGCTCGGCGGCGGGCTCGTACTCCCGGGAGCACAGGTAGGTGGCCACGGTGCCGTCGGCGAGGGCGAGGAAGGCGTGCCCGAGGCCCTCGGCGACGTAGACCGCCTGCTGGGCGTCGCCGTCGAGGCGCACCGCGTCCCACGTCCCGAACGTCGGCGACCCGACGCGCAGGTCGACGACGACGTCGACGAACGCCCCGGCGCTGCACTGCACGTACTTGGCCTGGCCGGGCGGGACGTCGGCGAAGTGCACGCCGCGCAGCGCCCCGCGGCGGGACACGCTCGCGTTGACCTGGGCGACGTGCAGCGGGTGTCCCACCGCGGCGGTGAACACCCCCGCCTGGAAGGGCGCCGCGAAGGAGCCCCGGTCGTCGGGGAACACCGGCGGGTCGAAGAGCCACGAGCCCGGCACGCCCAGCTCCCGCACCTGCACGGCGGCCGACCCTAGACCTCGGGGACACGGGACCGGACGTGTGACCGGCCTCGGTGACGGTGCCGGTGACAGGGCGGTGACGGGCGCGACCCCACCTGCCGCAGACACGGGACGGGGTGGCGCGCGAGGATTCGCCGGTAGACCGGGCGCAGGTGACCCTCGACCCGGGCCGCGCGCCCACCATCCGCGCCGACGGCCCTCCGGCCCCCGCCGACCGCGGGAGGCCGGTCGAGATGTCCCGCCCCGGGTACCCCACTCGTCCCCTGCCCGACCCGCTTGGAGTCCCCGTGAGCGACGTCCCCGATCCCACCCAGCCCTCCCTCGACGGTCGTGACATCTCCGAGGAGGAAGTCTTCACCGCGCACGAGGGGGGCAAGCTCTCGATCGCACCGACGGTCGGGCTCGCCGGCCGCCGCGACCTCGCGATCGCGTACACGCCGGGCGTGGCCAAGGTCAGCCGGGCGATCGCCGACGACAAGGCGCTGACCGCCCGCTACACGTGGACCCACCGCCTCGTCGCGGTCGTGTCCGACGGGACCGCCGTCCTCGGGCTCGGCGACATCGGCCCGCGTGCCTCGCTGCCGGTGATGGAGGGCAAGTCGGCGCTGTTCAAGGCGTTCGCCGACCTCGACTCGATCCCGCTGGTGCTCGAGACCACCGACGTCGACGAGATCGTCGAGACCCTCGTGCACCTGCGCCCGAGCTTCGGTGCGGTGAACCTCGAGGACATCGCCGCGCCGCGCTGCTTCGAGATCGAGCGCCGGCTCGTCGAGGCGCTCGACTGCCCGGTGATGCACGACGACCAGCACGGCACCGCGATCGTCGTGCTCGCCGCGCTCCGCAACGCCGCCCGCGTGCTCGGCCGCGACCTCGCCTCGCTGAAGGTCGTCGTCAGCGGCGCAGGCGCCTCCGGCGTGGCCTGCGCGAAGATCCTGCTCTCGGCGGGCGCGTCGGACGTCGTCGTCCTCGACTCGCGCGGCGTCATCCACTCCGGCCGCGAGGGGATGAACGTCGAGAAGATGTCCCTGGCCGAGCAGACCAACCCCCGCGGGGTGCGCGGCGACCTCGCGGCCGCGACGTCCGGTGCCGACGTGTTCCTCGGGCTCTCCGGCTCCACCGTCCCCGAGTCGGTCATCGCCTCGATGGCCGAGGGCGGGATCGTCTTCGCGCTCTCCAACCCCGACCCGGAGATCGACCCGGAGGTCGCGCGCAAGCACGCGGCGGTCGTCGCCACCGGGCGCAGCGACTACCCGAACCAGATCAACAACGTGCTCGCCTTCCCCGGGGTGTTCGCGGGCGCCCTCGACGCCGCCGCACGGCGGATCACCGAGGCGATGAAGCTGGCCGCCGCCGAGGCGATCGCCGACATCGCCGCCGGGGACGAGGAGTTCGGCGTCGACCACATCGTCCCCAGCGCGCTCGACGACCGCGTGGCGCCTGCGGTGGCCGCGGCCGTGGCGCGGGCGGCGTCCGAGGAGGGCGTGGTCCGCCGCCACGTGGCCGAGGTGGCCGCCGAGGGACACGGTCACTGAGACACGATCAGGTTGCCCACGACCGGGTGTGCGGCACTCCTCCCGAGGGGTTCCGGCGGGTAGCCACGGCCGGGTGCGCGGCCCGTGTCGCTCGCCCGGTGGATGCGGAGTCCTCCGTTCGGCGGTGGCGGAGCGTTCATGGTCGCTGGGGGACCGTTCGCGGCACGGAGATCCCACCGACGGTAGGGCGTTGATCCGCACGTGGGTGACCGGGCGGCCCATCGGCCGAGTGGTTCTGGGCCGGTCGCCGTTCGTCGTGGCCTCCGTCCGCTTCGGCGCGTCGACCGGTCGGTGACCTCAAGGTCCATCGTCCGTGTCGTGCAGGCGACCGCGTCCGGAGACGCGGTCGCCGCGCCGGGTCCCCCCACGGGGTGATCCCCCCGGACCCCCATCGGTTCTTCTTCGTTGCCTGAGACAGAGACGGACAGCGCGTTCCCGATCGGAGGAACGTGTCGATCCGAGGGCGAGGGGGAGATACGTGAGCAGTGCCGTGCCGGTGCCGGGCTCGCGGGGCCTCGCCGTCGTCCGGGAGACGACGGCGTCCCGCCGGTCCGAGGCGCGCGCGACGCTGCCCACGGGGGACACCGGCACCGACGTGCCGCCCACCGCGCCCGGCACCCCGGGAGGCCCGCCGCTCCCGGCCGGCGCCTCGCTGCGCCACGACGGCCGCGGGCGCATCGTCGAGGTGCGCGAGCCCGTGGCCCGGATGGTCGACCCGACCGGCGGCCTCGACCCCCGCAGCATGCTCGGCGGGCCCCTGGGCGAGCTGCTCGTCGGCCTCGGGCCCGTCGACCCGGCCGCGGGACCCGACGGGCTCCTCGCGGCCCGGCTGCGCCGGGTGGCCGCCGCGCCGCTGCCGGTGCGGGTCGTCGCGTGGCCGGACGCGGTCGGCGGGGCGGTGCTGGTCCTGGTGCCGGACGCCCCCGAGACGGCTGCCCTCCCGGCGTCGTCGTCCCCCTCGGCGTCGTCGCCCACGGCCGCCGACGTCGAACGGATCGCGGGTCTGGGCCACTGGGAGGTCGACCTCGCCACCGGCTCCGCCTGGCTCTCGCCGGCGCTCGCCGACCTGCTCGGGGTCGACGCGGACGCCACCCGGCGCGCCGACGGTCTCGTGGCGGCGCTGCACCCCGACGACCGCGGCAGCCTGCTGCGCGGGTGGAAGGCCCTCGTCACCGACGGTGTCCCGCTCGACGACGAGGTGCGCCTCGGCGACGGCAGCGGGCGCATCCTGCAGCTGCACGCCGCGCTGCGCTCCCACGGGCCCGGGGGCTCGGTGCTCGGCACCGCCGCCGACGTGACCGCGCGCCGGCAGGCCGAGGAGCGGCTGCGCGCCTCCACCCAGCGCTTCACCGACCTGCTCGCCGTCGCCCCCGTCGGGATCGCGATGTTCGACGACGACGAGCGGCTGGTCGACGCGAACCAGTCGCTCTGCCGGCTGCTCGGCCACGGGCTCGAGTCGCTGCGCCGCCGGCGCGCCGACGAGCTGCTCGACCTCGACGCCGAGGCGGCCGCCGGCGTCGGGCCCGCGACGCCGCTGCTCGCGCGCCCGGCGGGGTCGGCGGGCTCGGTGAGCTGGTCGTGCTCGCCGCGGGCCCTGCGGACCCGCGAGCGCGGCGCGGACGGCGCGGACGCGGCGGCGGTGTGGTGCGAGCTGCACGTCTCGGTGTCGGTGCACGACGACGGCGGCGTCACCCACCTCGTGGTGTTCACCGACGTCACCGACGCGCGCCGGGTCGAGGCGAGCCTGCGCCACCAGGCCATGCACGACGAGCTGACCGGCCTGCCCAACCGCCGCGCGCTGACGACCACCGTGTCGCGGCTGCTCTCCGGCCCGACGGCGCGGCGCACCGGGGTGCTGTTCTGCGACCTCGACAACTTCAAGCGGGTCAACGACTCGCTCGGCCACGACGCGGGCGACGAGCTGCTCGTCGAGCTGGCCGCGCGGCTGCGCGAGCGCCTCCCGGCCGGCTGTGCCGCGTCGCGCAGCGCGGGCGACGAGTTCGTCGTCGTGTGCGCCGACGTCGACCTGCACGGCGGGCTGGACGCGCTGTCCGCGACGGTCGCCGGCATCCTGCGCACCGCCATCCCGGTGCACGGCCAGCTCGTGCGGATCTCGGCGACGGTCGGGGCGGCCGTCGGCGCGACGATCGGGGTGGGGGCCGCCGGCGACGTCCCGGACCCGTCGCACCTCGACGTCGACCCGGTCGGCGACCCGGTCGCCCAGGTGCTGCGCCAGGAGCGCGCCACCGAGCTCGCGGGCCTCGAGCCCGCCCCGTCGCACCCGGGCACCGGCGACCTCATGCGCTTCGCCGACGCCGCGCTCTTCGAGGCCAAGAGCGGCGGCAGCGGTCGGTTCGCCCTCGCCGACGAGGCGATCATGAAAGGCGCGGACGAGGCGCTGCGGATGGAGACCCAGCTGCGCGAGGCCATGGTCAACGACGAGCTGGTGCTGCACTTCCAGCCCGTCGTCGGGCCCGACGGCCGGGTGCAGACCGCCGAGGCGCTCGTGCGCTGGCAGCACCCCGAGCAGGGCCTGATCTTCCCGGACAAGTTCCTGCCGGTCGCCGAGGCCGCCGAGCTGATGGGCGACCTCGACCGCTGGGTCCTGCGCACCGCGGTGCGCGAGGCGGCGGTGTGGCCGGCGTCGGGCCCCGACGGGACCGTGCCCTCGGTGGCGGTGAACCTCGCGGGCCTGCTGCCCGGCGACCCGGACTTCCTCGACACCGTGCGCGAGGCCGTCGCCGACGCCGGGCTGCCCTGGGACCGCCTGGTCCTCGAGCTCGTCGAGACCTGCCTGGCCGACCTGCCCGCGACCACGCTGCGGGAGATGAACGAGCTGATCGCGGCCGGCGTGCGCTTCGCGGTCGACGACTTCGGCACCGGCTACTCGTCGCTCTCGCGCCTCACCGGCCTGCCCGCGCAGATCGTCAAGCTCGACCGCGGGTTCGTGCGCGGGGTGGCGACCGGCGAGTCCGACCGCGCCGTCGCCCGCGCCGTCGTCGACCTCACCGCCGCGATCGGGCAGGTCTGCGTGGCCGAGGGGGTCGAGGACGCCGACCAGTTCGCGGTCCTGCGCGACCTCGGCGTCCACGCCTACCAGGGCTGGCTGTTCGCCCGCGCGATGCCGGCGGAGAAGTTCACCGAGCTCCTGCGCCGCGGCCCGCTGACCCCCGAGGACCGCGCCGCGGGCTGAGGTCCCCGACGTGTCAGCGGTGGGCCACCGCGGACACCGGGTGTCCGCAACGCCACACGCTCGCCGGTGATCGGTCGCGGCTGTCGGGGGGTCCGGCTAGATTCTCGCGACGACTCGGTGGCCACGCCTGTGCCACCGGCGGATCCGGGGGCGCCACGTGATCGAGTTCCGGGACGTGGGCAAGCGGTTCGCCGACGGCACCGTCGGCCTGGAGTCGCTGTCGCTGACCGCCCGCGAGGGCGAGATCACCGTGCTGGTGGGCCCCTCGGGCTGCGGCAAGACGACGTCGCTGCGCACCGTCAACCGCATGGTGGAGCCGACGTCGGGCTCCGTGCACCTCGCGGGCCAGGACGTCGCCGAGGCCGACCCGGCGCTGCTGCGCCGCGGCATCGGCTACGTCATCCAGCAGGCCGGCCTGTTCCCGCACCGCCGTGTGATCGACAACGTGGCGACGGTGCCGGTGCTGCAGGGCCTCCCGCGCCGCGAGGCCCGCGCGCGCGCCGCGGAGGTCCTCGAGCGGGTCGGGCTGGACGGCGCCATGGCCCAGCGGTGGCCCGCGCAGCTCTCGGGGGGCCAGCAGCAGCGCGTCGGCGTCGCCCGGGCGCTGGCCGGCGACGCGCCCGTGCTGCTCATGGACGAGCCGTTCTCGGCGGTCGACCCCGTGGTGCGCGTCGAGCTGCAGGACGAGCTGCTGCGCCTGCAGGCCGACCTCGGCAAGACCATCCTGTTCGTCACCCACGACATCGACGAGGCCATCCGCCTGGGCGACCGCGTCGCGGTGCTGCGCGTGGGCGGGCGCCTCGCCCAGTTCGCACCGCCCGACGAGCTGCTCGCCGCCCCGGTGGACGACTTCGTGTCCGGCTTCGTGGGTCGCGACCGCGGCTACCGCCGCCTCGGGTTCGTGCCGGCCACGGCGCTGCGGCTGGTCGACCTGCCCACGCGTGCCGACGAGAACGGCTCCTCCGGGGTGCCGGGGGAGTGGACGGTGCTGCTCGACGGCGCCGAGCGCCCGGCCGCGTGGCTCGGCCCCGACGGCGCGCGCCACGACCTCGGCTCGGTGTACGTCACCGACGGCGCCGACGCCGCGTCCGACGGCGCGGGCACGCTGCGCGGCGCGCTCGACGCGGCGCTGAGCTCGCCCGCGGGCCGCGGCGTCGCCGTCGACGGCGCGGGCCGCTACCGGGGCGGGGTCGACACCGACGACGTGCTGGCGCTGCTCGACCGGGGCGCGCGGTGAGGGCGTTCGGGTACGAGCTCGACGAGCTGGTCGTCGACCACGTGCTCCTGGCCGTCGTCCCGGTGCTGCTCGGGCTGGTGATCGCGCTGCCGCTGGGCTGGTGGGCCCACCGCTCGCGCGCCGCGCGCCGGGTGCTCGTGCCGCTGTCCGGCGCGCTCTACACGATCCCGTCGCTCGCGCTCATCGTGTTCATCCCGGTGCTGCTGGCCACGCCGATCCTCAGCCCCGTCAACGTGCTGGTCACGCTGACGATCTACGCGGTGGCGCTCCTCGTGCGCAGCGTCGCCGAGGCGCTCGACTCCGTGGCCGACACCGTCACCACGGCGGCGCTCGCCGTCGGCTACCGCCCGACGGGCCTGCTGCTCGGCGTGCAGCTGCCGCTCGCGGTGCCGGTGCTCACCGCCGGGGTGCGGGTCGCGTCGGTCACGACGTTCTCCATGGTCACGGTGGGCGCGCTCGTCGGGGTGCAGTCCCTGGGCACGCTGATGACCGACGGGTTCCAGCAGGACTACACGGCCATGGTCGTCACCGGCATCGTCGGCTCGATCGCGCTCGCGTTCGTCTTCGACGCCCTGTGGCTCGGGCTCGGGCGGGCCCTCACGCCGTGGTCGCGGGCCCGGGCGGGGGTGTAGGCGGTGCTCGGACGTCTCCTCGACTGGTTCACCGCTCCCGCGCAGTGGAGCGGCGGCACCGGCATCCCGACCCGCGTGCTCGAGCACCTCGGCTACACCCTGCTCGCCGTCGTCATCGCCGCCGTGATCGCCCTGCCGCTGGGCGCGCTCATCGGGCACACCCGCCGCGGCGGGCTCGCCGTCGTCGGCGTGGCCAACGGCCTGCGCGCGGTCCCCGAGATCGGCGTGCTCGTGCTGTTCGTCCTCCTGCTCGGGCTGGGCCTGCTGCCGCCGACGCTCGCGCTCGTCCTGCTCGCGGTCCCGCCGATGCTCGCCGGCGCGTACTCCGGGGTCGCCGGGGCCGACGCCGGCGCGGTCGACGCCGCGCGCGGCATGGGGATGCGTGAGCACCAGATCCTGCTGCAGGTCGAGGTGCCCGCCGCCGTGCCGCTCGTGCTCGGCGGGGTGCGCTTCGCGACGCTGCAGGTGGTGGCCACCGCGACCATCGCCGCCTACGTCGGCCTCGGCGGGCTCGGGCGCTACATCATCGACGGCTTCTCGGTGCGCGACTACCCGCAGGTGCTCGGCGGCGCCCTCGTGGTGGCCGTGCTGTCGATCGTCGTCGAGCTCGTCCTCCAGGGCCTCGGGCGCCTCGTCACGCCCGGCCCCGGCCGTGTCCGGATCACGAGCCCGTTCGCGCCCGCCGACCCCCCGACCTCCCGCCCCGTCCCGTCCTGAGAGAGGCCCGACCGATGATCCGATCTTCGCGTGCGTTGCTCCTGGCGGCGATCGCCGCCGTGGGCGTCCTCCTCGCCGGGTGCGGCGGGGGCTCCGATCCCCTCGCCACCCAGCCCGCCGCGCCGTCGGCGCCGGGCACGGTCCGCATCGGGTCGGCGAACTTCACCGAGAACCGCCTCATCGCGGAGATCTACGCGACCGCGCTGGAGGCGAAGGGCGTCGCCGTCGAGCGGCGCTTCGGCATCGGCAGCCGCGAGACCTACTACCCGGCCGTCGAGCGCGGCGAGATCGACCTCGTGCCCGACTACACCGGCAACCTGCTGCAGTTCCTCGACCCGCAGACCACGGCCACCGCGTCGGACCAGGTCTACCAGCAGCTCACCACCAAGCTGCCGCCACAGCTCCAGCTGCTCCCGCAGAGTGCCGCGGAGGACAAGGACGCCGTCGTCGTCACCCGCGCGTTCGCGACGCAGAACAACCTCGCCTCGATCGAGGACCTCACCCGGCTCTGCCCGACGATCGCGTTCGGCGGCCCGCCGGAGTTCCAGCAGCGCGCCTACGGCATCCCCGGCCTCCAGCGCCTCTACGGCTGCACGTTCCGCGAGTTCCGCGCCCTCGATGCCGGCGGGCCGCTGACCGTCGCC
Source organism: Actinomycetospora sp. C-140 (assembly GCF_054796175.1). Lineage (NCBI taxonomy): Bacteria > Bacillati > Actinomycetota > Actinomycetes > Pseudonocardiales > Pseudonocardiaceae > Actinomycetospora > Actinomycetospora sp. C-140. The sequence goes on along the minus strand of NZ_JBTWNF010000005.1, from coordinate 130,475 downwards.
GCCCTGCGGGACGGCACCGTCCAGGCCGCCGACCTGTTCACCACCGACGCGTCGATCCCGGAGAACGACTTCGTCGTCCTCGCCGACCCGCGCTCGAACTTCGCGGCCCAGAACGTCGTGCCGCTGATCAACCGAGGCAAGGCGGGCGACCCGCGCGTCACCGAGACGCTGAACCAGATCTCGGCGAAGCTCGACACGGCCCAGCTCACCGCGCTCAACGCCCGCCTCGCAGGCCCGGACCGCCCGGACCCGGCCCAGGTCGCCCGCGACTGGCTGAACTCGGCCGGGATCCGGTAGCCGCGCGGGGGCACGCCCGACCCCGGTGTCACAACGCTGTGCCAGGGTGTCGGCGTGCCCCGTCGCGTCCCCGTGGTGCTGGTCGCCGGTCACCTCGGTGCCGGCAAGTCGACGCTGGTCAACCACCTGCTGCGCCACGCCGACGGGGTCCGGATCGGGGTCGTCGTCAACGACTTCGGGGCCATCGGGATCGACGCGATGCTCGTGGCCGGCCAGGCCAGCGCGGTGACCTCGCTGGCGAACGGGTGCCTGTGCTGCACCACGGACGCCAACGGCCTCGCCGACCTGCTCGCCGAGCTCACGGCGCCCTCGGCGCACCTCGACCTCGTGGTGGTGGAGGCCAGCGGGATCGCGGAGCCCCGCGAGCTGGTGCGCCTCCTGCTCGACGCCGTCGCGGGCGCCGCGCGACACGCGGAGTACGGCGGGCTGGTGGCGGTGGTGGACGCCGCCGACGGCCGGACCGGCGACGCGGTCCGCCTCGCCGACCTCGTGGTGGTCAACCAGGTCGACCGCGTCGACGACCCCGCACCGCTGCTCGACGCGCTGCGGGCGGTCGCCGCGGGCCCGGTGCTCCCGGTGGTCCGCGGGGCCGTCGACCCGGCGCTGCTCGTCGACCCGCCGGCCCGTCGTGCCCCGCGCCGGGCGGGCCAGCTGTCGTTCGACGCCCTCCTGCGCGAGGACGCCGGCCACGATCCCGCTCACGCCGCGTGGGACAGCGTCGCCGTCGACCGGGACGCCCCGCTGGACCCGGCGCGGTTCGCCGCGTTCCTCGAGGCGGGCCCGGCCGGCGTGTTCCGGTGCAAGGGCGTCGTGCGGTTCCCCGGCGCCGCCCCGTTCGTCGTGCAGACGGTCGGGACGGCGATCCGGGTGCGGCCGGCACCCCGCTCCGTCGCCGTCACGGGGGCCCGCCTGGTGTTCCTCGGCGTCGGCCTGGACGCCGGCGCGCTGCACGCGGCGCTGGACGCCTGCACCGCCGACCCCGCGGCGCCCGAACCCTCGTTGCTCCCGGTGCTGCGCTACGAGGAGTCGGACCGGGTCGACGTCCCCTGACGGGAGCGGTCAGGACGCGGCCGCCTCGTCGCGTGGGGTCAGCACGAACCCCTCGTAGTCGGCGTCCGCGACCCCGGCGAGCTGCTCCCGGTACGCGGCGTGCCCGGCCATGTAGAACATCACGGCGTTCTTCTTGCCCGGGATGTTCGCCCCGAAGATCCACGACTCCGCCTGCGGGAACAGCGTCATGTCGGCGATCTCCCGGCACGTCTGCGTCCAGCGGTCCTCGGCGTCCTGGGTGGGCTCGACCGTCGCGGACCCCGACTCCTCGGTGCGCCGGACCAGGTCGCCGATCCACTCGACCTGGGCCTCGATGCTCGGCGGCAGGTTGGTGAACGGCCCGTTCGGCCCGAGGATCATGAACATGTTCGGGAAGTCGGCCACCGAGACGCCCAGGAAGCTGGTCGGCCCCTCGGTCCAGTGCTCGTCGATGTGCCGCCCGCCGCGCCCGCGCAGGTCCATCGCCCGGTAGTTGCCGTCGACGGCGTCGAACCCGGTGGCGAGCACGAGGACGTCGAGCTCGTGCTCGACCCCGTCCGCGGTGCGCACGCCGCGCGGCGTGACCCGTTCGATCGGGTTCTCCTGGATCGAGACCAGCGTGACGTCGTCGCGGTTGAAGATCTCGTAGTAGCCCTCGTTGCACAGCGGGCGCTTGGCGTAGAGGTCGTTCGGCGTGAGCTTGCGGGCCGTCTCCGGGTCGTCGACGGTCTCGGCGATCTTCGAGCGGATGAACGCGGCGGCCGCGGCGTTGGCGTCGGGGTCACTGGCGATGTCGCAGAACGTCCCGAACATGAACCGGAAGCCGTTGCCCTTGTCCCAGTTCTCCTGGAACACCCGCTCGCGCTCCTGCGCCGAGACGTCCATCGCGTGGACGGTGCTCTCCTCGAACCCGAACGCGACGACCGAGCCGCGCACCTGCTCCCAGATGGCGTCGAAGTCCTCCTTGGTCCGCGCGACCTCGTCGGGACCGACCGGACCGTTGCCCGACGGGACCACGTACTGCGCCGAGCGCTGGAACACGGTCAGGTGCTCGGCCATCGGGGCGGCCGCCACGATGAACTGGGTCCCGGTCGAGCCGGTGCCGATCACGCCGACCCGTCGGCCGCGGATGTCGAGGTCGTCGGGCCATGCGTTGGTGTGCACGAGGCGCCCGGCGAACTCGTCGAGACCGGGGATGTCGGGGACGTTGCTCTTCGCGAGCAGCCCGAGCGCCGTCACGAGGTAGCGGCAGGTGAGCCGCTCGCCGGCGGCGGTCGTCACGTGCCAGAGGTCGTCCTCCTCGTCGAACGCCGCGCCGGTCACCTCCGTCGAGAGCTGGATGTCGCGGCCGAGGTCGAAGCGCTCGACAACGTGCTCGAGGTAGGCGAGGACGTCGGGCTGGTCGAGGTAGCGCGTGCTCCAGTCCCACTCCTGCAGGAGGTCGGTGTCGAAGGAGTAGCGGTAGACGAAGCCCTCGGTGTCGGACTTGGCGCCCGGGTACCGGTTGAAGTACCAGGTGCCGCCGACGCCGCCGCCCTTCTCGAGGACGCGGGTGCGCAGGCCGAGCCGGTCGCGCAGCGTGTGCAGCATGTAGATGCCGCCGAAGCCGGCGCCGATGACGATCGCGTCGAGGTCCGGGGTGACGGTGGTGCTCATGGCGGGATCCCTCCGGGGGTCAGCGGCGGTACCAGGCGGCGATGGCGGCGATCTCGTCGTCGGCCTCGGACGCGACGCCGGCCATGAACGGGAAGACGTGCTGCATGTCGTCGACCACCGAGAGCGTCACGTCGACACCGGCCGCCTCGGCGCGCGCGGCGCACCGCACGGCGTCGTCGCGCAGGGTCTCGGCGTCGCCTGCGTTGAGGTAGAGCGGCGGGAGCCCGGTGAGGTCGGCGTGCAGCGGGTTGGCCAGCGGCGTGCGCGGGTGGATCCGGCCCTCGGCGAGGACGCCCGCGATCATGCTCTCGAGCAGGGGCACCGTGACCAGCGCGTCGGTGGCCGCGTTCGTCACCAGGCTCTCGCCCGTGTTCTCCATGTCCAGCCAGGGGGAGAACGCGATCACCCGCCCGGGCAGCGGGGCGCCCTGCTCGCGCAGCGCGAGCGGGATCGCGATGGCGAGGTTGCCCCCCGCGGAGTCGCCGATGGTCGTGATGTCCTCGGGGCGGACGCCGCGGTCGACGAGCGCGCGGAAGACGGCGACGCCGTCCTCGACCTGGGCCGGGTGCGGGTGCTCGGGGGCGCGCCGGTAGTCGAGCACGAACGCCGTCACGCCGAGGGCCTTCGCGACGTGGCCGGCGAGCTTGCGGTGGCTCGACGCGGATCCGACCGCGAAGCCGCCCCCGTGCGTGTAGAGCAGGACCTGGGTGCGGTCCGCGCCCACCGGGAAGGTCCAGATGCCGGGGACCCCGCCGATCGTCTCCTCCGCGTAGGTCACGTCCTCGGGCTCGCGGGTGGCCTGGTGCCACTCGTCGAAGACGCTGCGGAACAGGCGCGTCGTCAGGTCGGGCGTCGACGTGATGATCTCGGTCCAGTCGGCGTAGAGCGTCCGCAGGGTGTCCGACCCGGCCGACCCGGAGCCGGCGGTCGGGGTCGGTGTGCTCGTCTCCGTCATGGCGTGCCTCCTCGCACTCGCATCCGACGCCGAACTCTTCCCCGGGGTGCGGGACGTGCGGGTGTTCCGATCCGGAACAGCCCCGCCGTCCACGACTCGGCGCGACGATCTGGCGCCGCGCTGTGACGTGAGGCACTGTGGGACCGGGTCCGTGCCTCGGGGGGCCGACCGACGGGCGGGGCGATGCATCGGGACGAGGGCCGGCCGACGATGTCGTCGGCCGCGATGGTGCGCACGCGGCGCAGCCGCGAGGCGCTGCTCGACCACGGCGTCCTCGTCGCGCCCCCGGGCCGGGCCGGTGTGCCGTCGGTGATCGAGACGAGCTGGCGGCGGTGCGTGGGCGAGGGCGTGCCCGTCGACCCGGCGCACATCCCGTACCGCGAGCCGGACGAGGCCGCCGACGCGCTGTCCCGCGCCGCCGCGCCGGTCCTGGAGCGGCTGCGTCAGAGCTTCGCCGACGTGCCGGTGGCGATGGTGCTCTCGGACGAGACCGGGCGGATCGTGGTCCGGCACGCCGAGGAGCGCCGCCAGCGCACGGCCATGGACCGCGCGAGCGCGGTCGAGGGCTCCGACTTCTCCGAGCACGCGGTCGGCACCAACGGCCTCGGGACGGTGCTCGTCGAACGCCGCCCCGTCCTCGTGCGCGGCCCGGAGCACTACAACCCGCGCCTCGACGACCTCACGTGCGCGGGCACCCCGATCGTCGAGCCCTGGACCGGCCGGATGCTCGGCGGGTTCTCGCTGGCCTGCGCGGTGCGCGACGTGCATCCCCTCATGACCGCGATGACCTCCGACATCGGGCGCCAGATCGAGCAGCGCCTCGTCGACGAGGCCGGCGAGCGGCGCCGTCGCCTCGTGCGCTCCTACCTCACGGTCGACGGCGCCGCGGACGGGGCGTTCGTGGTCGACGAGGACACCCTGCTGGCCAACCGCCGCGGCCTCGTCCACACGGGCCCGGACCTGCACCCGCTGCTGTGGCGGTTCCTCGTCGAGCGGGCTCCGGCACGCCCTTGCCGGATGACGGTCCCGCTGCCCGACGGGGTGCGCGACGCGCTCGTCGAGCCCATCCGCGACCGCGGGCGGCTCGCGTTCAGCGTGCGGCTGCTGCCGGAGCGTCCGGCGGGACCCGCAGCCCTCCCCGCCGCCCTCCCCGGGCCACCGGCCCCGGCGCCGGTGCACCACGTCCCGGACGTCGACCGTGAGCTGCGCGCGACGCTGCGCCACGGCGAGCGGATCGCGGTCGCCGGTCCGGCGGGGGCCGGGAAGACGCACACGGCGCGGGGTGTCCTGGGTGCCGACGGCGCCGGGGACCCCGCCGTCGTCGACCCCTCCCGCGACCCGGACTGGTGGATGAGCGCCCAATCGGCGGCGGTCGCCGGGCGCGGCGTGGTCGTGCGGCGCGTGCACGCCGTCGCCGACGACGACCTCGGCCTGCTCACGGCGGTCGGCGAGGCCGGCGGGCCGCTCGCGCTCACCCTGGACGCCGACCGGGCGAGCGACGCGGTCCTGGGCGTGGTCCGCCGGCTCGCGACCGTCGTCCGGCTGCCGTCGCTCGCGGGGAGCCGTGCGCACCTCCCGGCGCTCGTGCGGTCGATCCTGGCCGGGCTCGACGAGCCCGAGCGCTCGACCCGCCTGGCCCCGGGCAGCTGGGACGTGCTCGCGGCCTGGCCCTGGCCCGGCGACGTCGCCGAGCTGCACACCACCGTGGTCGCCCTGGCGCGGCGCGCTCGCGGCGGCGTGGTGGAGCCCGACGACCTGCCCGCGGAGATCCGGGCGCGCGGCCGCACGCCGGGGCTGCTGGAACGCGCCGAACGGGACGCCGTCGTCGCGGCCCTGCGCGACGCCGGCGGCAACCGGAGCCACGCCGCCCGCGCGCTCGGGATCGGGCGCACCACGCTCTACCGCAAGATGCGCGAGTTCGGTCTGGCGTGATCCCCGGCGGGCCTACTCGTCGTCGGCGTCGTCGCGGGCGAGGAACGTCGCGAACCGGTCGGCGGCGCCCGCGTGCTCGGGGTGGGCGTCGACGAAGGCGCGGAGGCGGTCGGCCAGCCAGGACAGGCTGACCTCCTCCTCGCCCCGCCGGTCCTCGAGCTCCTCGATCCCGCGGTCGGTGAAGTACATCTAGTCCGACAGGGCCTCGGCGATGAGCGCCTTCTGCTCCACCTCGTGCACCTTCGCGACGCCGGCGGCCGGGGCGGCCATGCGGCGGCGGGAGATGCGCCGGAGGTTCGGCAGCCGGCCGTTCATCCGCTCCGGCAGCCACAGACCCAGGAACGGCCAGGCGCCCTGGTTGGCCGGCTCCTCCTGCACCCACCGGACGTCGCCGGCGTTCGGGTACCGGTCGAGGACGGCCGTGAGCTCGTCGGTGGCCAGCGGGTAGAGCTGCTCCATCCGCACGATCGCGGTGTCGTGGGTGCGCCCGGCCTTGTCGCGCGCGGCGACCAGCTCGTAGTAGATCTTCCCGGCGCAGAGCAGCACGCGGCGGACGCCGTCGCTGCCGTGCTCGGCGAACGTCGGGTCGTCGAGGATCGGCCGGTAGCCGCCCGTCGTGAACTCCTCCACCGGGCTGACCGCGGCCTTGTTGCGCAGCATCGACTTCGGGGTGAAGACGACCAGCGGGCGGCGCACGCCGTCGGTGGCGTGCCGGCGCAGCAGGTGGAAGTAGTTCGACGGGCTCGACGGCAGCGCCACCGTCATCGACCCCTCGGCGCACAGCTGCAGGAAGCGCTCGATGCGCCCCGAGGTGTGGTCGGGCCCCTGGCCCTCGTGGCCGTGCGGCAGCATCAGCACGACGTCCGAGGTCTGACCCCATTTCGCCTCACCGGACGAGATGAACTCGTCGATGATCGACTGGGCGCCGTTGACGAAGTCGCCGAACTGCGCCTCCCACATCACCAGCGCGTTCTGGTTGGCCACCGAGTAGCCGTACTCGAAGCCCACCGCGGCGAACTCCGAGAGCGCCGAGTCGTAGGGCATGAACTTGCCCTGGTCGGCCGTGAGGTGGCGCAGCGGGACGTACTCGGTGCCGTCGTGCCGGTCGATGATCACCGAGTGGCGCTGGACGAACGTGCCGCGCCGGGAGTCCTGGCCCGACAGCCGCACGAGCTTGCCGTCGATGAGCAGCGACCCCCAGGCCAGCAGCTCGGCGTACGCCCAGTCGATGCCCTCCTCGGTCTCGATCGCCGCGGCCTTGCCGCGGCGCTCGAGCACCGGCTTGACGCGCGGGTGCACCGCGAAGCCCTCGGGGAGCTCGCTGTAGGCGTGGGCGATGCGCTGGATGACGTCGAGCGGCACCGCGGTCTGCAGCGAGCTCGGCAGGGCCTGCTCGTACTCGACCGACGGGCTCGGCTCGGGATCGGCCTTCTCGAGCTCGCGGACCTCGTTGAAGACGTGCTCGAGCTGGCTGCCGTAGTCGCGCAGCGCGTGCTCGGCCTCCTCGAGCGAGATGTCGCCGCGCCCGATGAGCGACTCGGTGTAGGTCTTGCGCACCGAGCGCTTGGCGTCGATGACGTCGTACATCTCGGGCTGGGTCATCGAGGGGTCGTCGCCCTCGTTGTGGCCCCGGCGGCGGTAGCAGATCATGTCGATCACGACGTCGGAGTTCCAGCGCTCGCGGAACTCCACCGCCAGCCGCGCGACCCAGACGCAGGCCTCGGGGTCGTCGCCGTTCACGTGGAAGACCGGCGCGTCGATCATCTTCGCGACGTCGGTGCAGTACTGCGACGAGCGTGTGTGCTCCGGGGCGGTGGTGAAGCCGACCTGGTTGTTGACGACGACGTGCACCGTGCCGCCCGTGCGGTAGCCGCGCAGCAGCGCGAGGTTCAGCGTCTCGGCGACCACGCCCTGGCCCGCGAACGCGGCGTCGCCGTGCATCGTCACCGGCAGGACGGTGAAGCCGTCCGGGCCCTTGTCGAGGATGTCCTGCTTGGCGCGCACGATGCCCTGCAGCACCGGGTTGACGGCCTCGAGGTGCGACGGGTTGCTGGTCAGCGACACCGTCGTCTCGCCGTCGCCGAACATCCGGAAGAACTTGCCCTCGGCGCCGAGGTGGTACTTCACGTCGCCGGAGCCGTGCGCCTGGCCCGGGTCGAGGTTGCCCTCGAACTCGCGGAAGATCTGCGAGACGGGCTTGCCGACGATGTTCGCGAGGACGTTCAGCCGCCCGCGGTGGGGCATGCCGATGACGACCTCGTCCATCTCGTGCGCCGCCGCGGTGTCGAGCACCGCGTCGAGCAGCGGGATGACGGTCTCGGCGCCCTCGAGCGAGAAGCGCTTCTGCCCGACGTACTTGGTCTGCAGGAACGCCTCGAACGCCTCGGCCGCGTTGAGCTTGGACAGGATGTACTTCTGCTCGGCGACCGGCACCTTCTCGTGCGGGCGCTCGATGCGCTCCTGGAGCCAGTCGCGCTTGTCCGGGTCGAGGATGTGCATGTACTCGACGCCGACCGTGCGGCAGTACGAGTCGCGCAGGACGCCGAGGACGTCGCGCAGCTTCATGCACTGGGACCCGGCGAACCCGTCGACCGGGAACTCGCGGTCGAGGTCCCACAGCGTGAGCCCGTGCGACGCGATGTCGAGGTCGGGGTGCTTGCGCTGGGGGTGCGACAGCGGGTCGGTGTCGGCCATGAGGTGGCCGCGTGTGCGGTACGCGTCGATCAGCTCGATGATCCGGGCGGTGCGGTCGATCGTCGACGACGGCAGGTCCTGGCGCCAGCGGATCGGCTCGTAGGGGATCCGCAGCGACGCGAAGATGTCGTCGTAGAAGCCGTCCTCGCCGAGCACCAGGTGGTGGATGCGGCGCAGGAAGTCGCCGGACTCGGCGCCCTGGATGATCCGGTGGTCGTAGGTGGACGTCAGCGTGATGATCTTGCTGATGCCCATGTCGGCGAGCTTCTCCTCGCTCGCCCCCTGGAACTCCGCGGGGTACTCCATGGCCCCGACGCCCACGATCGTGCCCTGGCCCACGGTCAGGCGCGGCACCGAGTGGTTGGTGCCGATCGTGCCGGGGTTGGTCAGCGAGATCGTGACGCCGGCGAAGTCCTCGCTGGTCAGCGAGCCCGTGCGGGCCTTGCGCACCATGTCCTCGTAGGCGGCCCAGAACTGCGCGAAGCTCATGTTCTCGGTGCCCTTGAGGGCCACGACCACGAGCGAGCGCGAGCCGTCCTTGCCCGGCAGGTCCATCGCCAGGCCGAGGTTGACGTGACCGGGGTCGACGACGGCCGGCTTGCCCTTCTCGTCCTCCCCGAAGTGCCGGTTCATGTTCGGGAAGTCCGCGAGGGCGCGCACCATCGCGTAGCCGAGCAGGTGGGTGAACGACACCTTCCCGCCGCGCGTGCGCCGCAGGTGGTTGTTGATCACGATGCGGTTGTCGGCGAGGAGCTTGGCCGGCACCGCGCGCACGCTGGTCGCCGTCGGCAGCTGCAGCGACGCCGTCATGTTCTTGGCGATCGCGTTCTGCGCCCCGCGCAACGGCTTCGTGGTCTCGGCGCTGTCGGCGCCCGACCCGGGCTGCGCGGACTTCGCCGGGCTCGTGGTGCCCGCGGCGGGCTTGCCGGCGCTGTCGCCGGGCTGCCCGGACGCCGCCGACGAGGGCGTGCCGGCGGGGGCCGACGTGCTCGTGGAGGTGCTCGGCGTCGACCCGGTCGGCGCGGGCTTCTCCGGGGCCTTCTCGGCGGGCGCGTCGGTGGTGGCGCGCGCGGCCGGCGCCTCGCCGTTGCCGGCGGACGTGCCCTGGCTGCGCGGCGTCGCGGCCTCGGCCGAGAGCCCGGCGGTGCCGTTGACGGCGTTGCCGGCGCTCGCGTGCGCACCGGCCTCGTCGGGCGCCGCGGTGTCCGGGCTGTAGTCGGCGAAGAAGTCGTGCCACGCCGTGTCGACGGAGGAGGGATCGGCGAGGTAGCGCTGGTACATCTCGTCGACCAGCCACTCGTTGGGTCCGAACTGGGCGGTCGGGCTACTACTCGACACGACTCGAAATCGCCTCAATCAGTCGTCGCGGTGGCGTCGGAAGCGTGTCCAGATTAGCGCTTGACAGGGCGCAGGGTTGATGCCGTGTCGCGTACTGCACCGGTCCATGACCCAGGTCCGCCCGGAGTGCTGTGACCTACGGCATTCAGGGGTGCGCGGTGCGTCACGTGGACGTCGCCGCGGCGCCGCCTCCGCCGCTCGGCCGCCGCCACGGGACCGGACGGGCGTGGTGGTTACTGGCTGGTATCGCTCGCCGGGCGAGCGACACCAGCCAGTAACCCGGGACGGCGCGGCGACGAGGGCGGGCCCTGGCGCGGTCGGCGGTGTGGCGCCGGGAACGCGCGGTGCCGACGGCCCGGACCGCGCGGTCGGCGGTGCTGAGGCGCGGTCGGCGGCTCGGCGGCGCGGGTCAGCCGGCGCGGGTCAGCCGGCGCGGGCGAGGTCGACGTCCGAGTCAGCCGGCGCGGGCGAGGTCGTCGTCCGAGTCGGAGTCCGAGTCGGAGTCCGAATCCGGGTCGGCGAGGCCGCCGTCGCCCACGGCGTCGTCGACCGTGCCCGTGCCGGCGCGCCAGAGCCGCGCGTACGCCCCGTCGCGCGCCATCAGCTCGCCGTGGCTGCCTTCCTCGAGGATCCGCCCGCCGTCGATGACGACGATGTGGTCGGCGCGCGCCGCGGTGGCCAGGCGGTGGGCGACGACGAACGTCGTGCGGGGCGCGGCGAGCTTCTCCCCGGCCGCGAGGACCGCGCTCTCCGTGGACGGGTCGAGCGCGGCGGTGGCCTCGTCGAGCAGCAGCAGGCGCGGGTCGACGAGCTCGGCGCGGGCGAGGGCGACGAGCTGGCGCTGCCCCGCGGACAGGCCGCCGCCGCGCTCGCCGATCGGCTGGCGGAACGCCGCCGGCAGGGACGCGATCATCTCCAGCGCGCCGACGTCGCGCGCCGCCTGCTCGATCCGCGCCGGGGTGGCGTCGGGGGCGCCGTACGCGATGTTCGAGGCGACGTCGCCCACGAACAGGTGCGCCTCCTGCGGCACGACGCCGAGGCGCCGGTGCAGCGTGGGGAGGTCGTGCTCGCGGATGTCCACGCCGTCGATCAGGACGCTGCCCTCGGTGGCGTCGTAGAACCGGGCGACGAGCTTGACGACCGTCGACTTGCCCGCGCCGGTCGCGCCGACCAGCGCGACCGTGCGCCCGGCCGGGACCTTCAGGGAGAAGTCCGACAGCGCCGGGGTGGTGGCGCCCGCGTAGGAGAAGCCGACGTCGCGCAGCTCGACCTCGCCGCGCAGGTCGCCGAGCACCACCGGGTGCTCCGGGGCCGGCACCGACGTCGGCGTGCGCAGCAGCTCGCCGATGCGGGTGAGCCCGATGCGCGCCTGCTGGTAGCCGTCGAACACCTGCGAGAGCTGCTGCACCGGGCCGAAGAACATCGCCAGGTAGAGCAGGAAGGCGGCGAGGACGCCGGGGGACAGGCCGCCCGTGGCGACCCGCGCGGCGCCGACGCCGAGCACCGCGGCCTGCGCGAGGTCGGAGAGCATCGCGGCGAACGGGAAGTACGTCGCGATCATGCGCTGGGCGCGGAGCCGGGCGCGGCGGTAGGCGTCGCTGTTGTCGGCGAACGTCGCGGCCGAGATCGCCTCGTGGGTGTGGGCCTGCGCGACCCGCAGCCCCGCGACGTTCTCCTGCAGGTCGGCGTTGACGACGCTGACGCGCTCGCGGGCCTCCGCGTAGGCGATCGACGACATCCGCCGGAAGATCACCGTCGCCACGATGAGCACGGGCATCACGGCCAGCGAGACCAGCGCCAGCTCGAGGTCGGTGACCAGCAGCGCCACGGCGACGCCGACGATCGTCAGGACCGCGACCACGGCCTGCGCGAGCCCGGTCTGCAGGAACGACGACAGCGCGTCGACGTCCGTGGTCATCCGGGTCATGATCCGGCCGCCCAGCTCGCGCTCGTAGAAGTCGAGCCCGAGGCGCTGGAGGTGGGCGAAGCTGCGCGTGCGCAGCAGGAAGAGCCGGCCCTCGCCGACCCGCGCGGTGAGCACCGTCTGCGCGGCGACCACCAGCCAGTCGACGGCCACGACGACGAGGCCGAGCCCGACGGCGAGCCACAGGACGTCGAGCGAACCGCCCTGGATGCCGCCGTCGACGGCCAGGCGCGCGAGCGAGGGGAACGCGACGGTGGCGGCCGCGTCGAGCGCGACGAACAGCACCACCAGCGCGAGCGCCCAGCGCACGGGGCGCAGCAGGCCCGCGAGGCGGAAGCGCGGGTCGGGGGCGGTCGGGTCCTCGCCGTGGAGGTCGGGCTCCTCGGTCGCGGGCGGCAGCCGGTCGAGCGCCTCGCGCATGTCGGCGGGCGCCGTGCCGTCGAGCCCGCCGCCGAGCGCCGCCGAGCCCGGGGCGACCGTGACGGGCGCGGGCGGGGGAGCGGGCCGGTCCGGATCGGGGGCGTCGGGCCAGAGCGCGGTCGTGATGCCGTCCTCGTGACGCGCCTCGTCGTCCGGCTCGGGCACCCGGCCCTGCTCGTCGATCTGCTCGCTCGGCCCGGCGAGGAGCTCGTTGAACAGCCGGCAGCGGTCCTCGAGCTCCGCGCGCGTGCCGACGTCGACGACGCGGCCGCCGTCGAGCACGGCGATCCGGTCCGCGAGCGTCAGCGTGGAGCGCCGGTGGGCGATGACCAGCGTCGTGCGCACGGCCGTGACCGCGCGCAGCGTCTCGCCGATCGCGGCCTCGGTGGTGGCGTCGACCGCGGAGGTGGCGTCGTCGAGGACGAGCACCCGGGGGTCGTAGAGCAGGGCCCGGGCCAGGGCGACGCGCTGGCGCTGGCCGCCGGACAGCGTCAGCCCGCGCTCGCCGACGCGGGTGTCGTAGCCGTCGGGCAGCTCGGCGATGAAGCCGTCGGCCTGCGCGGCGGCGGCGGCGGCGCGGATCTGCTCCTCTCCTGCGTCGGGGCAGCCGTAGGCGATGTTGGCCCGGACGGTGTCGGAGAAGAGGAACGCCTCCTCGAACACGACCCCGACCGCGTGCCGCAGCGACTCCAGCCGCACGTCGCGCACGTCGACCGCCTCGCCGGGCGGGCCGAGGCGCAGCGCGCCGCCCTGCACGTCGTAGAACCGCGGGGCGAGCAGCGCCACGGTCGACTTGCCCGACCCCGCCGTGCCCACGAGCGCGACCGTCTCGCCGGGCGCGATGGTCAGCGAGAGCCCGTCGAGCACCGGCTCGCTGCGCGCGTAGCCGAAGCGCACGTTGTCGAGCTCGACGCCCAGCGGGCCCTCGGGGACGGCGCGGGCCCCGGGCGCGTCGACGATCTCGGGCTGGGAGTCGATGAGCTCGTAGACGCGCTCGACGCCGGCGCGGGCGAGCTGGCCCATGACGACGAGACCGGCGACGAGGCGCGCCGGGCCGACGAGGGCGGCGATGTAGGAGGTGAACGCGATGAACGTGCCGAGCGAGATCTGCCCGCTCAGCGCCATCGCCCCGCCGAGCGCGAACACCCCGAGCTGCCCGAGCGTGGGCAGCGCCGAGAGCGTCGGGGTGAGGCGGGCGTTGAGCCACGCCGCGCGCAGGCGCTCCGCGTAGAGCCGCCCCGCCGCCTCGCGCAGCCGGGAGACCTCCCGGGTCTCCTGCCCGAAGCCCTTGACCACCCGGACGCCGGTGACGGTCTCCTCGACGTGCTGGGCGACCTCGGCGGCCCGCTGGCTGGCCGACCACGTCGCGGGGAACAGCCGCCGGCGCATCCGCCCGGTGAAGACGACGCCGACCGGGAGCACGATCATCGCGACGACCGTGAGCAGCGGCGAGAGCCACAGCATGATCGCCACCGACACCACGAGCTGCCCGAGCGTGCCCGCCACCAGCGGCACCATGCCGAGCAGGCCCTGGACCTGCTGCAGGTCGGAGTTCGCGCGCGAGACCACCTGGCCGGTGCGCAGCGCGTCCTGCTTCGGCCCGTCCAGGCGCGAGACCGAGCCGAACACGCGCCGGCGCAGGTCGTGCTGGACCCCGAGCGAGAGCCGCCCGCCGAGGTAGCGGCGCAGGAACGCGGCGCCGAACCGGACCACCGCGATCGCGGCCATGGCGGCGACGAGGCCGGTGAGCCCCGCGGTGGACCCGGCGACGGCACGGTCCACCGCCGTGCCGATGAGCAGCGGGCCGACGGCCTCGAGGCTGACGCCGAGCACGGAGGCCGTGAGCGCCGCGACGGTGAGCGCGCGGTGGCGCCAGCAGTCGCGCGCCAGGCGGCGCATCCAGCGACGGGCGGGGTCGGTGCGGGACGGGTCGGTGCGGGACGGGTCGGTGCGGCCGGTGCGGTCGGGCTGATCGCGCTCCGTGGTGCCCTCCGGGGTGTGGTGGTGGGGGTGACGGCGCCGTGAGCCGGGGCCCGTCCACTCCAATCTAGGACGGCTCCCCGACAGCCCGCCGGATCACGCCGGAGGTGGTGATCGACATGTCGCCGGGCCCGGGCGTGACGTCCCCGCGCGGTCGTGGTGAGATGTCGGCGTGCGGCACTTCTTCCTCGGCCCCCTCTGGGAGAGCCGTCGTGCGCACGTGTTCGACCAGTGGTGTCGCCGGGCCTGACGAGACGACCGTCGCGGCCGCCCGGCCGTGACGTCCCCTCGCCCGCGCACCGCACCCCCTCCGCAGGAACCGGCCCCGAGGCCGGCGGCGTGCGTGCGCGGACGCCCGCACCGGAGGACGAACCCCGTGACCGCCCTGGTCGACCACCTCACCCACGACCGCGCCACCCCCGACCGCGCCCACGAGTCAGCGCCGCGGTCCCCCTTCACCCGCCCGCGGTCCCACCGCGCCGACCGCCGCCGCTGGCAGGACGGCCCGACGCCCGCGAGCCTCGCCGACCTCGTCGCCCTCACCCGCGAGGTCGCCGCCGAGGTCGACGCCGGCGGCCACACCGTCGAGGTCGACCCCGTGCACCGCTGGTCCCGGCGCCTGCACGCCGACGAGCACCTCGACGTCTGGCTCATCTCCTGGGCCACCGACCAGGCCGCCGAGCTGCACGACCACGGCGGGTCGCTCGGCGCGCTGACCGTCGTGCGCGGCGCGCTGACCGAGTGGCGCTGGAGTGCGGGCAGCGAGGACGACGGCACCTGCCCCGCCGAGGAGGTGCCCGCCCGCGGCCCCGGCCTGCGCCGCCGGGTGCTCGACCCGGGCCGCAGCGTCGCCTTCGGCCTCGGGCACGTGCACGACGTCAGCAACCGCGCGGCCGGGACCGCGGTCAGCGTCCACGCGTACTCGCCGCCGCTGTCGGCGATGTCGTACTACGGCGTCGAGGGCGGGGTGCTGCGCCGCGTGCGCTCCGAGCTGGTCGCGCCCGGACAGTCGCCGGAGTGAGATGATCTCCGCATGAGCGCCGTCGACACGCTGCTCGCCCGGGCCCGGGAGCGCCTGGCGCGGCTCGGCCCGAGCGAGGCCGCCGCGGCCGTCGACGACGGCGCGCTGCTCGTCGACATCCGGCCGGGCTGGCAGCGCCTCGACGAGGGCACGGTGCCCGGCGCGCTGGTCATCGAGCGCAACCACCTGGAGTGGCGCCTCGACCCGACCTGCGAGGCCCGCATCGCCGAGGCGACCGACCACGACCGGCGGTGGATCGTGCTCTGTTCCGAGGGCTACACGTCCTCCCTGGCCGCGGCCGCCCTGCAGGAGATCGGCCTGCACCGCGCCACCGACGTCGTCGGCGGCTTCCGGGCATGGGCCGCGGTCGGGCTCCCGACCGCGCCGGGCTCCGACGCGCCCCCGGACTACGCGGTGTCCGCCCGCGGGCACTGAGGTCCCCGTCCCGACCACGCGACCACCCGGGCCGGGCGCGCGCATCCGGTGCCGAACCAGGGTGAGTGCTGCCAGGATCGGGGCATGGCGGACTCCTCGCAGACGTGGATCACCGAACTGACGCCGCTGTCGTTCCTGCGCCGCTCGGCGGACGTCTACCCGGACAAGACGGCGATCGTCCACGGCGGCGAGCGGATCTCCTACGCGCAGTTCGCCGCAGCGGCCCAGCGCCTCGCGCGCGGGCTGCGGGCGAGCGGTGTCGGGCCCGGGGACCGCGTCGCGTGCCTGCTGCCCAACGTGCCGCCGATGCTGGTCGCGCACTTCGGGGTGCCGCTGGCGGGCGCGGTGCTCGTCGCGGTCAACACCCGCCTGTCGAGCGAGGAGGTGCGCTACATCCTCGACCACGCGCAGGCGACCGTGCTCGTGGTCGACTCGGCGCTGCGCGGCACGGTCGAGCCGATCGCCGACTCGCTGGAGACGGTGCGCGAGATCGTCACCCTCGTCGACCCGCAGGGCCCGGACGCCGGGACGTCCGTGGCCGGCGCGACGTGGGACGACCTGCTGGCGCGCGGCGACGAGGGCGAGGACCTGCCGTGGGCGGTGGACGACGAGCGCTCGACGATCAGCATCAACTACACGTCGGGCACCACCGGGCGCCCGAAGGGCGTGCAGTACCACCACCGCGGCGCGTACCTGAACTCCTTCGGCGAGATCGTGCACTCGTACCACGACCCGTCGAGCGTCTACCTGTGGACGCTGCCGATGTTCCACTGCAACGGCTGGTGCACCCCGTGGGCCGTCACGGCGATCGGCGGCACGCACGTGTGCCTGCGCGAGGTGCGCGGTGACCGCATCTGGGAGCTGATCGGCGAGCACCGGGTCACCCACCTCAACGGCGCCCCGACCGTCGTCACGACGATCATGAACGCGGCCGAGGCGCGCACCCTGGACTACGCGCTCGTCGTCACCACCGCCGGCGCCCCGCCGAGCCCGACGACCATCCTCGAGATGGAGAAGATGGGCTTCCGGATCGTGCACGTCTACGGGCTCACCGAGACCTACGGGCCGTACTCGGTGTGCCAGTGGCAGGAGGACTGGCGCGGGCTGGAGGAGCACGAGCGGGCGAAGCTGCAGGCGCGCCAGGGCGTCGGGATGCTGCAGACCGAGCCGTTGCGCGTCGTCGAACCCCTCGGCGAGGACGTGACCGACTGGGCGTCGGTCCGGCTGGTCGACGTGCCCCGCGACGGCGCGACGATGGGCGAGATCGTCATGCAGGGCAACAACGTCATGTCCGGCTACTTCCGTGACCCGGACGCGACGGCCAAGGCGTTCGCCGGCGGCTGGTACCACTCCGGCGACCTCGGCGTGATGCACCCCGACGGCTACGTCGAGCTGCGCGACCGCGCCAAGGACGTCGTCATCTCCGGCGGCGAGAACATCTCCACCGTCGAGGTCGAGCAGGCTGTGCTCTCCCACCCCGCGGTCCTCGAGGCCGCCGTGGTCGGCGTGCCCGACGAGACGTGGGGCGAGCGCCCCAAGGCCTTCGTCATCCTGCGCTCCGGGCAGTCCGCGGAACCCGACGCGATCATCGAGCACGTCAAGGGCGCCATCGCCCGCTACAAGGCGCCCCGCGACGTCGAGATCGTCGACGAGCTCCCCAAGACGTCGACCGGGAAGATCCAGAAGTTCGAGCTCCGCGCCAAGGAGTGGGGCGAGGGCACCACGCGCATCCGCGGCTGAGGTGTGTCAGCGAAGTGCCTTCACTGACACTCAGCGTCCGTATCGGTACTTCGATCACCGCCGCTCGTCGCGCGGGCCCGTCACGCGGTCGCGGTGCGCGCTTGAGGGGA
Source organism: Actinomycetospora sp. C-140 (assembly GCF_054796175.1). NCBI lineage: Bacteria > Bacillati > Actinomycetota > Actinomycetes > Pseudonocardiales > Pseudonocardiaceae > Actinomycetospora > Actinomycetospora sp. C-140. Next base: position 112,944 of record NZ_JBTWNF010000005.1, on the reverse strand, counting down.
CCCGGTGACGGGAACCGCTCCCCGACGGCGGAGGATGTCCGCCGCTGCCGTGACGAGGAGCGAGGACGCGTGAGCGAGCAGTTCGTGGACCCGACCGAGGCCGCCGTCGAGAACGACACGACGGACCTGGGCGACGAGCCGGCGGTCATCCTGGACGAGGACCGTCTGGACGCCGACCCGCTCGAGGACGGCATGGACGCCCCCGAGGGCTACAGCCGCGACGTCCGCCTCGGCGGCACGCAGGAGTGGGAGACCGAGGACGCGACGATCGACGAGCGGCTCCCGCAGGAGGAGCCGGACGTCGGCGAGGAGGAGCCGCCCGCGCAGCCGGTGGCCGCCACGCCCATCGACGACCTCGACGAGTCGATCGACGACCCGGCCAACGCCGTGGACGGCGTCGGGGGCGGCGCGGTCCTGGACGCGCAGGGCGGCGACGGGGTCGCCGCGGACGAGCAGCTCGCCGAGGCCGGCCGCGAGGTCGAGCTCGGGCTGTCCTCGGCGAACGGCGACGCCGAGCCCACGGGTCTGCCGGCCGACGACGCGATCGGCGAGGTCGCCGCCATCGACCGCGAGCCGGGGACCGCCGAGGAGGAGGCGCTGCGCGTGGAGCAGGAGAACTGAGCGTCCGGGAGGCGGCGCGCCGGGTCGCGTCGCAGCAGGGGGCGCTGGTCGCCGGGGCGGTGGTGGCCGTCCTGGTGGTGCTGCTCGTCGGCGCGTTGCTCGGCGGCTGGCGCCCGTTCGTCGCCGAGCCGGACGTCCTGACCTACGGGCCGGACGGCGACCTCGGGCAGTTCACCCTGTTCGAGGGCCAGTGCGCGCGCGGCCGGCTCGCGGCCGGCCCCGGGTTCGGTGCGGACGCCGACGCGCAGTGCGGCAACCCGCACGACGTCGAGGTGGTCGCGGCGACCTCCCCGGTCGGCGAGGGTCGCCCGGTGTCCTACCCGGGCGAGGCCGCGCTGGCCGACTTCGGGCGCGCCTACTGCGCGCTCTACCAGGACTCCGACCTGCTGGTGCCCAACGCCAGCGGTGTCGACCGCGAGGACCTCCACATGATGGCCGTCGTCCCGAGCCGGGCCGCGTTCGCCGACCCGCGGTCGGCCGGTGGCACGTCCGGAGGACGGCAGGTCAGTTGCGTCATCTCGCGTGATGACGGAGAGCAACTGACGGACCGCTTCTCGGTGATCTGACCTGAACGGACCAGTCACTCGGGGCACCTGAGGTATTGCCCTGCGTGAGTGTGATCGCGAACATGGTCCGGCATGAGCACACTCCCGGCCGGAGCCGACCGTCGGGCGCTCAAGCGCCGCGCGGTCGTCGCGAGCACCGTCGGCACCACGATCGAGTGGTACGACTTCTTCCTGTACAACACCGCCGCCGCGCTGGTGTTCGGTCCGCTGTTCTTCGCCAACTCGGAGACCGGCGGCGTCCTGCTCGCGTTCTCGACGCAGTTCGTCGGGTTCGCGGCGCGCCCCATCGGCGCCGCGATCTTCGGCCACTACGGCGACCGGATCGGGCGCAAGTACAGCCTGGTGGCGACGTTGCTGCTCATGGGTGGCGCGACGGTGCTGATCGGCTGCCTGCCCACCTACGCCTCGATCGGGGTGCTCGCCCCGGTCCTGCTGACCCTGCTGCGCGTGCTGCAGGGCATCGGCGTCGGCGGTGAGTGGGGCGGCTCGGTGCTCATGTCGATGGAGTGGGGGACGCGCAAGCAGCGCGGCCTCATGGCGTCGTGGCCGCAGGCCGGCGTGCCGATCGGGCTCGCGCTCGGCACCGCGGTCGTCTACTTCTTCTCCGGCCCCGAGTTCCTCGAGTGGGGCTGGCGGGTGCCGTTCATCGCGAGCATCGTGCTCGTCGGGATCGGCCTGTGGGTGCGGCTCTCGGTGCTCGAGTCGCCGGCGTTCGCCCAGATCAAGACCGCGGGCAAGACCGTCAAGCTGCCGCTGGCCGACACCCTGCGCACCCAGTGGCGCGACGTGCTCAAGGCGATGTTCGTGCGCACCGCCGAGCAGGGGCCGTTCTACCTGTTCACGTCGTTCGTGCTGGTCTACGGCACCCAGCAGCTCAAGCTCGAGCGCAGCGACCTGCTGCTCTACCTCATCGTCGCCGCCTGCATCGGGATCATCAGCGTCCCGTTCTTCGGCTGGCTCTCCGACCGGATCGGCCGACGGCTCGTCTACGGGGTGGGCGTCGTGCTCACCGGGCTCTACGCGTTCCCGTACTTCGCGCTGCTGGACACCAAGGTGGCCCCGCTGGTGCTGCTGGGCATGATCCTCGGCCTGATCTTCCACGACATGATGTACGGGCCGCAGGCGGCGCTGATCTCCGAGAGCTTCGGCACCGGCATCCGCTACACCGGCGCCGGCCTCGGCTACCAGCTGGCCTCGATCACCGCGGGCGGCCCGGCGCCGCTCATCGCGGCGGCGATCCTCGGCGCGACGAAGTCCAGCTTCTGGATCTCGATCTACATCATCGGCTGTGCGGTCGTCTCGTTCATCGCGCTGCTGACCATGCACCCGCGGCCGCCCGAGGCCGACGAGGCCGACGAGGCGTCCGAGGACCACGCGGGCCAGGACACCATCCGCAACGCCGCCCAGGCCTGAGGGCACCCTGGGACGGGTGCCCATCCGTCCGCTGACCCCCGAGGCCCTCGCCGCCGAGCTCGTCGCGGCGATCGACCGTGCCGCGCCGGGCCGCGTCCGGGTGCTCGTCGACGGCGCGCCGCCCGCGCGTCCCGACGTGCTCGCCGACGCGCTGGTCGATCCGCTGCGGGTGCGCTCGCGGCCCGTCGTGCGGGTCTCCGCGTGGGACTACCTGCGCCCGGCGTCGGTGCGCCTCGAACGCGGGCGCACCGACCCGGACGCGTTCTACGACGACTGGCTCGACGCCGGCGCGCTCGTGCGCGAGGTCCTCGCACCGGTCGAGCCCGGCGGCAGCGGGCAGGTGCTGCCCCGCTTCTGGGACGTCGACGTCGACCGGGCCGTGCGCGCGGAGCGGGTCGCGCTGCCCGAGTCCGGTGTCGTGGTGGTCGACGGCCCCCTGCTCCTCGGGCGGGGCCTGCCGGCCGACCTGACCGTGCACCTCGCCCTGTCGGCCACCGTGCTGCAGCGGCGCACCCCGGCCGACGAGGCCTGGACCCTGCCCGCCTACGCCCGCTACGAGGACGAGGTCGACCCCGTCGCCGTCGCCGACCTCGTGGTCCGCGCCGACCACCCCGACCGCCCGGCCCTCCAGACGGCCTGACGTCGTGGTCCGGGGTGGGCGTGTCAGCCTGGCGTCCACGCTGACGCTGAACGTCAGGAAAGCCACCACGATCACCCGGGCCTTCGTCGCGGCGAGGGGCACACCGGCGCCCGGGGTGTGCGAGGAATGCGGCTTTCCTGGCGTGTGACGCCAGGATCGCCACATGCTCGCCGGCGCGACACGCCGAGCCGGGGACGACGGGGCGCGAGCATCGCCGCACGCCGCGCGAGCACCGCGGCACGACACGCGAGGAGCACGTTCGGCAGGTCGCCAACCGTCCGGATCACGCGCAGAGCGCCTCTCGCCGGCGCTCACCCGGGCCGCAAGCCCTCACCGGAGATCACGGGCGCGTCATCGACTCCGGTCCGCGCGCCCCGGTGCACCACGCGCTCCTGATCACCGGCGACGGCGTCACAGAACACCCGCGCCGTCAGGCGCTCGCCCGCTCCTGCCGCTCCCGGAGTGCGAAGCCCGGATACCCCGCGCCCGCCTCGGCGTCGCACATCTCCCGGTACCGCGCGAAGCCGCCGGCGTAGGGCAGGAAGACGCGGGGCTTGCCCGGCACGTTCGCGCCCAGGTACCAGGAGCTCGCCGCCTGCGGGAGCAGCGTCGCGTCCGCCGCCTCGCGCACGTGCTCGGCCCACCGCTCCTGCGCGTCCGGCGTCGGCTCGGCGTCGAGGTCGCGGGCCCGCAGGTGCGCAACGAGGTCGGCGATCCAGTCCACGTGCTGCTCGATCGAGGTCGGCATGTTCGTCAGCACCGACGGGCTGCCCGGGCCGGTGATCGTGAACAGGTTCGGGAACCCGGCGACGCCGAGCCCCAGGTACGTCGCGGCGCCCTCGGCCCACGCGTCGGCGAGCGCGACCCCGTCGCGACCGCGGATCCCGAGCCGCAGCAACGGCCCCGACAGCGCGTCGAAGCCGGTGGCGAAGACCAGCACGTCGAGCCCGTGCTCCGCGCCGGACGCGAGGCGCACCCCGTCCGGCGTGATCTCCGCGATCGGGTCGGCCCGCACGTCGACCAGCGTCACGTTCGGGCGGTTGTAGGTCTCGAAGTACTCGGTGTCGATCGGCGGGCGCTTGGTCGCGAAGGGGTGGTCGCGCGGGAGCAGCGTCTCGGCGACCTCGGGATCGCGCACCGTCGAGCGGATCTTCGAGCGGATGAAGTCGGAGGCCTGCTCGTTGACGGCGGGGTCGGTGAGCACGTCGCGCACCGCGGCGCGGAAGCGCAGCCCGCCGCGCTCCCAGGCCCGCTCGAACAGGTCGCGGCGTTCGTCGGAGGGCAGGGCCAGCGTGTCGACGTCGCTGACGACGAACGGGTGCCCGTTCGTCGAGGCCTGCTGGACGGCGCGGATCGACGGGTAGTCCGCCTTGTACGCCGCCGCCTCGGGGGCCGAGAGCGGCGCGTTGCGGGCGGGGATCGAGAAGTTCGCCGTCCGCTGGAACACCGTCAGGTGCCCGGCGGCCGCCGCGAGCACCGGGATCGCCTGGATACCCGTCGACCCGGTGCCGACGACGCCGACCCGCTGCCCCGTGACGTCGACACCCTCGTGCGGCCACTGCCCGGTGTGGTGCCAGGTCCCGGCGAAGGACTCGAGCCCCGGGATGTCCGGGACGTTCGCCGACGACAGGCAGCCGACCGCGGTCACCAGCCACCGGCAGGTCCACCGCGTGCCGTCCGCGGTGTCGACCACCCACCGGTCGCCGTCCCACTCCGCCGCGACGACGCGGGTCGAGAACGAGAAGGACCGCCGCAGGTCGAACCGGTCGGCCACGTGCTCGAGGTAGGAGAGGATCTCCGCCTGGCCGGGGTAGCGCTCGGACCACTCCCACTCCTGCTCCAGCTCGCGGGAGAAGGAGTAGCAGTAGTAGTAGCTCTCGGAGTCGCACCGGGCTCCGGGGTAGCGGTTCCAGTACCAGGTGCCGCCGACGTCGTCGGCCGCCTCCAGCCCGTGGACGGCGATCCCGAGCCCGCGGAGCCGGTGGATCGTGTAGAGCCCGGCGAAGCCGGCCCCGATGACGAGGACCTCGGGATCGTTGCCCATGCTCACGAGTCTCGGTCGGCGGCCGCGTCGGGGCAACCGTGTGCCTCCCGGTAGCGCGCCCAGACCTCGGGCCGCAGCCGGCCCCGGTCCGGCACGTCGATGCCCTGGTCCCGCGCCCACGCGCGGACCTCGGCGGTGGACGGCTCGGGTGCCGTCCCCGCCGGCAGCTCCGGGGCCGCGCCGGGGAGGCGGGCACCGATGGCGTGCTCGTCGCGGGCCCACGCCAGCGCGGCGGCGAGATAGCGGTAGGCCCACTCCTCGGCCAGCGGCCGCGTCTCGGCGAAGACGATCGGGACGGCGGGCCACCGCACCTGCAGCTCCGCGAGGGAGTCGGCGACCCGCGCGGGACGGACGTGGCGCTGGGCGAACACCCGCGACCACCGGTCCTCGACGACGACGGCCGCCCGCGGCAGCGCCGCGAGCTCGCCCAGCGCGAAGCGCAGCCGCCCGCTCGCGACGCTGGAGATGAGGTCCGACAGCGACTTGCGCTCGACCGAGGCCACCAGCGTCCCGTCGAGGACGACGCCGTAGTCGCCGGCCGGGAGCGTCCGCCGGACGGTGCCCGCCCGCTGGGCGGAGAACGTGTACGGGTAGCGCTCGTGGGCGTCGACGACGATCTCGATCCCGTCGTCGTCCAGGCCCGCGGGCCGCGCGGTGGGCGTCCGGACCTGGGGCCGGGCCTGCTTGCGCGTGCGTGGGGACTGCCAGAACACCATGTCGCGCCCGCGGCCGCGCGTGTAGACGATCTGGGACCGGTTCTCGCGGGAGCGGTCGAGCACGACGTCGATGGCGGCGCCGCGCCGGGCGCACGAGCGCAACGGGGTCCGTTCGACGACGTCGGGGTCGGCCGGCCACTCCTCGGGCTCGGCCGGGTGGCAGTACAGCGCCTTGGTGCGCGGCCACGTGTCCGAGGTGCGGAACACCAGGCCGTCGCCGAGCGGCAGCCAGATCAGGTAGCCCAGCGACGACCCCGGGTCGGGGTTGCGGGCGATGACCAGCTCCGCCACGGCGGTCACCCTAGCGGCGCAGCCCGCAGCCGGGGTTGAGCGTGCCGTCCGGGTCGAGGGCCGCCCGGACCCGTCGGACGACGTCGAGCGCGACGGGGTCGCCGAGGTCGGCGAGGTGTCCGGCCTTGGCGCGTCCGACCCCGTGCTCACCGGAGATCGCACCGCCCAGCGCGACACCGGCGGCGAACACGTCGTGCAGCGTCGCGGCCAGCCGCGCGGGGTCGGACTGGAAGACGGCGAGGTGGACGTTGCCGTCGCCCGCGTGGCCGCAGCCCAGCACCCGGGCGCCGTGGGCGTCGCCGGCGGCGCGGGCACGGGCCAGGAACGTCGCCATCGCCGACCGGGGCACGACGAGGTCGACGATCTCGTCGGCGCCCGCCGCCTTCACCGCCCAGAACGCCCGTTCCCGCGCCTCGACCAGCCGGCGCGCCGAACCCGCGGCCAGGTCGAAGACGTCGGCGGCGCCGGCCGCGCCGAGCAGGGCCGCGAGCTCCTCGGCGTCCTCGTCGACCCGCTCCTGGCGCCGGCCGGCGAGCTCGACCAGCAGGTGGTCGGCGTCGACGAGGTCGTCGGGCAGGCCCAGCGTGAGGTCGGCGGCGTCGCAGACCGCCCGCATCGTCGGGCCGTCGAGGTACTCGCACACCGAGGGCGCGAGCCCGGACGCCAGCACCTGCCCGACCGCGGCGGTCACCGCCTCGGCCGACGGGAACGGGGCCAGCACCGTGCGCCGCGCGGGCAGCTGCGGGTGCAGCCGGACGACGACCTCGGTGACCAGCGCCAGCGTGCCCTCGGAGCCGATCAGCAGCTGGGTGAGGTCGTAGCCCGACGACACCTTCACCAGCCGCCCCCCGGTGCGCGCGACCGACCCGTCGGCGAGCACCGCCTCCAGCCCGAGCACGTGCGCGCGGGTGACGCCGTAGCGCACCGCGCGCATCCCGCCCGCGTTCGTCGCGACCGTGCCGCCGACCGACGCGGAGAGCTCGCCCGGGTGCACCGGGTAGGTCAGCCCGTGCTCGCCCGCGGCCGCGTCGAGGTCGCCGAGCGTGACGCCGGGCTGGACCACGGCCACGGCGTCGACCGGGTCGACCTCGAGGACGCGGTCCATGCGCGCGAACGACACGAGCACGGCACCGTCGTCGGGCGTCGCGGCGCCGGACAGGCCCGTGCCCGCCCCGCGCGCCGTCACGCTCGCCCCGGTCGACCGCGCGACCCGGACGACGGCCGCGACCTCGTCGCGGTCCGCGGGCCACACCACGTACGCGGGCTTGCCGGCGGGGACGCCGAGCGCCTCGTCGCGGCAGAGGTCGGCGACCCTCGGGTCGTCGCCCGCCACCACGTGCTCGGCGCCGACCGCGTCGACGAGGTCGTGAAGCATTCCCGAGATGTAGCACGAACCGCTACGCTCCGGACCACTTGCAGAACGCAACCAGATCGGAGCAGGGCCGATGGGTCGGTTGATCTACTCGATGATGACCACGCTCGACGGCTACACCGCCGACGCCGAGGGCGAGTTCGGCTGGGGCATCACCGAGGACCTGGAGCTCCACCGGGCCATGGAGGAGTCCGTCCGCGACGTCGGCACGTTCCTCTACGGGCGGCGGATGTACGAGACGATGGTGTTCTGGGAGACCGCCCACGAGCTGCCGGACGAGCCGCCGGAGATGGCGGAGTTCGCCCGCACCTGGCAGGCCGCCGACAAGATCGTCTACTCCCGGACGCTCGAGGCGGTTTCCAGCGCCCGGACGCGGATCGAGCGGGAGTTCGACGCCGACGCCGTGAAGGTGCTCAAGGAGGCCGGTGACGTCACCGTCGACGGGCCGGGGCTCGCGTCGGCGGCGCTCGCGGCCGGCCTGGTCGACGAGATCGCGCCGGTGGTGCTCCCGGTCGTCGTCGGCGGCGGGACGCGCTTCCTCCCCGACGGCCTGCGCCGGTCACTCGAGCTCGTCGGCGAGCGCCGGTTCCCGAGCGGCGCCGTCCACCTGCGCTACCGGGTGCGCGACTAGCGCGGTGGGTGGGTCGTCGTGACGCCGGTGAGCACGAGGTCGATCCCCGCGAGGAACTGCTCGCGGTCGTCGTGCTCGCGCATCTGGTCGGCGACGGTGCGGGTGAACGCGTAGTCCTCGGGGTCGAGCTCCTCCCACGTCGACGCCACCGTGCCGAGGAACTCCCCGCGGTCGACGTCCGGGCCGAGGATTCGGGCGTTCGCGGCGTTCTGCGCGGCGGCGCCGAGGATGTACTGCACCACCACCGACGCCACCGTGAACCACTCGCGCTGCGGCACACCCAGGGCACGGACCTGCCGGCCGACGCTCTCGAAGATGCGGGGTGCCGTCGCCTGCCAGGAGCCGGCGGAGAGCTGCCCCGCGACCCAGGGGTGCTCGTCGATCGCGTCGAACAGGCCGAGGGCGACCGCGCGGACGGCGTCGCGCGGGGATGCGACGCAGGGCTCGTCGGCCAGCGCGGCGTCCACCACCGCGTCCGTCGCGGCGGCCAGCAGCTCGTCCTTGTTCGCGACGTGCCAGTAGATCGCGCCGGGGCCGGTCGCGAGCCGCTCGGAGAGGGCCCGGAACGTCAGTCCGCCCTCGCCGGCGGCGTCCAGCAGTTCCACCGCCGCGTCCACGATCCGCGCGCGGGAGAGCGCCTCCGTCCGCCGTGCCATGCCTCATCTTGACATCTCTGGAGCGGCGTTCCAATCTTTGTCCTGGAACGACATTCCAGAGACGGGTAGCCACCATGACCACCACCCACGTCACGATCATCGGCGCCGGCCTCGGCGGGCTCGTCCTGGCCCGCGTCCTGCACGTCCACGGCGTCGGGGTCACGGTCTACGAGGCCGAACCCTCGCCGACGTCGCGCGCCCAGGGCGGGATGCTCGACATCCACGCCGGGAACGGCCAGCCCGCCCTCGAGGCGGCTGGCCTCACCGAGCCGTTCCGCGCGCTCGTCCTCGAGGGCCGCGAGGCGATGCGCGTCCTGGAGCCGGACGGCACCGTCCTGCTGGACGTGCCCGACGATGGAGAGGGTGGGCGCCCGGAGGTGCAGCGCGCCGAGCTCCGCCGCCTCCTGCTCGACTCCCTGCCGGCGGGTGCCGTCCGCTGGGGCCACAAGGTCAGCGCGGTGCGCCCGCTCGGCGGAGGACGCCACGAGGTCGCCCTCGCCGACGGCACGAGCGTCACCACGGAGCTGCTCGTCGGCGCCGACGGCGCGTGGTCGCGGGTCCGTCCGCTGCTCTCCGCCGCGATCCCGGAGTACAGCGGCTGCTCCTTCGTCGAGACCTGGCTGCACGACGGCGACACCCGCCATCCGGCGGCGGCGGCGGTCGTCGGCGGCGGCTCGCTCATGGCGCTGGCGCCGGGCCAGGGCATCCAGGCCCACCGGGAGAGCGGCGGGACCCTGCACACCTACGTCGCGCTGGCCCGGCCGCGGGAGTGGTTCCGCGGGATCGACTTCGACGACCCGGCGGCGGCCACGGCGGCCGTCGCGCGGGAGTTCGCGGGCTGGGCGCCGGAGCTCACGGCGCTGATCACCGACAGCGACACCGACCCCGTGCTGCGCCCCCTGCACACGTTGCCGATCGGGCACCGGTGGGATCGGGTGCCGGGCGTGACGCTCGTCGGCGACGCCGCCCACCTCGCGCCCCCGAACGGCGAGGGCGCGAACATCGCGATGGAGGACGGGGCCGAGCTCGGCCTGGTGCTCGCCGCACACCCAGACGACGTCGAGGCCGCGCTCGCCGCGTACGAGGAGGCGATGTTCGTCCGCGGCGAGGCAGCCGCCACCGACGGCTCCGAGCTCTACGGGCTGATGTTCGGCGACGACGCGCCGCGCGGTATCCTCGCGATGTTCACCGCGTCGCCGGAGCGGACGGCGTGAGCCGTGCCGGCGGTCCCCGCGGGGCCGCTCGCTAGCGTGGCGGGCATGGTGGTCCGCGACGCCCCGGTCGTCTCGCACGTCGAGCACTCCGAGCACGCCCGGCGGCCGCGACGTGTCGAGGTCGTCGAGGTGCTCGACGTGACCCCGCGGATCCGCCGCGTGCGCCTGGCCGGTGACCTGCACGACCTGCCCGTCACGGGCCCGACCGACCACGCGAAGCTCTTCTTCCCGCCGGCGCCGGGAGAGGAGCCGCCCGAGCCGCAGTTCTCCGCGCGGGGACTGGTCGCCCCGCCGGCGGGCGCGCCCCGGCCGTACCGCGAGTACACGCTGCGCCGCCTCGATCCCGCCGCGGGGACGGTCGACGTCGACCTCGTGCGCCACGGCGGCGGGCTCGCCGGGACGTGGGCCGAGGACCCGCGGGGTGCCCTGTGGATCTACGGGCCGCGGTCGAGCGCCGTCGTCGCGCCGCGCGCCTGGTACCTGCTCGGCGGCGACGAGACCGCGCTGCCGGCACTGGCGCGCTGGATCGACCAGCTGCCGACGGTGCCCGTGCACGTCGTCGTGGAGGTCGCCGACGCCGTCGAGGAGGCCTATCTGGGCGACCTGCCGGCGCACGTGACGGTCGACTGGCGCCACCGTGACGGCGCCGCGCCGGGCACGACGACCCTGCTCGACGACGCCGTCGCGGCCTTCACCCCGCCGGCGGGGGAGGGGTTCGCGTGGATGGGTGCCGAGGCCGGCGCGCTGCGCCCCGTGCGCCGGCGCCTGCGCGCGCTGCTCCCCACCGCCGCCGTCGACCTCGACGGCTACTGGCGCCGGGGCGTCGCGGGCACCGGGCTGGGCTGACCGGCCTCCGTGAGCGGACTTCCCGGCCATCGCCGGGGATTCCGCTCACATCGGGTGGTCCAGCAGACGGGCGCTCAGGGTCCGGAGCACGCGCAGGCAGGCGTCGAGGTCGGCGGGATCGAGGTCGGCGGCGGCCGCCGCGAGCTCGCGGCGCTCGCCGTCGCGCACGTCGGCGAGCACCTCGTCCCCGGCCTCCGTCAGCTCCACGAGCACCGAGCGGCGGTGCGCCGGGTTCTCCCGCGTGCGCACCCAGCCCCGGCCGGCGGCGTCGTCGACCGAGCGCTGCACGAACTGCCGGCTCAGCATGAGCGTGCGCCCGAGCGCCGGCACCGTCGTCGCGCCGCACCCCGCCAGCGCGTCGAGCACCGCGCGCACGCCCACCGGCATGCCGCCCTCGCGCTCCACGGCCCGCACGCCGCGGCGGTAGAGCGGGCCGAGCACGTCGAACACCTCGGCCAGCCGGGCCCCGGGGTCGGTCATGACACCCATGTTGTCACAGTGGCCGAGACATGACACCTTGGGTGTCATGCTGCACCACCTCGACCGCGGCGACGGCCCGCCCGTCGTGCTCCTGCACGCCGGCGCCCTCGACCACCGGCTCTGGGAGCCCCAGGTCGCCGAGCTCGCGCGCCGCCGCCGCGTCGTCGTCCCCGACCTGCGCGGGCACGGGTGGTCGCCGACCCCCGACTCGCCGTTCCGCCACGCCGACGACGTCGTCGCCCTCCTGCGCGCCCTCGACACGGGGCCGGCGGCGCTCGTGGGCATCTCGCTCGGCGCGCGCACCGCCGTCGACGTCGCGCTCGAGGCGCCCGAGCTGGTCGACCGGCTCGTCGTCAGCGGTGCGGGCGCGGGGGAGCCCGAGTTCCGCGACCCCGCGATCCTCGACCTGTTCGCCCGCTGGGCCCGCGCGGAGCAGGAGCGCGACCCCGACGCGTGGGTGGAGATCTTCCTGCGGCTGAGCTCCGGCCCGGACCGTGCGCTCGCCGACATCGAGCCCGCCGTGATCGACCACGTCCGCGCCATGGTCCGGACGACGCTGCAGCGCCACGTCCCCGACGGCCCGCCGGTGCCGCCGACGCCGGTGCCGGACGCCCGCGAGCGCTCGACGGCGCTGGCGGTGCCCGTCCTCGCGGTGGTCGGCGAGCTCGACTGGCCCGACCACCGGCGCCTGGCCCGGGAGCTGGCGGCGGAAGCACCGGACGGCCGCGTCGTGGAGATTCCCGACGCCGCGCACTACCCGAACCTGGAGCAGCCCGAGGCGTTCACCGACCTCCTCCGCGAGCAGTTGGCGCCCTGATAGGGGCGCCAACTGCTCACGTGGGCGAGACGCGACGGATCCAGAGCAGGCCCAGGATCGGGAGAACGACGGGGACGAAGCCGTAGCCGATGCCGAAGTCCGACCACACCGTCGGGTCGGGGAAGTCCTCCGGGCGCAGCAGCGACAGCGTCCCGATCCCGAGCACGCCGACGAGCTCCACGACCACCGCCACCAGGGCGACCCGGCGGGCGCCCCGCCCGAGCGCGACCGCGGCGACCAGGTAGACGGCGGCGGCGAACGCCGAGAGCAGGTAGGCCTCCGGCGCGCGCTCGAACTGCACCGCGATCTGGTACAGCGCCCGGGCACCGGCCGAGATCGCGAAGACGACGTAGACGACGAGCAGCACGCGGCCCGGGCCGGCGCTCAAGCGACGCTCAGGCACCCGTCACCGTCCAGACCTGCCCGGTCCGCAGGGAGAGCACGGCGAGCGTGACGCCCGCGACCGCGAGCACCACCGAGCCGTACCGGGTGCGCTCGCCGTGGGCCAGCGCCGCCCCGATCGGGAGGACCACCAGGGTCGCGATCAGGTAGCCGACGATCTCGACGACGGCGCCGGTCGTCCGCCCGCCCAGCACGACGAGCCCGACGACGAGCACCAGCGCCTGCACGAGCGCGACGGCCTCGAGCACCAGCAGCCCGACGCGGTGCCGGATCGTCGGGGCCTGGCCGACGGCCGCGGAGACCGCGCACCACAGCGCCCACGCCAGGGCGAGCGCGAGGACCGCGAAGGTCAGGCCGACGATCACGGCGCGAGCCTACGAGCGGCCCGCGGCGGCTTCAGGAACCGGCCTCCCGGCGGGCGTACGACACCGCGGCCATCGAGGCCCGCGCCGACGCGAGCACCGAGGCCCAGTCGGCCTCGTCGCCGCCGGTGCGCATCGCGAGCAGCTCCCGGGCGCACAGCGCGGCCTCGTGCGCGGCCCACAGCAGGGGGTCGCGGTCGGCCGGGGGCGCGCTGAGCGCCTCGAGCACCGCCGAGAGGTGCCCGTCGATCTCGCCGAGGTCGGCCTGGTCCGCCGTGGGCGCGCTCACGCGGTCACCCCGCTCTCGGTGAGGAACGCGGCCATCGCGTCGACGCTGCGGAAGCGGTCGATGTCGAAGTCGTCGAGCGGCAGCCTGCAGCCGAACGTGTCCTCGATCCCGACGATGAGCGTGACCAGGGCCAGGGAGTCCAGCAGGCCGTCGGCGACGAGGTCGGTGTCCGAGGACGGCACCTCGACTCCGAGCCGGTCTCGGACGAGGTCGGTGAGCTGGTCGGTCAACGCACCGGTGGTGGCGTCGGGCATCGTCAGCGTCCTCCTGTCGCGGCACCCACGGGCGCGAAGTGCTCCCGCAGCGCCGGCCGGTCGATCTTCCCGTTGACGTTGTGGGGCAGGTCGTCCATCTCGGCCCACCGCGCCGGGACCATGTACTTCGGCACGAGCTCGCCGACCTGGCGGCGCACGTCGGTGGCGGGCAGGACGTGCCCCTCGGCCACCGAGTACGCGCAGCAGATCGTCGTGCCCTCGAAGCCGCCGGTATCGACGCCGACCACGGCCAGCTCACGGATCCCCGGCACGGTGGCGAGAGCCGCTTCGATCTCGCCGAGCTCGATCCGGTAGCCCCGGCTCTTGATCTGCGAGTCGGCGCGCCCCAGGAAGTGCGTCACGCCCCGGTCGTCCACCCGCGCGAGGTCGCCGGTGCGGTAGAGCCGCTCACCGGAGGGGTCCGGGCGGAACGCCGCCGCGGTCTTCTCCGGGTCGCGCCAGTAGCCCGGTGAGAGCCCGGCGCCGCCGATCCACAGGTCGCCGATCTCGCCCGGGGGCACCGGCGCCATCGACTCGTCGAGCACGCGGAGCTCCTCGCCGTCGCAGGCCCGCCCGATGGGGACCGGCACCGTCTCGTCGGCGGGGACCTCCGGCACGTCGTAGACGCTCGACGCGATCGTGGCCTCGGTCGGCCCGTAGAGGTTGGAGAAACGCACGTGGGGCAGCCGGCGCATCCAGTGCGCGAGCACCGGGGTCGGCAGCACCTCGCCGCACCACAGGAGCCGCTCGAGGGCCGGGAAGTCGTCCTGCGCGACGGCCTCGAAGCGGGCCAGGTAGGTCAGCACGCTGGGCACCGAGAACCACTGCGTGAGCGCCCGGTCGCGGATGAACGCCGCGGTGGCCCGCGGGTCGACGCCCAGGGACGCCGGCACGAGGTGCAGCTCGGCGCCGGCGGACAGCGTCCCGTAGATGTCGAAGGTCGACAGGTCGAAGTGCAGCGGCGGGTGCCCGGAGACGCGGTCGCCGGGCTTCGTGCCGTAGTGGCGCACCGCCCAGTCGACGAACGCGAGCACCGTGTCGTGGGTGATCATCACGCCCTTGGGTACGCCGGTGGATCCCGACGTGAACAGCAGGTGCGCGAGGTCGACCGGGGCGATGCCCGGTGTCTCCGCGGAGGCCCCGAGCAGGTCGGCGCGCGTGAAGGCGACCCCGTCCTGCGTGTCGAGCGCGCCGATCACCGGCGTCGCGTCGGGCGGCAGCTCGGCGAGGACCTCGTCGAGCAGCGGGCGCGAGGCCGCGTCGACGAGCACGATCTCCGGCTCGGCGGCCGCGACGATGCGCGCGACCCGCGACGCCGGGCCCGCCGGGTCGATCGGCACGTAGGCCCCGGCCGCGCGCAGCGTCCCGATGAGCGCTGCGATCGTCCACGGCGCCTTCTCCGCGAGCACGCCGACCCGGCCGCCCGGGCGCAGGCCGTGCGCGAGGAGCACGTGGGCGATCCGGTTGACCGCGCCGTCGAGCTCGGCGTAGGTCATCGTCTCGTCGGCGCCGACGATCGCGGTGCGGTCCGCGTGGCGCTCGGCGGACGACGCGAGGAGGTCCTGCAGGTGGGTCGCCCCGTCGAACGCGGTCACGCGCCCACCGCCGCGCCGGCCCGGGAGAACACCTCGCCCGCGTGCCCCAGGTCCTCGGGGTCCGGCGGGATGTCGAGCACGAACACCTCGACGCCGCGCTCGAGGTAGCGGGCGACCTCGGCCGCGACGCGGTCGTGCGACCCGACGAGGTAGGGACAGAAGGACTGGTAGTTCTCGAACGGGCCGAGCCAGTACGGCTCCGGTTCGCTGCCCAGCTCGGCCGGCGGGGTCGCGGTCTTCGTGCGGCGCGCGAGCTGGTGGTGCCAGTGCGAGTCCGAGACCCGCATGGCCATCGCGTGGGCGACCTGACCGCTGCGGTCGGCCGGGAAGCGCTCGTGCGCCACGCGCCAGGCCTCGTCGGCGTCCTCGCGGGCGATGATCCCCATCCGCACCCCGCCGCCGCTCGGGGCGTCCGCCGGGTCGGTCTCGGCCAGCGGCTCCGGGTAGCGGATCGGCGTCGCGCCGATCTCCTCGGCCGCGGCGCGCCCGGCCGGCGACGACCCGGAGATGAGCACCTCGGGCAGCAGCTCCGGCGGGCACGCCGGCGTGAGCTTGAGGTTCTCCACCTGGTGCCAACGACCGTCACGCGTCACCGTTTCGCCGCGCAGCAGGCCGGTGAGGATCTGGGTGTACTCGACGGTGCGCGCGTAGCGGTCGTCGTGCTCGGTGCGGTCGCCGAGCGCGACCAGGTCGTTCTTGAACCCGCCCGCGAGCATGTTCAGGTGCACCGACCGGCCGTGCAGGTACGCCAGCGACGACACCATCGACGCCGCCGTGTACGGGTGCATGTACACCGGCTGCACGGCGACGAGCGGGGCGAGCCGCTCGGTCGCCGCGATCGCGGTCTGGGAGACCAGCCACGGGTCGGCGATCGAGTTGTCGGTGTAGACCAGCATCCCCGCGCAGCCGGCCTCCTCGCTCCACCGGGCCGTCGCGGCCACGGCGTCGAGGTACTCGCCGGGGGCGACGTCCTTGGACTGCGGGCAGGTCGAGTAGACGGTCAGGCTCACTGGGTCTTCCCCTCCACGACGAAGCCCTCGATGTAGAGCCTGTCGAGCGCGATCCCGGCGAACGTGTCGATCGCCGTCGCCGGGTCCATGATCAGCGGCTGGCCCTTGACGTTGAACGAGGTGTTCACCGTGACGCCGGCGCCGGTGCGCTCGCGCACGCCGGTCAGCAGGCGGTGGAACCCCGGCGCCAGGTCCGGGCGCACGGTCTGGATCCGCGCCGAGTCGTCGGCGTGGACGATCCCGTCGACCGTCCCGCGGGCCTCGGGGCGGACGTGCGCGGTGCAGAGCATGTAGCGGTCGGGCTCGAAGTTCCGCGTGACGAACAGGCGGTCGACGTCCTCGTCGAGCACCGCGGGCGCGAACGGCCGGAAGGCCTCGCGGAACTTCACCGCGCCGTTGATCCGGTCCTTGATTCGCTCGCCGTCGGGGCGGGCCAGGATCGAGCGGTTGCCCAGCGCGCGCGGGCCGAACTCCATCCGGCCCGAGAACCAGGCGATGATCCGGTCGGCGGCGATGTCGTCGGCGGCGGCCGCGTAGTACTCGTCGGTCTGCCCGACGTACCGCCAGGTCAGGTCGGGGCGGGCCTCGAGCGCGGCGCGGACGTCGTCCTCGGTGTACTGCGGGCCGAGGTACGGGTCGAACGGCCCGGTGACCGGGGCGAGCCCGCCGCCCTCGGTCCGGGCGACGTGGTACGCGGCGCCGAGCGCCGACCCGTCGTCGCCGGAGGCGGGCTGCACGAACATCCCGTCGAGGGCCAGGTCGGCGATCGACTGGTTGGACTTGCAGTTGAGGAACGTGCCACCGGCGAGGCAGAGGTGCCGCTCGCCGGTGCGCTCGAGCCAGTAGGAGACGAGGTCGACCAGCAGGTCGGTGAGCCGGGCCTGCAGCGACGCCGCGAAGTCGGCCTCGTCGCGCTGGATCGACCCGTCGGGCTCGGAGGGGGTGAACGCGGCCTCGGCGAGGAACGCCCGGGCGTGCGGGTAGCCGTTCTCGGGCTCGGCGAGGGCGCCGGCCGGCCAGTCGACGACCACGGCGCCACGGTCGGCGTCGAAGCGGGCGAGCTTCTCGAACACCGGGCGGAAGCGCTCCGGGTCGCCGTAGGGCGCGAGGCCCATGACCTTGTACTCGTCGGAGTTGAACTGGAAGCCCAGGAACCGCGTCGCGATGCCGTAGAGGATGCCCAGCGACGTCGCGATCGACTGGGTGTGCAGGCTCTCCAGCTCGCCGCCGGCGGCCCGGTAGATGGTCATCGACTCGGCCTCGCCCATGCCGTCGCTGACCACGACCAGCGCGGAGTCGAAGCCGCTCGCCGCCAGGGCCGACTCGGCGTGGGAGACGTGGTGGCGCACGGGGCGGAAGCGCTCGGCGACGCGCGTCCAGCCGGCCTCGGTGAGACCGTCGATCACCGTCGCGCTGGCGTAGACCTCGTCGAACGGCGCGCCGGTGATCTCGAAGGCGCGGCGGTGGCGCTCGTAGTCGAAGCCGTGGGCGATGAGGTCGACGTCCTCGCGGGACACGCCGGCCTCGCGCAGGCAGTAGTCGATGGCGGACAGCGGCAGCGCCCCGGTGCCCTTGTCGCCGGTGAACCGCTCCTCGGCGGCCGCGGCGACGAGCCGGCCGTCGACGATGATCGCCGCCGCGCTGTCCAGCCCCTGGCAGATGCGCTCGTCGAGCTTCGAGATGCCCGGGTGCGTACGACGGAGGTGGTCCTGCGAGTGCGGGAGGCCTGAGAGGCCGAGGACGATCACGGGTGCTCCCCCCGGAGGTGGGCGGCGCAGCGGCTCCGCGCCGACGGTGCACGACGTCTGTGTCGGGTCTCTTTCCACTATGGCGGGCGCAACTTCGCTGCTGCGCATCGGGGTCGGGTCGTGGAGGATGATCGGTTCTTTCGTGAGACGTCCGAGGTCGCGGCGGGTTGCCACGTGTCCGCGATGGGCACTCCGGCCGTCGATGTCCCGTCGTGACGACCTCGCCGCCGCCCTGCGTTCCCTCGATGGTGCGAGCTACGGGCGCTACAAGTCGCTGTCCGGTCAGTGGACGGTGTCCGGGAGGCGCAGCAGTGAGGGGAGCACGCCGATAGGGGAGCCCGACCCGTCGGGAGCGATCGGCCTGGAGGTCCTCCGTGTCCAGGCCGACCCGTTCGCGCCGCCGAGCCGGGTCCGCCTGACCCTCGACGACACCGGCATCCCCGCCGACCTCGTCGCCACCCCCGACCGACGCCGTGCGCTCGCGGGGTTCCTGCTGCGCGGGCTGCGCCGCCGGCTGCGGGGCACGCCGGTGCACGTCGACGCGGGCGGGCCCGAGGTGCTCGAGCGCAGCGCGGGCACGGTCGACGCCGGGGGCGCCGTGACCGTCGAGGTCGGCGTCCCGTTCCCCGGGCCGAAGCGACGCATCCTCGGGCGCGAGGCCGCGACGCTGCTGGGTGAGACGCTCCCGGAGGCGGCGCGCACCGCGCTGTCCTGGTCGTCGGTCGACCAGGACGCGGCGCGGGCCTTCGTCGAGACCGTCGAGGACGCGGTCGCGCTGCGCGGCGCGCTGGCCGACCGCGGGCTCGTCGCGTTCGTCGCCGACGGCGCGGTGCTGCCCCGGCGCAGCGGCGTGGACGACCGTCCGATGGAGGGCGCGACGCCGTTCGGCGGTCCGGCGTCCCTGGCGGTGACGCTCGAGGCGCCGAACGCCGGCCGCGTGACCGGGATGGGCGTGCCCGAGGGCGTCACGCTGATCGTCGGCGGCGGGTACCACGGCAAGTCGACGCTGCTGCGCGCCCTGGAGGCCGGCGTCTACGACCACGTGCCCGGTGACGGCCGCGAGCAGGTGGTCACCCGGCCGGACGCGGTCAAGCTGCGGGCCGAGGACGGGCGCGCGGTCGTCCACGACGACGTCTCGGCGTTCGTCGCCCACCTGCCCTCCGGCGAACCCACCGACGACTTCTCGACCACCAACGCCTCGGGCTCCACCAGCCAGGCCGCGTCGACGGTCGAGGCGGTCGAGGCGGGCGCGGACGTGCTGCTCATCGACGAGGACACCTCGGCGACGAACATGATGATCCGCGACGGGCGGATGCAGCAGCTGATCGCCACCGAGCCGCTCGTGCCCTTCGTGGAGCGGGTGCGCCCGCTGCACGCCGAGCGCGGGGTGTCGACGGTGCTGGTCATGGGCGGGTCGGGCGACTACCTCGGCGTCGCCGACACCGTGATCATGATGGACGCCTACCGGGCGTCGGACGTCACTGGGCGGGCCCACGAGATCGCCGCGGCCGGCCCGTCGCGCACCGTCGAGCACACCGGCTTCCCGGCGGTCGCACCGCGCGTCGTCGACCCGGCCTCGCTGGACCCGACGGCGAAGGGCAGGCGCCGGGTCACCGCGCGCGGGCGCGACCGGCTGACGTTCGGCGAGGACGACATCGACCTGGGCGCGGTCGAGCAGATCACCGACCGCTCGCAGGTCGCCGGCATCGGGCGGGCGCTGGCGCTCCTGGGCGACGGGGTGCTCGACGGGACGATCACACTCGCCGAGGGCCTCGACCTGCTGGACGCCGAGCTCGGCCGGCGGGGGCTGGCGGCGCTGCTCGACGGCCGCTCCGAGGACCTCGCCCGCCCCCGGCGCCACGAGGTCGCCGCCGCCCTGAACCGCCTGCGCTCGCTGCGGCTCAAGCGTATGTGAGCGAACTTTGGGCCTATAGGCCCAAAGTTCGCTCACGTGGGGCTACGGGACGATCTGCACGCGGTCGTAGACGTTCAGGCCGTTGAAGAAGGCCTGGGCGTCGGGGTCGGCGAGGCGCACGCAGCCGGCCGACTGGCGGGCGGGGTCGCCGCCGTGGAACGCGCGCCCGTTGCCGTCGAAGAAGACCGACCACGGCATCCGCGCGTTGTTGTACTCCTTGGAGAGGTGGACCTCTTCCTTGCGCTGCACGGCGAAGAAGCCCGTGGGGGTCTCGTTGCCGGGCGAGCCGTGGTTCATCCGCACCGGGCCGCGGATGATGTTGCCCTTGCCGTCGGAGAGCCACGCCTCGTTCGTCGACAGGCGGGCGCAGGCCTTGACGTTGTCCTCGCACGGCATGGCCGCCCGGGGCGCGGCCATCGCGACGGCACCGCCGCCGAGACCCGCGATCGCGATCAGGCCGAGGACGATCGCGACGACGCGCCCGCCCAGGCGGCGGCGCGTGTCCTGCGCTCGAGCCGCGATGCCCATCCACGTGTGCCGACCCACCGTGCTCCTCTCGGACGGTTCGCGCCGCGACGGGTGTCGGCGGCGCATCCCTCTCAACGGCACCGCGGCTCCCACGGACGAGTGGTCTGTCCGGGTGGTCCCTCGGGGTGACGCTCCGGATGCTCTCCGTGGTCTCCCGCGCTGCCGGGCGGGGACTCTCTCATTCCGGTGGCGCCCGACCGGGACCCCCCGCCGTGTCGCCGAGCCTTGCCCGATGTGCCCCTGAGCAGGAAGGTGACGCGGTGGCCGGAACGGGATCCCCCGGACGCGGACCCGCCGAGGAGCGGGACGGCGTCGCCCTCACCAACCTCGATCAGGAGCTGTTCTCCGGCGCGGGGGTGACCAAGCGCGAGCTCGTCGACTACCTCGACGTGATGTCCCCGCGCCTGCTGCCCGCGCTCGCGGGCCGGCCCCTGTCCGTGGTGCGCGCGCTGCGCGGGCAGAAGCCGTTCATGCAGAAGAACGTCCCGAAGTACGCGCCGGACTTCGTGCGCACGGTGTCGTTCTGGGCCGAGACCTCGCACCGCGAGGTGGCCTACGCGCTGTGCGACGACCGCCGCACGCTGCTGTGGTTCGCCAACCAGCGCGCCATCGAGTACCACCCGACCCTCGTGCGCGCCGCGTCGATGGGCACGCCCGAGCACCTCGTGCTCGACCTCGACCCGCCCGAGGACGCCGGGTTCGACGCCGTCGTCGCGGCCGCCCATCTCGTGCGCCGCGCCCTCGACGAGGCCGGCCTCGCGGGCGTCGTGAAGACCACCGGCGCCAAGGGCGTCCACGTGCTCGTCCCGCTCGCGCCGGGCCCGGCCCACGAGGACGTCGCCGGCGCCACCCGGGCGCTCGCGGTGCGGGTCGAGCGCCTCGACCCGGACGTCGCGACGACCGCGTTCATCCGCGCCGACCGCGGCGGCAAGGTGTTCGTCGACCCCACGCGCGCCGGCGGTTCGACGATCGCCGCGGTCTACAGCCCCCGCGTGCGCCCCGGCCTGCCGGTGTCGTTCCCGGTCTCCTGGGACGAGCTCGACAGGGTCGTGCCGTCCGAGATCACGGTCCGCACCGCGCCCGACCGGCCCGACCCCTGGGCGGACCCCGCCTCCCGCCCGGCGCCCCAGCCGCTGCCCGACGAGCTCGTCGCCGAGGGCCGGACCATCCCCGTCGCCCGCGTCCAGGCGATGCACGAGGGCAAGCGCCGCAAGCGCGCCGCCGAACGCGGGGAGTGACCGTCTGCGGGGCGCCCTGTGTCAGCGAAGTGCCTTTGCGGACACTCAGCGTCCGTGACGGCGCGTCGCTGACCCACCCGCTGGTCACGCAGGGTCAGCGAGGGCCCCCGCGACGACGGTGGCGTCGCGGTCGTCGTCGTGCGCGACGATCGTCAGGAGACCGACCCCCTCCAGGGCGTCGCGGGCCGTCGTGGCCTGGTGGGTCGCGCACTCGACGAGCAGGCCGCCGTCCGGGCGCAGCCACCGCGTCGCCGTCGCCGCGAGCCGGCGGACGACGTCGATGCCGTCGCCCCCGCCGTCGAGGGCGACCAGCGGCTCGTGCTCGCGGGCCTCCGCGGGCATGGCGGCGACGGCGCCGGTTGGGACGTACGGGGTGCTCGCGACGACGACGTCCACGCCACCGACGAGGTCCGGCGGGAGGGCGTCGAGCAGGTCGCCGGTGTGGACCCCCGCGGCGCCGGGCAGGTTGGTGCGCGCGCAGGCGACGGCCGCGGGGTCGACGTCCGCCGCGTGGAGCACCAGGTCCGGTCGGGCGGCGAGCAGGGCGGCACCGATCGCCCCGGTCCCGCAGCACACGTCGACGACGACCGCTCCCGGCCCGATCACCTGCAGCGCGCACGACACCAGGAACTCGCTCCGCCGCCGCGGCACGAACACCCCGGGCGCGACGGCCACCCGCAGCCCCGCGAACTCCGCCCAGCCGACGATCTGCTCCAGCGGCTCCCCGCCGATCCGGCGGACGACCAGCTCCTCGAGATCGCCGCGCCCCTCGTGGTACGCCATCCGCAGCAGCGCGGCCTCGTCCTCGGCGAACACGCAGCCGGCGGCGCGCAGGCGGTCGGCGAGGGCGTCGTTCACCGCGCCGGCACCCCGAGGATCCCGCGGGTCTCGGCGATGGTCGCCGGTCGCCGCCCGAGGTCGGCGAGCAGCGCCACGACGTCGTCGACGAGCTCGGTGTTGGTCGGCGTGGACGGACCCGCGAAGTCCTCCAGCCCGACCCGCAGGTGCCCGCCCCGGCGGACCGCCGCCTCGGCGAGCCCGGACGCGACGACGTCGCCGCCGAGCACGGCGACCGACCACGGCAGCCCGCTGGGCGCGAGCATCTCGAGGTAGGCCTCGAGCGCGGCCTCGGTGGGTGGGAGCCCGAACTCCAGCTTCCCGCCGAAGTACAGCTTGACGATCGCGCCCGGCGGCACGCGCCCGTGCCGGTGCATCGTCAGCGCCACCCGCAGGAAGCTCGGGTCGAAGATCGAGATCGACGGACCGGTGCCGTGCGCGGCGCAGCGGGCGAACATGTGCTCGGTGTCGGCGAGGCTGTTCTGGTACGGCCCGGGGGCGGCGGCCGGGGCGACGGCGCCGTCGCTGGTCAGGCCGAGGTTCACCGAGCCGGGGTCGACGAGGCTCAGACCCCCGAGACCGCGGCGCGCGAGCTCCTCGTGGTGGGCCCAGCGCGTCTCGATCGGGATGCCGCGCGCGCCGGCGGCCATCGTCGCGTAGAGCAGCAGGTCGGGGTGGCGCTCGAGCACCGGCGCCCAGGCCTCGAGATACGGCTCGACGGGGTGCACGCCGTCGGGCACGAACATCGCCTCGTGGTGGTCGTGCGCGATGCTCGCCCCGCGGGCGACGCAGGCGAGCATCTCGTCGGCGACCTCGGCCGGGCTCAGCGGCACGTGGGGGTTCACCGAGCGCGGGGTGGCGCCGTTGACGGCCACCTCGAGGATCACGGGGGACGGCACGGGCCACGAGCATGGTCGCCCGCGGGGTCCGCGTCGAGCATCATGCGGCCCGTGGAACCCCTCACCGCCGAGGAGATCGGCCGCGTCCGTGCCCTCGCCACGTCCTCGCTCTGCGACGCCGACAAGACCCTGCTCCTGCCCGACCCCGCCATCCGGGCGATGGTGCCCGACGTGCGGATGGCCGGCCCCGCGGTCACGGTCGTCGCCCCCGACGACCACCTCCCGGTGCTCGTCGCGGCGGGCGAGGCGCCGCCCGGGTCGGTCCTCGTGGTGACCACGCTGCGCGGCGCCCGCGCCGTCGCCGGCGAGCTGGTGGCCGCCGAGGCGACGCGGCGCGGCCTCGCCGGGGTCGTCATCGACGGGTACTGCCGCGACGTCGCCGGCCTGCGCCGGCTGGGGCTGCCCGTCTACGCACGGGGCTCGACGCCGGCGTCCGGGAGCGCCCGCGACCCGCGCGGGATCGACGAGGGTCCGGTCGCCCTCGGCGGGGTGCCGGTGCGGCCGGGGGACGTCGTGCTGGGTGACGACGACGGGCTCGCGGTGGCGACGCCCGACCAGCTGCGCGCGGCGCTCGCGGGCGCCGAGGAGGTCGAGCGGGCGGAGGCGGCCGTGCTCGCCGGCATGGGCGCGGGCCGTTCGCTCGCCGACCACACCACGATCGTCGAGCACCGCGCCGCCCGGGCCGCCGGCCGCGACTCGTCGCTGGCGTTCACGGTATGAGCCGCACGAGCCCCGTCCTCCTGGTCACGGGCGGCAGCCGGGGCATCGGTGCCGCGGTCGTGGCCCGTGCGGCCGCCGCGGGCTGGTCGGTGTGCCTGACGTACCGCGGGGACGCCGAGGCGGCCGACAGGGTGGTCGCCACGGCGCGGGGAGCGGGTGTCGAGGCGGCGGCGGTCCGCGCCGACGTCGCCGTCGAGGCCGACGTCGAGGCCGCCTTCGCCGCGGCCGACGCGGTGGGCCCGCTCGGCGGAGTCGTCGTCAACGCCGGCGTCGTCGTGCCGAAGTCCCGGGTGGACGCGATGTCGGCGCAGCGCGTCAGCGAGATGCTCGCCGTCAACGTCGTCGGCGCCGTCGTCTCCTGCCGTGAGGCCGTCCGGCGCCTCTCGACCGCGCACGACGGGCCGGGCGGGTCGATCGTGCTCGTGTCCTCGGCCGCGTCACGGCTGGGCTCGGCGGGGGAGTACGTCGACTACGCCGCGTCGAAGGCCGCGGTCGACACCCTGGGGCTCGGGCTGGCGAAGGAGGTCGCCGACGAGGGCGTCCGCGTCAACGTCGTGCGTCCCGGGATCATCGACACCGAGCTGCACGCGTCCGGCGGGCAGCCCGACCGGGTCGCCCGGATCGGGCCCGCGGTGCCGGTGGGCCGGGCGGGCGCCGCCGACGAGGTCGCCGCGGCCGTCGTGTGGCTGCTCGGCGACGAGGCGTCGTACTGCACGGGCAGCGTCCTCGACGTGGCCGGCGGTCGCTAGAAACGGGAGTCGCCTCCCGCGGCCGTCCCGGCGGGGAGCAGAATCGCCGGCGTGGTCATGAAGGGGGAGCAGGACACCACCGCCGACACCGACACCGTCTCGACCCGCTGGCGCAGCTACGTCGCCCTGGGCGACAGCTTCACCGAGGGCGTCGGCGACCCGGACCCGACGACCGGGCGGGAGCGCGGCTGGGCCGACCGCGTCGCCGCCCGCCTGGCCCGCGAGGACCCGGGCTTCCGCTACGCCAACCTCGCGATCCGCGGGCTGCTGCTGGACCCGATCATCCGCACGCAGGTGCCCGAGGCCGTGCGCATGGGCCCCGACCTCGTGAGCATCTGCGCCGCCGGCAACGACCTGCTGCGTCCGAGCGCCGACCCGGCCGCGCTGGCCGAGCGTCTGGAGGGCGCGGTCGCGACGCTGCGCGCCACGGGCGCCGACGTCCTGGTCTTCACCGGTTTCGACACCCGCGAGAGCCCGTTGCTCAACCTCATCGGCAAGCGCCTCGCCGCGATGAACGACCACATCCGGGAGATCGCGCACCGGCAGGGCGCGTACCTCGTCGACCTCTGGGTGATGCCGCCGCTGTCGGACATGCGCGCCCGCACCGACGACCGCCTGCACCTCAACGCCGGCGGGCACGCCCGTGTCGCCGCCCGCGTCAGCGAGGTCCTCGGCCTCCCGCCGGAGATCGACTGGCACGCGCCGTGGCCGCCCGTCGAGTCCACGAGCTGGGGTCACCGGCGCGCGGAGGACGTCCGGTGGGCGCGCGAGCACCTCCTGCCCTGGGTGCAGCGCCGGGCGCAGGGCCGCAGCACCGGCGACGAGCGCACGGCGAAGCGCCCGGAGCTCGCCCCCGTCCCGTGAGGCCCGTCCCATGAGGATCCGGACCGACGACCTCGCCGGCCCCGAGATCGCCGCCCTGCTCGACGAGCACCTCGCCGAGATGCGCGCGGTCTCGCCGCCGGAGAGCAAGCACGCGCTCGACCTCGACGGGTTGCGCGGCCCCGACATGACCGTCTGGACGGTGTGGGACGGCGCGACCCTGCTGGGCTGCGGCGCGCTGCGCGAGCTCGACCCCACCCACGGCGAGATCAAGTCGATGCGCACGGCGACGGCTCACCAGGGGCGAGGTGTCGGCGCGCGCCTCGTCGAGCACGTCGTCGCCGAGGCCCGTCGCCGCGGCTACCGGCGTCTGAGCCTCGAGACCGGCGCGGCGGACCACTTCGCCCCGGCGCGGCGGCTCTACGCACGGCACGGCTTCGTGCCGTGCGCGCCGTTCGGCGAGTACCGCGCGGACCGCCACAGCGTCCACCTCACGCGGGAGCTCTAACGCGTCGCCGCCTCGGCGAGCCCGGCGATCTCGGTGTCGACGTAGCGCCGGGTCATCCCGCCGAGCAGGTCGGCGACGAACGACAACGGTCCGGTCTGCCGGATGCCGAGCGTGATCCGGCTGCGGCCCTCGCCGGTCGGCTCCACCTGGTGCCACGCGACGCTCTGCAGCCCGGGCGCGGGCGAGGACCACGTGTACGAGCGCCCGGGCTCGAGCTCGGTGACCTCCCAGGTCGCGGGCGGCAGCCGGGGCTGCTCCACGCGGAACCGGGCGCCGACCGCCAGCGTCGTGCCCTCGACGACCCGCACGCGCCGCACCGTCGGCGTCCACTCCGGCATCCGCTCGACGTCCGCGATCACCGCCCAGACCGCGTCCGCCGGGGTGTCGACGTGCCTGCTGACCGTGTACTCCACGCGTCCCGTCCTACCGCGCCGGTCCCGACGGCGGGAGCCCGTCAGAGTTCGCCGAGAGCGATCCGCGTCGCCTCCGCGATCGTCTCCTTGCCGTTCGTGCTCGCCGGGTCGGCCGGGGTCGTGTACACGGCGATCACCAGCGGCGCCCGGTCCCACGGCCACACGACCGCGACGTCGTGGCTCTCGCCCTGCGCGCCGGAGCCTGTCTTGTCGCCCGCGCGCCAGCCACCCGGGAGCCCGGCGCGGATCTGCTGCGTCCCGGTGACGGTCGCGACCATCCAGCCGGTGAGCAGGTCGCCTCCCGCGGGGTCGAGGCCGTCGCCGAGCACCAGCGCCCGCACGTCGGCGGCCACGGCGTCCGGCGTGCTCGTGTCGCGCTCGTCGCCGGTCGCGGCCTCGTTGAGCTCCGGCTCGAGGCGGTCGAGACGTGTCACGGTGTCGCCCAGGGAGCGGACGAACGCCGTGCTCGCGGCCGGGCCGCCGAGCAGGCCCGTGAGCAGGTTGACCGCGGTGTTGTCGCTGACGACGATCGCGGCCTCGCACAGCGCGGCGACGGTCATGCCGGTGGCGACGAACCGTGAGGTCGTCGGCGCGTACTCCAGGAGGTCGGCCGGGGTGTAGCGGATCGTGCGGTCGAGCAGACCCGGGTCGTCGAGACGCCGGCGCAGGACCGCCCCGACGACGAGGACCTTCGCCGTCGAGCACATCAGCACCCGCTCGCCCGCGCGGTGGCGCACGGCCCGTCCGGTGCCGGTGTCCAGCGCGACCAGCCCGATCCGGCGCCCCGACTGCCGCTCGAGGTCGGCGAGGAGCGTCGTGGCGTCCGGTGGGGGCACGGGCGCCGGAGCCGGCCGCGCGGCACACCCCGCGGCCACCGCCGCGACCCCGCCGAGGAGCACCGCGCGACGGGTCGGAGTGATCACCCGCGGGAGGGTAGCGAGCGGTACTCGAGGCCGGCGGACGTCCCGCGCCAGACCACGAGCCGCTCGAGCGTCACCACGATCGGCAGCGAGAACGTCATGAGCCAGGCGTCGAGGGGCTGGTCGCCGAGCAGCGGCGCGTACTTGCCGCCGAACGCGTCGAGCGCGGGCTCCACCTTCCCGAGCTCGGAGAGCACGGCCCGGCCGCCCCCGGTGACGACGTCGCCGCCGCCGTGGGTGTCGTCGAGCGCGACGCTGACCTCGCTGTGGGCGCGCAGGTGGCCGATCTTCGCGGTGTCGGGGCGGCTGAACACCGTGACCACCGGGTCGTCGAACGCGAACCACACCGGGACCGAGTGCGGCCGGCCGCCGGCGTCGACCGTGCCGAGCCAGAGCACGGGCTCGGCGGCGAGGCGCCCGGCCACGTGGGCGTCGAGATCGACAGCGGGATCGAGCAGCGGATCGCCACCCGCACGGGTCGAGTTCCGCGCCGCGGCGTCTCCCATCGCGTCATCGCAGCAGACCGGTCAAGCGCGCCCTCTCGACACGGACCGCGCACGGCGATTCGATGTTCGTCGACGGGGGAGGGTGACGAGAGGGGAGCAGGGATGACCAGCGCGGCGAGTGGGATGAGCGTGCGTCGGGCGTCGAGCGGGTGGGGCTGGGTCCTGGCGTCCGGGATCCTCGGCATCCTGGTCGGGGTGATCGCGTTGTTCTTCCCGGGCCTCGCGATCCTCACCGCGGCGTTCGTGCTCGGGATCGGGCTCATCGTGCAGGGGGCCCTGGAGATCGGCGTCGCCTGGCGCGCCGAGACGGGGTCGACGGGACGCGGCTGGTTGGCCGCGTTCGGGGTGCTGGCGCTGCTCGCCGGCATCCTCGTGCTGTTCCAGCCCGGCGGCGGCATCCTCGTCCTGGCCTGGGGCATCATCCTGTGGTTCGTGATCGCCGGGATCAACGACCTCCTCGTGGGCTTCTCCCAGAGCGAGCACCGGCTGTGGAACATCGTCCTCGGTGTCCTGACGCTGATCCTGGCGTTCGTCCTCATCGTCTCGCCGGGAACCGCCGTCGGGCTGATCGCGATCTTCATCGCGCTGGGCTTCCTGTTCCGCGGCGCCATGGACATCGGCCTCGCGCTGAGCATGCGGCGCGAGGCGCGCTGACGCGGCGCGGGTCAGGCCTCCGGTGCCGGCCTCGGTGCGGGCACGCGCGGGTCGCGGGCGACCGGGTGGGCGGGCCCGGCCCAGCGGCACTCCATGACGTCCCAGTAGCAGGACCGGTCGTGGACGTGCCCGCGCCGGGCGGTGGTGGGCCGGGCGGGTGCCTCGACGGACATGGTGGCCTCCTTCGGTCACGCAGAGCTTCGACGGTGACAGTGAGTGCCCAAGAACGCCAGCGTCCATCACTCGTTCGGCCGTACGTATTTCCGCGGCGACGACGTGAGGTGACCACACCGCCCGTCCGCCAGAATGCGTAGGTGGCCGCGGACCCCGTTCTGCCCGATCCCGCCCGACCCGGTCTCCCCGACGTCCTGCCGTCATTGCTGGCGTGCCTCCCGGACGCGGAGCGCAGCGGACGCGGACCGTCGGTGATCGGCGGCGGGGAGCCCGCCTTCGCTCTCCCGCCGGCCCGCGCCGTCGGTCTCCTGCTCGTCGACGGGCTCGGGCACACGCTGCTGCACGAGCACGCCGACGACGCCCCGTTCCTGGCCGCCATGGCCGACCACGGACCCCTGACCGTCGGCTTCCCGAGCAGCACCCCGATCAGCGTGACCTCGCTGGGCACCGGCCTCCCGCCCGGCGCCCACGGCACGATCGGCGTCCGCTTCCGCGTCGACGGCAGCCTGCTCGACTCCCTGACCTGGACCAGCGGCGGCGCCGACGTGCGCGAGAGCCTCGCTCCCGAGGCCGTCCAGCCGCGCCCGACGGTGTTCGAGGGCGCCGTGGCCGCCGGGGTGGGCGCGACGGTGGTCTCCGACCGCGCGTTCCGCGAGTCCGGCCTGACCCGCTCGGCCCTGCGCGGCGCGCGCTACCGCGGGGTCGGCGCGTTCGGCGACCTCGCCGCCGAACTGCTCGACGCGCTGGGGCAGCCCGGACCGCAGCTGGTCTACGGCTACCACGCCGACCTCGACCAGCTCGGGCACCTGCGGGGTCCCGGCTCGCCGGCCTGGCGCTGGCAGCTGCGCCAGATCGACCGGCTCGTGGAGGGCCTCGTCTCCGAGCTGCCGCCCGGCGCGCTGCTCGCGGTCACCGCCGACCACGGCATGGTCACGATCGACCGGCGCCACGACGCCGACACCGACCCCGACCTGCGCGCCGGCGTCGCCCTCGTCGGCGGCGACCCCCGGGCGCGGCTGGTCTACGCCGAGCCCGGCGCCGCGGGCGACGTGCTCGCCACCTGGCGCGGGGTGCTCGGCGACGACGCCTGGGTGATCCCGGGCGCCGAGGCCGTCGAGGGCGGCTGGTTCGGACCGTCCGGCCCGCCCGCCGACCGGTTGCCCGACGTCGTCGTCGCCCTGCGCGGCACCGCGGCCGTGGTGTGCACCGAGGCCGAGCCCGTGCTGTCACGGCTGCCGGGTCAGCACGGGTCGGTGAGCGCCGAGGAGCAGCGGGTGCCGCTGCTGGTTCAGGCGCCCACGTAGGCCGCGAGGTGCTCGCCGGTGAGCGTCGAGCGCGCCGCGACGAGGTCGGCGGGCGTGCCCTCGAACACCACCCGACCGCCGTCGTGGCCCGCGCCGGGACCGAGGTCGACGATCCAGTCCGCGTGCGCCATGACCGCCTGGTGGTGCTCGATGACGATCACCGACTTCCCGGCGTCGACGAGCCGGTCGAGCAGGCCGAGCAGCTGCTCGACGTCCGCGAGGTGCAGGCCGGTGGTCGGCTCGTCGAGCACGTACACCCCGCCGGCCTCGCCCATCTGCGTCGCGAGCTTGAGGCGCTGGCGCTCGCCGCCCGACAGCGTGGTCAGCGGCTGGCCGAGGGTGAGGTAGCCGAGCCCGACGTCGGCGAGCCGCTCGAGGACCCTGTGGGCGGCCGGCGTGCGGGCGTCCCCCGTACCGAAGAACGCCACCGCCTCGTCGACGGGCATCGCGAGCACCTCGCTGATGTCCTTGCCTCCCAGCCGGTACTCGAGCACCGCCGCGTCGAACCGCCGGCCCTCGCAGACCTCGCAGACCGTCGACATCCCGGCCATGATCCCGAGGTCGGTGAAGATCACCCCGGCGCCGTTGCAGTTCGGGCAGGCGCCCTCCGAGTTGGCGCTGAACAGGGCGGGCTTCACGCCGTTGGCCTTGGCGAACGCCTTGCGGATCGGCTCGAGCAGGCCGGTGTAGGTGGCCGGGTTGCTGCGGCGCGAGCCCTTGATCGGGGCCTGGTCGACCACGACGACCCCGTCCCGGGGGGCGACCGAGCCGGTGATCAGCGAGCTCTTGCCGGAGCCGGCGACGCCGGTGACCGCGACGAGCACGCCGAGCGGGATGTCGACGTCCACCGAACGCAGGTTGTGCGCGTCCGCGCCGCGGATCTCCATCGCCCCCGACGGGGCGCGCACCGACGTCTTCAGGACGGCCCGGTCGTCGAGGTGGCGCCCGGTGAGCGTGCCGCTGGCCCGCAGCCCGTCGAGCGACCCCTCGTAGACGATCTCGCCGCCGGCGGTGCCCGCGCCCGGTCCGAGGTCGATGACGTGGTCGGCGATCGCGATCGTCTCGGGCTTGTGCTCGACGACGAGCACGGTGTTGCCCTTGTCCCGTAGCCGCAGCAGCAGGGAGTTCATGCGGTCGATGTCGTGCGGGTGCAGCCCGATGGTGGGCTCGTCGAAGACGTAGGTGACGTCGGTCAGCGCCGACCCGAGGTGTCGGATCATCTTCGTGCGCTGCGCCTCGCCGCCCGAGAGCGTGCCGGCCGGACGGTCGAGCGAGAGGTAGCCCAGCCCGATCTCGACGAACGAGTCGAGGGTCTCCGAGAGCGACCGGAGCAGGGGACCCACGCCGACGAGGGTCGAGCTCCGCTGGGCTCCGTCTCCGCCGGGCGCGTCCAGCCCCCGTACCCAGTCGGCCAGGTCGCTGATCTGCATCGCGCAGACGTCGCCGATGTGCTTTCCGTCGATCTTCGACGACCGCGCCGCCTCGGACAGGCGGGTGCCGCCGCACTCGGGGCACGCGGCGAACACCACGGCGCGCTCGACGAACGCCCGGATGTGCGGCTGCATCGCCTCCGGGTCCTTGCTCAGCATGGACTTCTGGATCTGGAGGATCAGCCCGGTGTACGTCAGGTTGATGCCGTCGATCTTGAGCTTGGTGGGCTCCTTGTAGAGCAGGTCGTTCAGCTGCTTCTTCGTGAAGTCCCGGATGGGCGTGTCCGGGTCGAAGAACCCGCAGCCGCGCAGGATGCGGCCGAACCAGCCGTCCATGCTCATGCCCGGGATCGTGATCGCGCCATCGTTGATCGACTTGCTGTCGTCGTAGAGCGCGGTGAGGTCGAAGTCGGACGCCGTGCCCCGGCCCTCGCACCGCGGGCACATCCCGCCGGTGATGCTGAACTCGCGGCGCTCCTTGATCTCGCGCCCGCCCTTCTCGAACGTCACCGCGCCCGCGCCGGACAGCGAGGCGACGTTGAACGAGAAGGCCTGCGGCCCGCCGACGTGCGGCACGCCGACCCGGCTGAACAGGATGCGCAGCATCGCGCCCGTGTCGGTGGCGGTGCCGACCGTGGAGCGGACGTCGCCGCCCATCCGCTCCTGGCCGACGATGATCGCGGTGGTCAGGCCGTCGAGGATGTCGACGTCGGGCCGGTTGAGCGTGGGCATGAAGCCCTGGACGAACGTGCTGTAGGTCTCGTTGATCATCCGCTGGGACTCGGCGGCGATCGTGGAGAAGACCAGGGAGCTCTTGCCCGAGCCGGAGACGCCGGTGAACACGGTCAGCCGCCGCTTGGGCAGCGCGACGTCGACGTCCTTGAGGTTGTTCTCGCGGGCACCGTGCACGCGGATCAGGTCGTGCCCGTCCGCGGCGTGATCGGGCGCGGTCGTCTCCGGCATCGTGGCCGAGCTCATCGAGACTCCGTTCTGGCCGGTCGTGCGGTCACTTGACCTCGAAGATGCGGATCATGCTGCCCGCGGGGTCGCGGAAGGCGGCGTCGCGGATTCCCCAGGGCTGGTCGGTCGGCTCCTGGACGACCTCGGCGTCACCGGCCTGGAGACGCTCGAAGGTGCCGTCGAGGTCCTTCGTCGCGAGGTTGATCGAGGCGTAGGTGCCCTTCGCCATCATCTCGCCGACGGTCTTCCGCTCCTCGTCGGTCATCCCGGGCTGCGCCGACGGCGGGTACAGCACGATCGACGTGCCGGGCTGGTCGACCGGGCCGACGGTGAGCCAGTGCAGCCCGTTCCACTCGACGTCGTTGCGCACCTCGAAGCCGAGGGTGTCGCGGTAGAAGGCGAGGGAGGCGTCGTTGTCGGTGTGCGGGAGGAAGGCGTTGTGGATGGTGAGGTCCGGTGTGCTCATGCCGGTCACGCTAGGGGCGGCCCGGCCGCCGGGACTTCTCGATTCCTGACCGGTCGGGTCACCTGCTTGGCGACGCACGGAGGCATGCCCGCGCCGGGGCCGGGCGCCTGCTTGCGGTACGCGCCGGGCGACATGCCGACCAGCTCGGTGAAACGCGTCGTGAACGTGCCCAGCGAGGACGACCCGACCGCGAAGCAGACCTCGGTGACGCTCATGTCCCCGCGGCGCAGCAGCGCCATCGCCCGCTCGATGCGCCGTGTCATGAGGTAGCTGTAGGGCGACTCGCCGTAGGCGCGGCGGAACTCGCGGGACAGGTGCCCGGCCGACCAGTGCACCCCGCGGGCGAGCGCCTCGACGTCCAGCGGTTCGGTGTAGTCCCGGTCGATCCGGTCGCGGACACGCCGCAGCCGGGCCAGGTCCTCCAGGCGCTGGGTGTCCACGGCCTCCCCACGGGATCTCGATGTCCGGTTCGGCATCCTGCCCGCGCGGACCCGGCCCGTCCATCACCGTCGCACGGGCCGGGAGACAGGTCCCGGGACGGTGCTGCCAGGGGCCATGATCGCTCCAGGTGCTCCTCTGACCCCATGACATCGGGTCAGAGGAGCAGCTGGGCGGATCATGAGGGCGAAGCGCACGGATCCGTCGGGCCGAGCGCTGCGTCGAACCAGGTATGGACTCGGAGAACGACCTCGCCGCCCTCCTGCGCCGCCAGGACGGCGTGATCTCGCGGGCTCAGGCCCTGGCCTGCGGTCTCTCGCACGCGGCCGTCGACCACCTGCTCGCGCGTGGCCTGTGGACCCTGCTCTGGCCGTGCGTCTACCTCTCGGCCGCGCACGTCCGGGGACCGCGTGTGCGGGTGCGGGCGGCGTCCCTGTGGCTCGGGTCGACCGCCACCCTGATCGGCGCCGGCGCGGCCTGGTGGCTGCGTCTGCTCGACGAGCCGCCGGACGTGCTGCGGTTCGCGGTACCCCCCGAACGGCGCGTGCGCTCCCGCGCCCAGGTGCGGATCGTGCGCCGCCTGCTTCCGGGGCGGCGCAGCATCGTGGACGGGGTGCCGGTCGTCCCGCGGGCGTACGCCGTGGTCGACGCCTGCGCCGAGCTGGGGCTGCGGAAGGGCGCCGAGCTCATGGACCGGGCCCTGCTCTCGGGACGGGTGACCCTCGAGGGCCTGCAGCGTGCGCACCGCTCGCGGCTCGGTCGTCCGGGATCGGCCACGGTGGCGCGGCTGCTCGTCCTGGCCGCGGGCGGCGCGCGTTCCGAGGCCGAGCGGGGGATGCATCGGCTCCTGCGCGACGCCGGCATCGGCGGCTGGTTCGCCGACCACCCCGTCGTCGTGCCGGGCTACGGGCGCGCGCTCCTCGACCTCGCCTTCCCCGCCGCCCGGGTCCTCGTCGAGATCGACGGCTGGGCCTACCACCGCGACCTGCCGGCCTTCCGCCGCGACGTCGCCCGGCAGAACGCGCTCGTCCTCGCGGGGTGGACGGTCCTGCGCGTCACGTGGCACGACCTCGAAGCCGACCCCGGTGCCGTGCTGGCGACGATCACGGCCGCGGTCACGCCGTCGCTCGGAGCATGATCCGCCCAGCTGCTCCTCTGACCCCATGACATCGGGTCAGCGGAGCACCTGGAGCGATCTTGCTCCGTCGGTGAGCCTCAGGCCGGCCAGAACTCCGCCCACACGCCGCCGGGCTCCGCGAGCTCGGTGAGGCGCAGCGCGTAGCCGTGGCGCCGGGCGAGGTCGGCGGCCTCGGCGCGGTGCTCGTCGCGGATGGTCAGCCCGACCTTCTCGCGCGGGGTCCGTGCCGCGAGCCACCGGTCGAGGCGGCGCATCTCGTCGCCGGTGGTCCGGCCGTCGGCCTCCGTCGTCGTCATGTCGCGATCCCTCCGGTCCTCGGATGTCCGTGCCTCGCCGAGTGTTGACCCCGTCCGACGCCCGTGTCTACAGTCGTCGCCGTTAGATATATCAGTCTCTCACGAAGAGGTCCGCGGATGACCACGGTCGCCCCCGCTCCCGAGGCTCTGGACCGGTCGCTCGCCGCGGCCGACCCCGAGGTGCACGCTGCGATCGGCCGCGAGCTCGGCCGGCAGCGCCGCACGCTGGAGATGATCGCGAGCGAGAACTTCGCGCCGCTCGCGGTGATGGCCGCCCAGGGCTCGGTGCTCACCAACAAGTACGCCGAGGGCTACCCGGGCCGGCGCTACTACGGCGGCTGCGAGCACGTCGACGTCGTCGAGCAGCTCGCGATCGACCGGCTCCGCGCCCTGTTCGGCGCCGCGTACGCCAACGTGCAGCCGCACTCGGGCGCCCAGGCCAACGCCGCCGTGATGGCGGCACTGCTGACGCCGGGCGACACGATCCTCGGCCTCGACCTCGCGCACGGCGGCCACCTCACGCACGGCATGAAGCTCAACTTCTCGGGCCGGCTCTACGACGTCGCGGCCTACCACGTGCGCGCCGACGACCACCGCGTCGACATGGACGAGGTCGCCCGCCTGGCCCGCGAGCGCCGACCGGAGCTGATCATCGCAGGCTGGTCGGCCTACCCGCGGCAGCTGGACTTCGCGGCTTTCCGCGCGATCGCCGACGAGGTCGGGGCCTGGTTCATGGTCGACATGGCGCACTTCGCCGGCCTCGTCGCCGCGGGTCTCCACCCGTCGCCGGTGCCGCACGCCCACGTCGTCACCTCGACGACGCACAAGACGCTCGGCGGGCCCCGCGGCGGCTTCGTCCTGTCGTCCGACGCCGCCGTCGCCAAGAAGGTCAACTCAGCGGTCTTCCCCGGCCAGCAGGGCGGCCCGCTCGAGCACGTCATCGCCGCCAAGGCCGTCGCGTTCAAGCTCGCCGGTGAGCCCGCGTTCCGCGAGCGCCAGGAACGGACCCTGACCGGCGCCCGCGTCCTCGCCGACCGCCTGCGGGCCGAGGAGGGCATCGGCGTCGTCTCCGGCGGCACCGACGTCCACCTCGTGCTGGTCGACCTGCGGGACTCCGCCCTCGACGGGCAGCAGGCCGAGGACCGCCTGCACCGCGTGGGCATCACCGTCAACCGCAACGCCGTCCCGTTCGACCCCCGGCCGCCGATGGTCAGCTCCGGGGTCCGGGTCGGCACCGCGGCGCTCGCCGCCCGCGGGTTCGGCACCGACGACTTCACCGAGGTCGCCGACGTCATCGCCCGCGCCCTGCGCCCCGACGTCACCGACGCCGAGCTCGACGCCCTGGCCGACCGCACGGCCGTCCTCGCCGACCGCCACCCCCTCTACCCGGAGCTGCCGGTATGACGACTGCGACCCCGCCGGGCGCCCACCTGCCCGAGCACCCCGACCACCTCTGGACGACGGCCGAGCCGAAGAAGTCGTACGACGTCGTGATCGTCGGCGGCGGCGGCCACGGGCTCGCCACGGCCCACTACCTCGCGAAGAACCACGGCATCACGAACGTCGCGGTGCTCGAGAAGGGCTGGCTCGCGGGCGGGAACATGGCGCGCAACACCACGCTGATCCGCTCGAACTACCTGTGGGACGAGTCGGCGGGCATCTACGAGCACGCGCTGCGGCTCTGGGAAGGGCTCGAGGACGACCTCGGCTACCCGATCCTGTTCAGCCAGCGCGGCGTGCTCAACCTCGCCCACACCGAGCAGGACGTCCGCGACTCGGTGCGCCGGGTCGAGGCGAACAAGCTCAACGGGATCGACGCCGAGTGGCTCGGGCCCGACGAGGTCGCGAAGGTCTGCCCGATCGTCAACGTCTCCGCCGACATCCGCTACCCGGTGCAGGGCGCGACGTTCCAGCCGCGGGCCGGCATCGCCAAGCACGACTACGTCGCCTGGGGCTTCGCCCGCCGCGCCGACGAGGCCGGCATCGACATCATCGAGCACTGCGAGGTCACCGGTTTCGCCACCGACGGCGACCGCGTGACGGGCGTGCGCACCACGCGCGGGGACATCGCCGCCGGCACGGTCGCGCTCTGCGCCGCCGGGCACACCTCGGTGCTGCTCGACATGCTCGGCGTGCCCGCGCCGCTGCAGTCGCACCCGCTGCAGGCGCTGGTCTCCGAGCTCCTCGAGCCGGTGCACCCGACGATCGTCATGTCGAACGCGGTGCACGTGTACGTCTCGCAGGCCCACAAGGGCGAGCTGGTGATGGGCGCGGGTGTGGACGCGCCCGTCGGGTACGGCCAGCGCGGCGCGTTCCACGTCATCGAGCGCCAGATGGCCGCGGCCGTCGAGCTCTTCCCCGTCTTCGCCCGCGCCCACCTGCTGCGCAGCTGGGCCGGGGTCGTCGACGTCACCCCCGACGCGAGCCCGATCGTCGGCGCGACGCCCTACGAGAACGTGTTCCTCAACTGCGGCTGGGGGACCGGCGGGTTCAAGGCGACACCCGGCCTGGGCTGGGCGTTCGCGGACACCGTCGCGCACGGCCGCCCGCACCCCCTGGTCGCGCCCTTCGGGCTCGACCGCTTCGTCACCGGAGCCCTCGTCGACGAGCACGGCGCCGCCGCCGTCGCGCACTGAACGGAGATCGCCGTGCAGCTCATCGCCTGCCCCTGGTGCGGCCCCCGCGAGGAGACGGAGTTCTCCTACGGCGGCCAGGCCCACGTGCCCTATCCCGCGCACCCCGCGTCGCTGACCGACGAGCAGTGGGCGCACTTCGTGTTCTTCCGCGCCAACCCGAAGGGCCCGTTCGCCGAGCGCTGGGTCCACGCCGCGGGCTGCCGGCGCTGGTTCACCGCCGTCCGTGACACCCGCACGCACCGCTTCACCACGGAGGTGCCCCGATGAGCCGGATCGACGGGTACGGCCGGGTCGACCGCCGCCGCACGATCACGATCACCGTCGACGGCGTGCCCTACACGGGGCACCCCGGCGACACCGTGGCGTCGGTGCTGCTGGCCCACGACGTCCACCCCCGCACCACCAGCGTCAAGCTCGGGCGCCCCCGCGGCATCACCGGCGCGTGGACCGAGGACCCGACCGGCCTGATCCAGGTCGAGGAGCCCTTCCCCGAGCCCATGCTGCTCGCGACCACGGTCGAGGCCACCGACGGGCTCGTCGTGCGCGGGGTCAACGGCCAGGGCCGCCTCGCCGAGGTCGCCGACACCGCCCGCTACGACCGGAAGCACACGCACGGCGACGTGCTGGTCGTCGGCGCGGGCCCGGCCGGCCTCGTCGCCGCCCGCGCGGCCGTGCGGCGCGGGGAGAGCGTCGTGCTCGTCGACGACCGGGCCGAGCCCGGCGGCACGCTCACCGGCACGGAGACCGTCGACGACCGCCCGGCCCTGTCCTGGGTCGCCGACGTCGCCGACGAGCTGGCGGCCGCCCCGCAGGTCACCCACCTCCAGCGCACCACCGCCTTCGGGCACTACGACGACGGCTTCGTGCTCGCCCTCGAGCACCGCGGCGACACGGCGCGGACCCGCCAGCGCGTGCACCGCATCCGCGCCGCCCGCGTCGTGATCGCCACGGGGGCGATCGAACGGCCCGTCGTGGTCGAGGACAACGACCGCCCCGGGGTCATGCTCGCGTCGGCGGCCCGGGACCTGCTGCACCGCCACGGCGTCCTCCCCGGGCGCGAGGTCGTGGTGTTCACGACGAACGACTCCGCCTACGCCGCCGCGCTCGACCTGCACGAGGCCGGGGCCGGCGTGCGGGTGCTCGACGCCCGCGACCGCGGGCCCGAGACCTGGGTCGCCCGGTGCGCCGAGCGCGGCATCCCGGTCACGCCCGCGAGCACCGTGCGCGGCACCCGGGGCGACGAGCGCGTCACGGCGGCGGTCACCGGGGACGGGACGGAGATCCCCTGCGACCTCCTGCTCCTGTCCGGCGGCTGGACGCCCGCGGCGCACCTGTTCAGCCACGTCGGCGGCTCCCTGACCTACGACGAGGCCCTCGGCGGCTTCGTGCCCGGCGAGGACCTCCCGGGCGTCGAGGTGGTCGGCGCCGCCAACGGGACCCTCGCGCTCGCGGACGTCCTGCGCGAGGCCGGCGGCCCGGAGGCGCCGACCGCTCCGGACGAGGACGTCACACCGCCGCGGGTGCTCTGGCGCACCGAGGGCGACCCGGCCCGGCAGTTCGTCGACGTCGCGCGCGACGCGACGGTCGCCGACATCGCCCGGGCCGTCGGCGCCGGCCTCACGCACCCCGAGCACGTCAAGCGCTACACGACGATCGGCACGGCCCACGACCAGGGCAAGACCTCGGGGATGCTCGCGATCGGGATCCTCGCCGAGCTCACCGGACGGCCCGTCACGGCGATGCGACCCACGACGTTCCGCCCGCCGTTCGTCCCGGTCGCGTTCGCGGCGCTGGCCGGGCGCGAGCGCGGCGACCTCTTCGACCCGGTGCGGACCACGCCGCTGCACGCGTGGCACGTCGCCGCCGGGGCCGAGTTCGAGGACGTCGGGCCGTGGAAGCGCGCGCGGCACTACCCGCGCGCCGGGGAGGACATGACCGCCGCCGTGCTGCGCGAGTGCGCGGCGGTGCGCACCTCGGTCGGGATCATGGACGCCTCGACGCTCGGCAAGATCGACGTCCGCGGCCCCGACGCCCCGGTCCTGCTCGACCGGCTCTACACGAACATGATGTCGAGCCTGAAGGTCGGCCGCGTCCGCTACGGCGTCATGTGCGGCAACGACGGCATGGTCGTCGACGACGGCACCGTGCTGCGCCTCGCCGAGGACCGCTACCTCGTCACGACCACCACGGGCAACGCCGCCGCCGTGCTGGACTCCATGGAGGAGTGGCTCCAGACCGAGTGGACCGACCTGCGGGTGCGGCTGACCTCGGTCACCGATCAGTGGTTCATCGCCGCGGTCGCGGGCCCGTGCTCGCGGGACGTCATCGGCGCGGTGTTCGGAGACGTGGACGTCAGCAACGAGACGTTCGGCTTCATGACCTGGCAGGACACGACCCTCGACGGCGTGCCCGTGCGGCTCGCGCGCATCTCGTTCTCCGGCGAGCTCGCGTACGAGGTGA
The DNA here is from genome assembly GCF_054796175.1 of Actinomycetospora sp. C-140. NCBI lineage: Bacteria > Bacillati > Actinomycetota > Actinomycetes > Pseudonocardiales > Pseudonocardiaceae > Actinomycetospora > Actinomycetospora sp. C-140. The sequence goes on along the minus strand of NZ_JBTWNF010000005.1, from coordinate 72,966 downwards.
CGGTCAGCTCCTGGTACGCGCCGGCGGTGTGGGCGCGGCTCGTCGAGGCCGGGGCGGCGTACGACATCACGCCCTACGGCACCGAGACCATGCACGTCCTGCGCGCCGAGAAGGGCTACCCGATCATCGGCCAGGACACCGACGGCACCGTCTCCCCGCACGACCTCGGTATGAGCTGGGCGGTGTCGACGAAGAAGGACGACTTCGTCGGCAAGCGGTCCTACGCCCGGCCGGAGAACCGCAACCCGCTGCGCAAGCAGCTGGTCTCGCTGCTGCCCACCGACGCGGCCACGAAGCTGCCCGAGGGTTCGCAGATCGTGCGCTTCTGCGACGACGGCGCCCTGCCCCCGGCGCCGGTGCCGATGCTCGGGCACGTGACCTCCAGCTACCACAGCGCCGAGCTCGCCCGCCCGTTCGCGCTCGCCCTGGTGAAGGGCGGCCGCGACCGCGTCGGCGAGGTCGTCCACGTCCCCGTCGAGGGCGAGCTGGTGCCCGCCCTCATCGGTTCCTCCGTCCTCGTCGACCCCGAAGGAGCTCGTCGCGATGGCTGATCTCACTGTGGCGACGCTGCCGTGGACCCACCCGCTCGAGAGCCGCCGGACCCTGCTCGAGGACGTGTCGGCCGTGCGGCTGGAGCTCGCCGGGCCCGTCGCGGCCGTGGACCTGCGCCTCGACCCGGCCGGCGCCGGGCCGGCCGCGGTCGCCGCGGCGGTCGGCGGGCCTCTGCCCGACCGGCCCGACACCTGGACCGCGCTCCCGACGGGGCTCGCCCTGCGCCTCGGGCCCGACGAGTGGCTGCTCACCAGCACCACCGCCGACCCGCAGGAGTGGGAGTTCCACGTCGACGAGACCGCCACCGCCCACGGCGGCACGGCCGTCGACGTGTCCGCGCAGCGCACGATCCTGCGCCTGCGGGGCGAGCGGGCGCGCGACCTGCTCGCGACCGGCTGCGCGCTCGACCTGCGCCCCGCGTCGTTCCCCCGGGGCCGCTGCGCCCAGACCCTGCTCGGCCAGTCCGCCGTGCTGCTCGTCGCCCACGACACGGACGACCTGCAGCTGTTCGTCCGCACCTCCTTCGCCGGGTACGTCGCCGACCTGCTCGTCGACGCGGCGCACGACTTCTGATCACGACCCCACCTGCCTGAGAAGAGACGCTCATGAGCACCACCCCTCGCGTCGTCGTCATCGGAGCCGGGATCGTCGGCGCGAACCTCGCCGACGAGCTCACCGGGCGCGGCTGGACCGACGTCACCGTCCTCGACCAGGGCCCGCTGCCGCTCACCGGCGGGTCGACCTCCCACGCGCCCGGGCTGGTGTTCCAGACCAACGCCTCGCGGGCGATGAGCGCGTTCGCGTCCTACACCGTCGAGAAGTTCCTCGGCCTCGACGTCGACGGGGCCTGGTGCTTCAACCAGGTCGGTGGGCTCGAGGTGGCCACCACCGTCGAGCGCCTCGCCGACCTGCACCGCAAGCGGGGCTGGGCGCTCTCGCGCGGCATCCCCGCCGAGGTGGTGGACGTCGACGAGTGCGTGCGGCGGCACCCGCTGATCGACCCGTCGCGCATCCTCGGCGGGCTCTACACGCCGACCGACGGCCTCGCGAAGGCGTCGCGAGCGGTGACGGCACTGATGCGGCGGGCGCAGGGCCGGGGCGCGGAGTTCCGTGGCTCGACGCGGGTCACGGGCGTCGCGCAGCAGGGCGGGCGCGTGACCGGCGTCGAGACCGACCAGGGCCTCGTGCCCGCCGACATCGTGGTGTCGTGCGCCGGCTTCTGGGGCCCCGCGATCGGCGAGATGGTCGGGATGCGCGTGCCGCTGCTCCCGCTCGCGCACCAGTACGCGTTCACCGGCCAGGTGCCCCAGCTCGTCGGCCGCAACGACGAGCGGATCGAGGCGCGCCTGCCGATCCTGCGCCACCAGGACCAGGACCTCTACTACCGCGAGCACCACGACCGCCTCGGCATCGGCTCGTACGCCCACCGGCCGATGCCCGTGTCGCTGGCCGAGCTGCCCGAGGTCGACGACGTCAGCGAGGCGCGCCAGCCCTCGATGCTGCCGTTCACCGACGAGGACTTCGCGCCGCAGTGGGAGCAGAGCGTCGCGCTGCTGCCCGGGCTCGGCGACACCAAGGTCGAGGAGGGCTTCAACGGCGTCTTCTCGTTCACCCCCGACGGCGGTCCGCTGGTCGGCGAGTCGACGGAGGTGGCCGGGTTCTGGGTCGCGGAGGCGGTCTGGGTGACCCACTCGGCCGGCGTCGCGCGCAGCGTCGCCCAGCTGCTCGTCGACGGGCGCAGCGAGATCGACCTGCATGGCTGCTCGGTGCACCGCTTCGAGGAGTTCCAGACGGCCGAGGCGTACGTGTCGGAGACCGCGCAGCAGAACTTCGTCGAGATCTACGACGTCGTGCACCCGCAGCAGCCGCGGCTCTCGCCCCGCGACGTGCGCGTGAGCCCGTTCCACGCCCGCCAGTCCGAGCTGGGGGCGGTGTTCTCCGAGGCCCGCGGCTGGGAGCGGCCGCAGTGGTTCGAGGCCAACGCGCCGCTGGTCGCCGAGCTGCCCCCGGAGTGGGCGCCGCCGTCGCGCGACCCGTGGTCGGCGCGGTTCCACTCGCCGATCGCGGCGGTCGAGGCGTGGAAGACGCGCACGGCGGTCGCGATGTATGACATGACCCCGCTGACGCGGATCGAGGTGTCCGGGCGCGGCGCGCTCGCGTTCCTCGACCGGCTCACCACCGGGAAGATGGACAAGTCCGTCGGCGCGGTCACCTACACGCTCGTGCTCGACGAGGCCGGCGGCATCCGCAGCGACCTCACCGTCGCCCGGCTCGGCGAGGACCTGTTCCAGGTCGGCGCCAACGGCCCCCTCGACGTGCACCACCTGCAGCAGGAGGCGGCCGGCCTCGACGTCAGCGTCCGCGACGTCACCGGCGGCACGTGCTGCGTCGGCGTGTGGGGCCCGCTGGCCCGCGATCTGGTGCAGCCTCTGACCTCGACGGACCTCTCGCACGAGGGGCTGAAGTACTTCCGCTGCGTACGCGCCGAGATCGGCGGGGTCCCGGTCCTCGCGATGCGGGTGTCCTACGTCGGCGAGCTCGGGTGGGAGATCTACACGAGTGCCGAGCACGGGCTGCGGCTCTGGGACGTCCTGTGGCGGGCCGGCGCCCCGCTGGGCGTGGTGGCCGGCGGGCGCGCCGCGTTCGACAGCCTGCGCCTGGAGAAGGGCTACCGCGCCTGGGGCGCCGACATGACCTCCGAGCACACGCCGGACGAGGCGGGCCTCGGCTTCGCGGTGCGGCCGGCGACGAAGGGCGACTTCGTGGGGCGGGCCGCCCTGGAGGACCGCCCGGAGCCCACCCGCCGGCTGACCTGCCTCACGATCGACGACGGCCGCAGCGTGGTGCTCGGGCACGAGCCCGTCCTCGTCGACGGCGAGGCGGCCGGCTACGTCACCTCCGCGGCCTTCGGGCACACCGTGGGCCGGCCGGTCGCCTACGCCTGGCTGCCGGCCGGGCTGGAGGTCGGCACGGCGGTCGACATCCGGTACTTCGGGCAGCCGATCCGGGCCACGGTGGCGAGCGAGCCGCTCGTCGACCCCGAGATGGCGCGGATCCGGCGCTGAGCACGGTGGAGCAGTTCCTGGCGTCGCTCGCGTCCGGGGATCCCGAGAGCGATCCCCGGGCGGGGGCGGCGCTGCACGTCGCCCTCGGCGCGGCGCTCGTGGCGCGGGTGGCGCGCGCGGGGTCGGGGGAGCGGGCGGCGGAGGCCGACGCGCTGCGGGCGGAGGCCCTGGCGGGCGCGGGGCCGATGCAGCTCCTCGCCCTCGCCGACCGCACGCTGGGGCTGGCCGAGGCCGTGCGGTCGACGGCGCCCCGGGCGGCTGTCGCGGGGATCGCGGCGGCGGCCGAGGCCCTGCGCGCCGCGGTCGGGACGGCGCGCGTCGACGTCGAGGCCGACCTCGCCGGCGTCACAGGCCCGGGCGTGCGGGCGGAGATGCTGGTCGCGATCGAGCCCGTCGACGACCTCGTCCTGCGCGCCGCCAAGCTCACCGCCGTGGTGCGCGAGCAGGCCTTCCGTATGTGAGCGAACTCTGGGCCCATAGGCCCAGAGTTCGCTCACATAACTCAGATGACCGCGCGGATCGCCTTCTCGAAGCCCTGCACGTGCTGGCGGGCCTTGCGGGCGGCCACGTCCGCCTCGCCGGCGGCGATCGTGCGCAGCAGCCCGGCGTGCTCCTCGACGTGCGAGACGAAGTCGGACATGCGGTCGAGGAAGAGGCAGAAGATCCGCGTCGCCAGGTTGTCGTAGCGCACGAGGGTGTCCTCGAGGTGCGGGTTGCCGGCGGCGTGGTAGATCGCCCGGTGCACCCGCATGTCCCAGCGCATCAGCTCCTCGCGCGAGAGCGAGCGCACGTCGAGGGCCTCGGTGGCCTCGGCCAGCTCCTGGAGGTCCGCACGCACGGCGTCGCCCGCGTCCTCCGCGGCGCGGCGCGCGGCGAGGGGCTCGAGCTGCACGCGGATGTCGGAGATGTAGGCGAGGTCGGTGATGTCGACGGCCGTCGCGAAGGTGCCGCGGCGGGGGTACGAGATCACCAGCCGGTCGCTCTCGAGCCGCTTGAGCGCCTCGCGGACGGGCGTGCGCCCGACCTCCAGCGACTCGACGAGCGCGACCTCGTCGATCGGTGCCATCGGGGGGATCTCCAGCATGATCAGCTTGTCCTGGATCGCCGCGAAGGCGCGCTCGGACAGCGACAGCGGAGGGCTCGTCTCCTGCTCGTCGGGAAGCACACTCACAGCCGGAGCCTACAACAGACGGAGCAATACTTCTCCCACGCGGCGACAACTGATATATTAAGACGATCTCCTGCGCACCGCAGCGCCCCGTTCCCGACCCAGGGGGTGTCCGTGGCCATCTCGGTGTTCGACCTGTTCAAGGTGGGTATCGGCCCGTCCAGCTCCCACACCGTGGGGCCGATGAGGGCGGCGTACCTGTTCGTCTCGCGCCTGCACGACACCGACCTCCTGCCGCGCGTCGTGTCGGTGCGCTGCGAGCTCTTCGGCTCGCTCGGCGCCACCGGCCACGGGCACGGCAGCGTCCCGGCCGTCGTCCTCGGGCTCACCGGCCGGCAGCCCCACCTCGTCGACCCCGTGGAGGCGCAGCCGGTGGTCGCCGCCGTCCGGGAGGCCCACGGCATCGCGCTCGCGGGCAAGCACCGGATCGCGTTCTCGGTCGACCGCGACGTGGTGCTGCACCGCACCCGGCGGCTCGCGTTCCACAGCAACGGCATGGTGTTCACCGCCCGCGACACCGCCGGCGACGTCCTCGAGCGCCGCGAGTACTACTCCGTCGGCGGCGGGTTCGTGCTGGACGAGGACGAGACCGGGGAGAGCGTGATCCGCGAGGACACGACCCCCGTGCCGTACCCGTTCGCCTCCGGCGACGAGCTCGTCGCGCTCGCCCGCACGCACGGCCTGCGGATCAGCGACGTGGTGCTCGCCAACGAGTCGGCGTGGCGACCCGAGACCGAGACCCGCGCCGGGCTGCTGCACCTGTGGTCGGTGATGCGCGAGTGCGTCGAGCGCGGCACGACGACGTCCGGCGTGCTCCCGGGTGGACTGCGGGTGCGACGCCGCGCCGCCGAGCTGCGCGGCCACCTCGAGGCCGAGGGCGCCGGCGCGACGGACATGGACCGCGTGACGCTCGACGCGCTCGCGGTGAACGAGGAGAACGCCGCCGGCGGCCGGGTCGTCACCGCGCCCACCAACGGCGCGGCGGGCATCGTGCCCGCGGTCCTGCACCACGCCGCCCGCACCGTGCCGGGGTTCGACGACGACGCCGTCGCCCGCTTCCTGCTCACCGCCGCGGCGATCGGCCAGCTGTTCAAGCGCAACGCCTCGATCTCGGGCGCCGAGGTCGGCTGCCAGGGCGAGGTCGGCTCGGCCTGCTCGATGGCCGCGGGCGCGTTCGCGGAGCTCCTGGGCGGCACGCCCGAGCAGGTCGAGAACGCCGCCGAGATCGGGATCGAGCACAACCTGGGACTCACCTGCGACCCCGTCGGGGGCCTCGTGCAGATCCCGTGCATCGAGCGCAACGCCGTCGCGTCGGTCAAGGCCATCACCGCGGCCCGCATGGCGGTGCGCGGCGACGGCGTGCACCACGTCTCGCTGGACAAGGCCATCCGGACCATGCGCGCGACCGGGGCCGACATGAAGGTCAAGTACAAGGAGACGGCCCGGGGCGGGCTCGCTCTCACCGTCGTCGAGTGCTGAGGAACCCCGCGTGACCGCGTTCGTGCTGACCCTGAGCTGCCCCAACCGCACGGGCATCGTCCGCGCCGTGAGCGGCCACCTCGCCGCGCACGGCGGCGACATCGTCGAGCACCAGCAGTTCGACGACGCCGTGAGCGGGCGGCTGTTCCTGCGCACCCGCGTCGCGGTCCCGGACGGCGCCGACCTCGACGCGATCGCGGCCGGCTTCGCGCCCGTCGCCGCCGCGTTCGCGATGGAGTACGCGTTCCACGCGCCCCGGCCGGTGCGTGTCCTCGCGATGGTGTCGCGGTCGGGGCACTGCCTGAACGACCTGATCTTCCGCTGGCGCTCCGGCAGCCTCGGCGGCGAGCTGGTCGGCGTGGTGTCGAACCACGAGGACCTGCGCGCCATGGCCGAGTCGGCGGGCCTGCTCTACATCCACGTGCCGGTCACGCCCGCCACGAAGGCCGAGGCGGAGGCGGAGCTGCTGCGACTCGTCGACGCGTGGGATGCCGACCTCGTGGTGCTCGCCCGCTACATGCAGGTGCTCTCCGACCGCACCTGCGCCGCTCTGCGCGGGCGCGCGATCAACATCCACCACTCGTTCCTGCCCGGCTTCGCGGGCGCGAAGCCCTACCACCAGGCCTACGACCGCGGGGTCAAGCTCGTCGGCGCGACGGCGCACTACGTCACCGCCGACCTCGACGAGGGCCCGATCATCGAGCAGGAGGTCGTGCGCATCGACCACACCCACGACCCCGCGGCGCTGCAGACGGTCGGCCGCGACGCGGAGGCGCTCGCGCTCTCCCGCGCCGTGCGGTGGCACTGCGAGCGGCGGGTGCTGCTCGACGGCCACCGGACGGTGGTGTTCCGCTGAGGGGCTACCCGGCCCGGTACCCGAGCGCCGCCGAGAGCTCTGCGGCGCCCTCCCGCAGGTCGGCGACGACGGCGCGTGCCCGCCGGCGGGGCAGCCGGTAGGACGGGCCGGTGGCCGACAGCGCGGAGCCCACGGTGCCGTCACCGGAGAACACCGGCACCGCGACGGCGTGCATCCCCACCTCGAGCTCCTCGAACGACCGGGCGTGGCCCTCGTCGAGCACCCGGGCGAGCTCGGCGCGCAGCGCGGCGTTCTCGACGATGGTGTCGTCGGTGTAGCGGTGCAGCGCCCGGCGCAGCAGCGGGCGGCGGTCGTCCTCGTCCATCCACGCGAGCAGCACCTTGCCCGCGGACGTGGCGTGCAGCGGCGTCCGGCGGCCCACCCAGTTCTGCGACGTGATGGCCGCGGCGCCGTCCTCCTGGGCGACCGTGATCGCGACCTCGCCGTCGGAGACGGCCACGTTCACGGTCTCGCCGAGGCTCTCGGCCAGGCGCCCGCAGATCGGCTGCCCGAGCCGCGCGACGTCGAGTCGGGCGGTGGTGGCCGCCGCGAGCCGCACGATGCCGTAGCTCAGCGCGTACTTCCCGCGTTCGCCCTGTTGCTCGAGCAGGTGGCGCGACTGCAGCGCCGCCACGAGACGCGAGGCGGTCGACTTGTGGACCTCGAGCTCCTCGGCGATCTCGGTGATGCCGAGGTCCCCGCGGGCGGCGAGCATCTCCAGGATCGACACGGCCCGGTCGACCGACTGGACCGCGGACCCTTCTCTCGTCGGGGACATCGCCGCGACGCTATCGGTCGGCGGCGTCGTTCCCGAGAGCCCGGGCGAGCTCGACGAGCAGGCCCGGCAGACGCGCCGCACACGTCGGGCAGACGCAGCCGCTGCCGTGGACGTTCAGTTCGTCGGCGACCGCGAAGGCGTCGCGGTAGTCGCGGGTGGCGAGGTCGGAACCCGACGGGTCGGAATTCTCCGGGGTGACGGACATGTGCTTTCTCCTCGGGGGAAGGAACGGCTCAGCTGATCTTCTGCAGGACCCAGTCGTGGAACTCGCCGATGTGGTGCTCGCTCGGCACCAGGACCCCGCCGCGGGCGTAGGAGCGGGAGTCCATCGACACCTGGCAGCGCTCGCAGGCGTCGAAGTCCTGCTGGTTGACGCGGTCGAAGAGCTCGACGGAGCGGTCGATGTCCGCCCCGGAGTCGACGACACCGGGCAGGTAGAGCCAGTCGCAGCGCACGAGGGTGCGCTCGGCGGTGAGCGGGAACATGCGGTGGAACACGACGTGGTCGGGGACGAGGTTGACGAACACCTGCGGCCGCACCGTGATGGCGTAGTAGCGACGGTCCTGGTCGTCGCCGACGCCGGGAATGCGCTCGAGCCCCGCGGAACCGTCGACCGTGAATCCGTCGACGTCCTCGCCGAACGCGGCGCCGTGCCCGACGAAGTACTGCGCCGCGAGACCGTCGGCGAATTCCGGCAGCACCTCGGTGAGCTCGGGGTGGATCGTGCCGCAGTGGTAGCACTCCATGAAGTTCTCGACGATCTGCTTCCAGTTCGCCTTGACGTCGTACTCGATCCGCCGGCCCAGCTTCAGGTCCGCGACCTGGTAGCCGACGATCGCGTCGGGGGAGCCGAGGCGGGAGGTGACGTCGCCGATCACCGTGTCCTCGAACGACGGCGGGTCCTCGGCCAGGCAGAGCCAGACGTAGCCGAGCCACTCGCGCAGGTGCACCGACCGGAGTCCGAAGTCGGCGCGGTCGACGTCGGGCATCTCGCGCAGGTGCGGGGCCGAGACGAGCGAGCCGTCGAGCCCGTAGGTCCAGGCGTGGTATGGGCACTGGAAGGCGCGGCGCACGGAGCCCTTCTCCTCGGTGCAGATGCGCGCGCCGCGGTGGCGGCAGACGTTGAGGTGGGCGCGCACGGCGCCGTCGCGAGCGCGGGCCACGATCACGCTCTCCCGCCCGATCTGCACGGTCTCGAAGTCGCCGGGCGACCGGATGTCCGCCGCGAGGACCGCGCAGAACCAGCCGGTCTCGAAGATGAGCGCCTGCTCGGCCGCGAAGATCGTCGGGTCGGTGTAGTACCGGCCGGACAGCGTCCCGCGCAGGCTCGCCGGCAGCTGCGACCCCACGATCGCCGGTGCCATCTCTCCTGTGGTCATGAATCCGTGCTCCTCGAGGGCGCGGCGGTGGGGTAGGGGCCTCCGCACCGGGCCGGGGACGGTCGCGTCCCGGGGCGGTCACGGTCCGGAGCTGGTCCGGCACCGTGGGTCTCTGGCTATGTTGCGCAATGAGCAACGTGACTCTCAATGCGCAACACACGGTCCGCGACTGCCGGATCGCCTGTCAAGGGTGCGAGTGGACGAGTTCTCGTCCGTGAACCTCTCGTGACGACCCCGGCGTGCCCCTTGACAAGCGGCTCCGCCTCTCCCACCGTTCTGAGTTGCGTATGAAGCACTGTGTTGCTCATATCGCAACCTCTTCACTCCAGCACGCGGGGTGTCGTTCCCACCGGTCCCTTCCCTGACGAGGAGCGAGCCCGTGGCTCGAGGAGGTCCTCTCCCTCCCCACGGCGAGGCCCCGAGGAGGCCCCATGAAGACCATCGCGATCGTCGGCGGATCCGTCGCTGGCGTCCGCTCCGCCGAGGCCCTGCGTGGCGCCGGGTTCGACGGCCGGCTCGTGCTCGTCGGCGACGACGTCCACCGGCCTTACGACCGGCCGCCGCTGTCGAAGGCGTTCCTCGACGGTGGCGCCGACGAGGACGCCCTCGACCTGCTCGACGACGACGAGCAGGCCGAGCTCGCCCTGGACCTGCGGCTCGGCGCGACCGCGACCCGCCTGGACGCCGCCGGGGGTCGCGTCGTGCTCGCCGACGGCACCGACGTCCGGGCGGACGGCGTCGTGATCGCCACCGGCGGGCGCGCCCGCCGGTTGCCGGGCACCGCGGGGGTCGAGGGCGTGCACACGCTCCGGACGCTCGACGACGCCCGGGCCCTGCGCCGCGCGCTGCGCGAGGGCAGCCCGCGGGTGGTGATCGTGGGCGCCGGGTTCATCGGCGCCGAGGTCGCGTCCACCTGCCGGGCGATGGGGCTCGAGGTGACCGTCCTCGACGGCCTGCCGCTGCCCCTCGCCCCGGTGCTCGGCGAGCGGGTCGCGCGCGGGTGCGTCGACCTCCACACCGCGCACGGCACCGAGCTGCTGTCCTCGACCACGGTGGCCGGGCTCGCGACCGTGCCCGCGGGCGACGGCCGCCGCGTCGTCGGCGTCGAGCTCGGCGACGGCAGCACCGTGAAGGCGGACGTGGTGGTCGTCGGCATCGGCATCGCGCCGAACACCGAGTGGCTCGAGGGTTCCGGGGTCCGCCTCGAGAACGGGGTGTGCACCGACGCCGGCATGGTCACCGACCTGCCGAACGTCGTCGCGGTCGGCGACGTCGCCCGGGCCGCGGGCCGTCGCCACGAGCACTGGACGAGTGCGGGCGAGCAGGCCGCCGTCGCCGCGAGCAACCTGCTCGGCGGCGCCACCGGGGCCACCGTGCGGCCCAGCGGCTACGTCTGGTCCGAGCAGTACGGGCGGATGCTGCAGCTCGCCGGCCACCCGTCGGCGCACGACGACGTCGAGATCGTCGACGGGGCTCCCGACGAGGGCCGCTTCGTCGCGCGCTACACCGACGGCGCGGGCACCACCACCGGCGTCTTCGCCATGGGCAACCCGCGCCTGTTCGGGCGCCTGCGCCGCACCGAGCTCCCGCGCGCCGCGAGCTGACGCGCCGCCCCTTCTCGCCGAAGTGGGGAGCGAGGGCGTCCCTCGCTGCCTGGGACGCAGCGAGGGACGCCCTCGCTCCGTTGGGTGCGGGGGTGGGGGCGTGGGCGTGGGCGCGCGAGGGCACGTTCGGCCGGTCGGTGCGCCTGTCGGTCGTGCGCGAGGTCCCTCTCGCGCGCGTCGCGTCGCCGCGACACAGCGAAGGCGTCCCTCGCTGCTCAGGACGCAGCGAAGGACGCCCTCGCTCCACCCCCGGAGCGAGGCGCTGCTGCGTCACACCCCGAGCGAGTCACCGCGTCACGCCCCCGGCGTCAGTGCCGCGGCGGTTCCAGGGGCACGCCGTCGGGCGAGGTCGCGGGCGGCGGGAGCTCGGCGCTCGACGTCAGGGGCGCGGCGCCGGCGAGGGGGCGTCCCGCCGTCTCGGGCAGCAGGGCGACGCTGACGACGCCGACGACCCCGGCGGCCACGAGGTAGTACCCCGGCCAGTCCAGGTTGCCCGTCGCGGTCGTCGCCGCCGCGATCACGGTGGGCGCGGTGCCGGCGAACAGCGAGACCGCCACGTTGAACGTCAGGGCGAGCCCCCCGTAGCGCACGAGCGTCGGGAACATCGCCGGCAGGGTGGACGGGGCCACGGCGGCGAAGCACACGAGGCACGCGCCGATGAGGAACAGGCCGCCGAGCTGCCCGAGGAAGCCCTGGCGCAGGAGCCAGACCGCGGGCAGCCCGACCACGACGAGCGCGACGCTGCCGGTGAGCAGGATCGGCCGGCGCCCCACGCGGTCCGACAGGCGCCCGAGCGACGTGACGACGGCCAGCATCACCAGCATCACGATCACCTGCAGCGCCGTGGACGTCGCCGTCGCGGTGCCGGTCTCGCCGTGCTCGCCGAGCGTGGACGTCAGGTAGGTGGGGATGTAGTTGGTCAGGACGTAGTTGGTGATGTTCCAGGCGACGACGATCCCGCCCGCGACGAGCATGGCGCGCCGGTAGCGGACCCGGAGGATCTGCAGCGCCCGGCGCAGCGGCATCGTCGCGAGGGCGGGGGAGCGCTCCATGAGCTGGCGGAACGCCGGTGTGTCCTCCAGCCGCAGCCGCAGGTAGATGCCGACGACGCCCAGCGGCAGCGCGAGCATGAACGGCAGCCGCCAGCCCCAGGCGAGCAGGTCGGCGTCGTCCAGCAGGGCGATCACCGTGGCACTGACGCCCGCGCCCAGCGTGTAGCCGGTGAGCGTGCCGAACTCCAGCCAGCTCCCGAACAGGCCGCGACGCCGGTCCGGGGCGTACTCGGCGATCATGGTGAGCGCACCGGTGTACTCGCCGCCCGCCGAGAACCCCTGCAGCATCCGCATGACGAGCACGAGGACCGGGGCGGCGGCGCCGATCGCGCCGTAGCTCGGGATGAGGCCGAGCAGGACCGTGGCCGCCGCCATCAGCACCACCGTCACCGACAGCACCCTGGTGCGGCCGATGCGGTCGCCGAGGGGGCCGAAGACGAGCCCGCCGAGCGGGCGCATGAGGAAGGCCGCCGCGAAGGCGCCGAGGGTGTAGACGGCGGCCCACGGACCCGCCTCGGGGAAGAACACCCGGCTGAGGACGGCCCCGGCCAGGTAGGAGTAGATCCCGAAGTCGTACCACTCGGCGACGTTCCCGACGGCGGCCGCGGCCGTCGCGCGGCGCAGGGTGTGCTCGCCCTCGATCGCGCGGAACGCGCCGCCGCGCCCCCGCGGCTGCGCGTGCTCGGTCATGCGTCACTCCCCGGGCCGCCCCGGTCGGCGGCCTCGTCCGCCGGGCAGTGTGTCACCCCGGTGGCCTCACCGCGGTAACCCGACTGACATACCAGCGTCGTATCAGTGCGATGTGTCAACAGCATGGGTCATCGGGGCCTCATCGGCCAGTGCCCATTGACGCCGATTCCCGCAAGCCTCACCCTTGTGTTGCGGACAGCAGGACACGATGCGTAATACGCAACAGGAGCCGGACATGATCTACGTGGCAGAGCTGGCCGACATCCCCGTCGGGGAGTCGGTCCGGGTGCAGGGCTCGGTACCCATCGCCGTCTTCAACGCCGACGGCGAGCTCTATGCGATCGACGACACCTGCACGCACCAGGACGCGTCGCTCTCCGACGGCTGGCTCGAGGGCTGCGCGGTCGAGTGCCCGCTCCACGCGGCGTGCTTCGACCTCCGCACCGGCCGTCCCAGCGGGCCGCCCGCGAAGAAGGCCGTGCGCACCCACCCCGTGTCCGTCGTCGACGGTCTCGTCTACGTCGAGGAGACCGTCGAGGAGACGGTCGAGGAGACGGCTCGGGAGGCGGCCGCCGGGCGCACCCCGGCCCTCGTCGACTGAGGGTCGCCGCGCGAACGGCCCTACCCGAACGGGTGGGCCGGAGCGCCGCGGCGGGTGCCACGGTGGTCTCGGTCACTTCGTGCGGTGGGTGTCGGGGCCGGCACGGCACGTCACGTGACGGTCGCCGGTCGCCGTCTCGCCCCGGGCGGAGGGCGGGCGGGAGAGGCGCGGTGGCCGATGGCGATCACCCGGCGTCGGACGATCACCCATCCCCGTGCCGTGCCCCGGGAGGCCGTGCCCCCCGAGGCGGTGGCCCGGGAAGCGGTGACCAGAGAAGCGGTGGCCCGGTTCCGGGCCCCGACCCACGTCCGCAACGTCATCGAGCGCCGCCGGCTCCTCGGACTGCTGTGCGAGGGCGGGGCGCGCCAGCTCGTCGTCGTCCACGCCCCCGCCGGGTACGGGAAGACGACGCTGGCCGTGCAGTGGCTGTACCGGCTGGAGAAGGACGGGGCCGTCGTGGCCTGGCTCGGCCTGCACCGCGACGACAACGACCCGCACTGGTTCCTGTCGCACCTGCTCACGGCGGTGCGCCGGGTCCTGCCGGCCGCCGCGGACGTCATCGACGACCTCGTCGAGCTGATCGAGCAGAACGCCGAGGACGTGGCAGGCTACACGCTCTCGGTGCTGCTCGACCGGATCGCCGACCACGGCGGCCGCTTCGTGCTGGCCTTCGACGACTGGCACCTCGTCGAGGACGCCGAGGTGCACCGCGCCCTCGTGCGGCTGCTCGACTTCGCCCCGCCCAACCTCTGCCTCGTCCTCACGAGCCGCCGGCGCCCTGCGCTGCCGCTGAGCCGCCTGCGGGTGCGGGGCCAGCTGGTGGAGATCGACTCCGAGGCTCTGCGGTTCGACCTCGCCGAGACCACCGAGTTCCTCGTCGACCTCAACGGCCTGCCCCTCGACGGCGACGACGTCGCCCGGCTCTCCGCGGGCACCGACGGATGGGTCGCGGCCCTGCAGCTCGCCTCGCTGTCGCTGCGGGACTGCGCCGACCCGGCCGCCCTCATCCGCGGCTTCTCCGGCCGGCACCACTCGGTGGGGGAGTACCTCGCCGAGAACGTGCTCGACGCGCTGCCCCCCGGGATCCTCGACTTCCTGCTCGCGACGTCGGTGTGCGACCGCCTCTGCGGTGACCTCGCCGGCACCCTGGCCGGTCGCGCCGACGGCCAGGCGATGCTCGAGGAGCTCGAGACCCGCGACCTGTTCCTGCGCCCCCTGGACGCCGAGCGGGAGTGGTTCCGCTACCACCACCTCTTCGCCGACCACCTGCGTCGCCGGCTCGAGCGCGACCGGCCACGCGAGGTGCCCGGCCTGCACGCGCGGGCGTCGGCGTGGTTCGCCGAGCACGGGCTGGTGTCCGAGGCCGTCGACCACGCGCTCGCGGCGGGCGACGTGCGGCGGGCGACCGACCTGGTCGAGGCCCACGCGATGCCGCTGGTGGAGCACAGCCGGATGGTCAGCCTGCTCGGGCTGCTCGGGCGCCTGCCCGCGGCCGCCGCCGACGACCGCCCGGCGCTGCTCATGGCCGTGGCGTGGGCGAACTGCCTGCTCCAGCGGACCCGAGCGGCGCGCGCGGCGCTCGACCGCGTGCGGGCGGCGCTGCCGTCCGGTGGGGACGAGGAGCGCCGCAGCGAAGCCGACGTCGTCCAGGCGTGCATCGACGTCTACGACGACCGCACCGACCGCGCCGAGGACCTGGTGCGGCGCAGCCTGGACCGCGCGCCGGTCTACCGGCCGTGGGTGGTGGCCGTCGCCGCGAACATCCAGTCCTTCTGCGACATCCACGCCATGCGCTACGGGTCGGCGCAGGACCGGCAGCGCTGGGCGCGGCCGTTCCACGACCGTGTCGGCGGCCCGTTCGCCGCCGTCTACGGGCGGTGCTTCGCCGGGATCGCCGCCTTCGCCGAGCTCGACGTCCGCCGCGCCGGCGAGTACCTGCGCGATGCGGTCGACCTGGCCCGGGAGTCGGCGGGCCGGCGCTCCCACGCCGCGCAGCTGGCGGCCGCGCTGCTCGGCGAGCTCCTCGACGCCCGCGGTGAGCAGGAGGAGGCCGAGCGGCTGCTCGAGGAGAGCGGCGAGCTCGGCGCCGAGAGCGGCGTCGTCGACTTCATGACCGCCAGCTACGCGCTCCTGGCGAGGATCAAGGCCCGACGGGGCGCGACGACCGAGGCCGCCGAGCTGCTCGCCGAGGGCAGCCGGGTCGCCGACCGGCTGGACCTGCCGCGCCTGGGGTCCGCCGTCGGTGTCGAGCGCATCGACCAGCTCCTGGCCGCCGGCCGTGTCCGCGAGGCGCGCCGGGTCGCCCAGGAGCTGCCCGACGGGGCCGACCGGCCCGGCGGCATCGGCGTGGTGATCGACCAGCTCCGGTCGCGCGGGCTGGCCGCGGTGCTCTCGGCCGAGGGCGACCACGGCGCCGCGGCGGCGCTGCTCGAGGAGGTCATCGACGACGCCCGCCGCCGGGGCCAGCGCCGGACCGAGGCCGCCGTGACCGTGGCGCTCGCCGTCGTCGAGGAGCGCGCCACCCGGTCGGTGGCCGCCGAGCGGTCGCTCGCCGCGGCCCTGCACGCGGCGCTCCCGGCCGGGGTGCCCCAGCTCGTGCGCGACGGCGGGCCCGAGGTCGCCCCGGTGCTGGAACGCCTCGTCGCGCGGGCCGGCGCCGCCCGGCCCGCCGGGGAGGAGCCGCTCCCGCCGGCCGCGCAGCTCACCGCCCTGCTCGGGACCATGACCGACGACCACGGGCCGGTCGCGGCGGCGAGCTTCGACCTCAGCGGCCGGGAGCTCGAGATCCTGCGGATGCTCGACGTCGGCGGGACCAACCAGGAGATCGCCCGGGCGCTGACCGTCACGGTCAACACCGTGAAGTGGTACCTGAAGAACATCTACAGCAAGCTCGACGCCTCCAACCGCACGGAGGCGGTGTCGGTGGCGCGCCGCGGCGGCGTCCTGCCGGGTGTGTAGGAGGCCCCGCTCCTCAGCGTCGGGAGAACGCCGGGTAGCCGGCCGCCGCCTCCTCCTCGCACTTCTGCCGGTAGGTGCCGACCCCACCGATGTAGGACAGCAGGCGGCGCGGCTTGCCCGGGATGTTCGAGCCCAGGTACCACGACGTCGTCCTCGGCACGAGCGTCGAGCTCGCGATCTCCTCGTGGTGGGCCACCCAGGCGTCCTCGCCCTCGGCGGTCGGCTCGATCGTCGACTTGCCCGCGGCGCGCAGATCCCGCACCGCGCCGGTGATCCACTCGGTCTGCTGCTGGAGGCAGGTCGTCATGTTGCACAGCGCGGCCGACGGCGCGAGCGGCACCGCGGTGGTGAGCAGGTTCGGGTAGCCGTGCTTGGCCAGCCCCATCGTCGTGCGGATGTCCTGCCCCCACTCCTCGGCCAGCGACCGGCCCTCCCGGCCGCGGACGTCGATGCGGGTCAGCGCCCCCGTCCCCGCGTCGAAACCGGTCGCCAGGATGATCACGTCCAGCTCGTGGAGGGTGCCGTCGGCGAGCTCGATGCCCTCCGGCCGGATGCGCGCGATCGCGTTGTCCCGGACGTTGACCAGGTCGACGTTCTCCCGGTGGTAGACCTCCAGGTAGCCGTTCTCGAGCGGGACCCGGTGCGTGCCGAACCCGTAGTCGGTCGGCACGAGGGTGTCGATGAGGTGCTGGTCGCCGCGCAGGCGCTCGCGCATCTTGGTCCGCACGAACTCCGAGACGGCCTCGCTGATCTCCTCGACGAAGAAGATCTCACCGAACGACGCGAGCCAGAGCTTGAGCGACCCGTCCTGGTAGATCTCCTCGAGGATCTCCTGGCGCTGCTCCGGGCTGCAGTCGGCCCAGGCGTGCTCGAAGTCGTACTCGAAGCCCGTGAACGTGTGCGGGATCGTCGAGCGCAGCTCGTCGAAGCGGTTCTTGTACCACTCCTGCTCGGCCGGGCCGTACGTCGGATTCTTCATCGGCAGCGCGTACTGGGGGGTGCGCGCGAACACCGTGAGGTGCCCGACCTCGGGCGCGATCGTCTGGATGACCTGGATGCCGGTCGCGCCGATCCCGACGACGCCGACGCGCTTGCCGGCGAGGTCCGGCCCCTGCTCGGGGTACGACGACGTGAACACGAGCTCGCCGGCGAACGAGTCGGTGCCCTCGATGTTCTTGACGGGCGCCGAGAGCATGCCCGCGCAGGACACGAAGAACTGGGTGTCGACGACGTCGCCGCGATCGGTGCGGATGGTCCACCGGCCCCGGTCGTCGTCCCAGTGCGCCGCGGTGATCCTCGTGGCGAACTGGATGTCGCGGCGCAGGTCGAGCCGGTCGGTGACGTAGTGCAGCCACTGCTCGATCTCGGGCTGACCGGGGAACTTCTGGCTCCAGCTCCAGTCCTTGTAGAGCCGCTCGTCGAAGATGTACTGGTAGATGTAGCCCTCGGAGTCGAACCGGGCGCCGGGGTAGCGGTTCCACCACCACGTGCCGCCGACGTCGCCCGCGGCGTCGTAGGCCCGCACGCGCAGGCCCTGCTCCCGCAGCTGGTGGAGCTGGTAGAGCCCCGCGACGCCGGCGCCGAGGACCACGGCGTCGAGCTCCAGGGTGGTGGGTTCTGTCGTCGTCATGGCCGCCTCCTCGCGTGCTCCTGCCCAGGTTCGGCGTGACCGCGATCACGATGCCCACCCGTTGGGGTGGGTGATGTCGCACCACCCGGCGGTCTGATGGGAGGCGGTGGTTCCCCGGAGGAAGGGATCGGTGACATGAGCAGGACCATCGACGGCACCGGTATCGACAAGGTTCTCTCGGAGGCGGTCGACCGCGGCGCCGTCCCGCACGTCGCGGCGATCGCCGCGGATGCCGACGGCGTGTTCTACGAGGGCGCGGCGGGGGTGCGGATCACCGACGGCGGCACGCAGCCGGTGTCGACGCGCACCGAGTTCCGGATCATGTCGATGACGAAGATGGTGGCCACCGTCGCCGCGCTGCAGCAGATGGAGCGTGGCGAGCTGGACCTCGCCGCCCCGGTGGCGGAGTACGTGCCCGCGTTCGACGAGCTCCAGGTGCTCGACGGCTTCGACGGCGACACCCCGCGGCTGCGCCCGCCGGCGTCCCGGGCGACGGTGAAGCACCTGCTGACCCACACGTCCGGGCTCTCGTACTGGTTCTGGAACGCGGACATCAAGCGGTACGAGGAGCTGACCGGGCTGCCCAACGTCGTGCCCGGTGACCGGGCGGCGCTCCGCGCGCCGCTGGTCGCCGACCCGGGGACGCGCTTCGAGTACGGCATCAACACCGACTGGCTCGGCCTGGTGGTCGAGGCGGTCGAGGGCAAGACCCTCGACGTCGTGATCAAGGAGCACATCACCGGGCCGCTCGGGATGGACGACACGATGTTCCTGCTCGACCACGGGCGGAAGGCCACCAAGACCGCCGTGCACATGAAGGGTGAGGACGGCCGGTGGACCTCGGCGGGCGACCTGCTGCCCGACGAGCCGCAGTGGTGGTCCGGCGGCCACGGCATGCACTCCACGCCCCGTGACTACATCCGCTTCGAGCGCGCGCTGCTGCGCGGCGGCGAGCTGCTGGGGTCCCGCATCCTGCGCCAGGACACGGTGGACGCGGCGTTCAGCGACCAGCTGGGCGGCATCCCGTTCCCCACCGAGATCGCCACCGCGGACCCGCCGATCACCGACACGCTGACCCTCGGCCCCGGCTGGACCTGGGGCTACGGGCTCCTGCTCAACACCCAGGACGTCCCGGGGGCCCGGCGGGCCTGGAGCGGCGCGTGGGCCGGCCTGCTGAACACGCACTTCTGGATCGACCGCACCACCGGGATCTGCGCGTCGATCTACACCAACTCGCTGCCGTTCATCACCGAGAACGAGGCCTGGAAGCTCTACCAGGACTTCGAAGGCGCCCTCTACTCGTCGCTCTAGAAGGGACACCGACACCATGGCGGACACGATGAAGGCGCTGGCCTTCCTGGGCACGGGCAAGGTCGGGCTGGTCGAGCGGGAGATCCCGCAGGCCGGGCCCGGCGACGCGATCGTCCGGACCACGGCCGCGCTGATCTGCACCTCCGACGTCCACACCGTCGCCGGCCTGCTGCCGGTGCCGGAGGGGCGGCTGCTCGGGCACGAGAGCGTCGGGATCGTCCACGAGGTCGGCGAGGGCGTCACCTCCGTGCAGGTCGGCGACCGGGTCGCGGTCAACGCCGTCACGCCCGACGGGACCTGCGACAACTGCCAGGCGGGCTACACCTCGCAGTGCCGTGGACCGCTCGGCGGCTACCGCTTCACCGTCCAGAAGGACGGGAACATGGCCGAGTACTTCCACGTCAACGACGCCGACTACAACCTCGCGCCGATCCCGGAGGGTCTCGCCGACGACGTCGCGGTCTACGCCTGCGACATGCTCTCCACCGGGATCATCGGGTCCGAGAACGCGAACATCCCGATCGGCGGCAGCGTCGCGATCTTCGCGCAGGGCGCCGTCGGCCTCTCGGCGACCATCGGGGCGAAGCTCCGCGGCGCCGGGCTGATCATCACCGTCGAGGGCCTGCCGAACCGGGCCGAGCTCTCGAAGCGCTTCGGGGCCGACGTCGTCATCGACCCGTCGTCGGGCAACGTCGCCGAGCAGATCCTGTCGATGACCGACGGCGGCGCCGACTCCACGGTGGAGGCGCTGGGCAACCAGGTCACCTTCGAGGGCGCGCTCTACGCCACCCGGCCCGGCGGCACGCTGTCCAACGTCGGGTACCACGGTGAGTCCGGCCCGACGGTGACGATGCCGCTCGACGCCTGGGGTCTGGGGATGGCCGGCAAGAAGATCGCCACCGACCTGTGCCCGGGCGGGCGGCTGCGCATGGAGCGCCTCATGCGCCTGCTGGCCAACGGCAAGGTCGACCCGACCCCGATGACCACCCACCGGATGGGCATCGACCAGGTCGAGGAGGCCTTCGCGATGATGAGCGAGAAGCGCGACGGGATCGTCAAGCCGCTCATCACCTTCTGAGCGGCGACCGGGGACGGGTCGCCAGGTCCGCCGTGACCCGTCCCCGGGCCGTGCTCAGACCGCGGTGACGGTGACGCCGCCGTCGCCCGCGAGCCCGCCGGTCAGCGCTCCCGCGGAGGTGCCGTCGACCAGCGTCATCGACCGGACGTGCTTGGCGGCGCCCAGGAGCTCGAGGGCGAGCCGGTCGACGGGCAGGTCGCCGTCGCGGGAGAGCAGCTCCTTCGCCGACACCTCCTCCGGGAGCCCCCGCAGCGACGCCGCGTCGCGCACGTAGACGAGCCGCGACGCGCCGTAGGCGTCGGCGAGCAGCAGCGCGCCGGTGTCGGTGCGGTGCACCGGCAGGCGGCCGGTGCTCGCCGGGAACTCGTGGACGCCGTAGGGCGGGTAGCCGTTGGACACCGCGGCGTTCGCGGCGGCGAGGTGTACCGGCAGCTGGGCCGCGACCGTGGCGTGCGGCAGGTAGGAGACGCCCTCGGCGGCCAGCAGCGAGGCCACGAGGCGGCCGTTCTGCTCGGCCTCGGTCGCCGCGAGCCCGGCCAGGGCGCCCGCGGGCAGGCCCAGGTCGAGCCCGACGCCGAGGACGTGGCGGGCGCGGATGCCGGCGCCCGTGAGCAGCAGCATGCGGTGGTCGCCGCTCGTGATCAGACCGCGCAGCTCGTCGACCAGGGGCGCGAGCACCTCCCGGCCGCGGTCGACGATCGTCGAGCCGCCGAGCACGACGACCTCGAGCCACGGCAGCAGGCGCACCGGCGCGACGTCGTCGGTGCCCGCGGCGCGCACGAGGTCGCGGTCGAGGAGGGTCTGGCGGACGAAGGCCGACTCGACGTCGCGGCCCGAACGGTTCGCGGGGTCCATGGCGCGGCTCATCGCGCTCCTCCGGCGTGGATGATCGTGCCGACGTGCTCGCCGGCGAGGGCGCGGGTGAGGTTGCCGGGCACGAGCCCGTTGATCACCTGCACGGATCGGACGTGGCGGGCGTCGCGCAGCAGCTCGAGCATCGGCCGCTCGAGGACGACGTCGGGCAGGTCGCGGGCCATCAGCTCGTCGACGGTGATCTCGCCGATGAACGTCGCGGACGGATCGGTCTTCGGGTTGGCCGTGAACAGGCCGTCCTCGTCCTTGACGAAGATCATCTGGCGACAGGCGTAGGTCTCGGCGACGAGGTAGCAGCCCGCGTCCGTGCGGTAGGGCGGGACGACCCCCTCGGCCGGCACGCGCTGCCACAGGGCGTAGGGCGGCATGCCCGGGAAGATCGCCGCGCCGACCTCGGCGAGGCGCAGCGGCAGCGTCGCGAAGGCGTTGGGCTCGACGACCGGGATCCCGTGCTGCGCGAGCAGGTAGCCGAGCATCGTGGCGTTCTGCCCGGCGACGGCGGAGCCGATCTCGGAGAGGACGCCGGTCGGCAGGCCCAGCTCGCCGGCCAGTGCGTAGGCGTGGCGGGCGCGGGTGCCGCCGCCGGTGCCGATGAGCATCCGGTGCTGCGCGGTCGCGGCCACGAGCTCGTCGACCAGCGGCAGGACGGCGGTCCGACCGCGGTCCATGACGCTCTGGCCGCCGATCTTGAGCACGCTGACGTCGGGCAACACCGGGGTGTCGGGCGCCTCGTCGCTGAGCGCGGCCAGCCCGGCGTCGTCGAGCGAGCGGCTGCTCAGCAGGTCGGCGAGTTCGGCGAGCCCCGCCGACCCGCCTGCGGACACGGACACTCCAGGACCTCCTCGACGTGACGGTGATGAGGACCAGGAACCGCGGCGGCACCGGGGGGCGGCGCGGCATCGGTCCTGGTCACGGCCAGGCTAGAGGTGACGGAGCCGTGCGCGCGGCACCGGCGGGCCGCGGCGCGAACCGCAGCTACGGCGGGCCCCGGGACGCCTCCGACGTGGACGCGGAGGGCCGCTCGCGGGGGCGACGTGTCTACGGAGCGGTCGCACGATGGTGTGACCTCGACCACGCCGACCGCGGTGCTGGCTCTCCCGTCCCACCTCTGATTACAGTGTTGCAATGACGCCGACGCTCTACGAGTGGGCGGGCGGGACCGAGGCGTTCCGTCGTCTCATCGACGCGTTCTACGACCGCGTCGAGCAGGACGACCTCCTGGGCCGCCTGTTCCCCGGCGGGGTCTCCGAGGAGCACCGGTCGCACGTGACCACCTGGTGGGTCGAGGTGTTCGGCGGCCCCGCGGAGTACACCGCGACCCTCGGCGGCTACGAGCGCATGCTCGCCCACCACCGCGACCTCGGGATCACGGCCGGCGAGCGCCGCCGGTTCGCCGAGACCATGAGCCGCGCCGCCGACGACGCGGGCCTGCCCGACGACCCGGAGTTCCGTGCCGCTTTCGTCGGCTACGTCGAGTGGGGCACGCGGCTGGCGCTGCACAACTCCCAGCCCGACGCGGCGGTGGTCGAGCGCGCGCCCGTGCCGCGGTGGGGCTGGGGCGTCGCGCCGCCCTACCAGCCGTCCTGAATCAGGCGGGCGTCCCGGCCCGTTCGGCGACGACGGCGCGCACGACGTCGGCGGTCTGCACGATGCGGGCGAACACCATGCTCAGGCTCGCGCAGGTGGCGGCCTGCAACGTCGATGCATCGACGCCGGCCATCTCGCGGGTCGCCGTGGCGTCGTCGACGAAGAGCACGTGGAAGTCGCGGACGGCCGCCTCGCGGGCGGTGGTCTCGCAGCAGATGTTGGTCGCGATGCCGGTGATGATCACGGTGTCGATGCCGCGATGGCGCAGGATGAGCTCGAGCTCGGTGGCGTGGAACGCGCCGTAGCGCGGCTTGTCGAGCACGACGTCGTCCGCGCCGACCTCGAGCGCCGGGTGGAGCTCGGCCGTCGGGACCCCTGCGGTGTACAGCTCGACGATGAACGGCGGGACGAGGCGGTCCATCACCGGGCCGACGTCGGAGCGGTCCGGCCGCATCCACCCGCGGGTGTGCACGATCAGCGCGCCGGCGTCGCGACAGGCCCTCGTGAGGGCGTTGATCCGGTCGACCAGTGCCCGCCCGCCCGGCGCTGCCAGCGGCGTGTCCTCGACGAAGCAGCGCTGCATGTCGACGTCGATGACGGCCGTGCGGGCCGGGTCGAGGACGAGGTCGGTCGTGGGTGCGGTCATGGTGGTTCCCCCCGGGTGCAGCGATGATGCATTAATACAGTGCTACTGTATCGAGTCGATGCCGCCGGTCAAGAGAGCTCCCAGGACGCGCCGCGAGCAGCAGGCGGCGCAGACCCGCCGGCGGATCGTCGACGCCGCCACCGCGCTGTTCGCCGACCCCGGCTACGCCGCGACCACGATCTCGGCGATCGCCGAGCGCGCCGACGTCGCCGTCGAGACCGTCTATGCCCGCTTCCGGAACAAGGCGGGGGTGCTCGACGCGGTCCTCGAGCCGGCGGTGGTGGGCAACGATCAAGGCCTCGACATCCTCGACCTGCCCGCGATCGCCGAGGTCCGTGCGAGCACCGACCAGCGCGAACAGATGCGTCTCCTCGCGCGCTTCTCGCGCACCTTGCTGGAGCGCGCCGCGCCCGTCCAGCACATCCTGGCGCTCGCCGCGGCCGTCGATCCCGGCGCCGCGGACCTGCGGCGGCGCGATGTCGAACGCCGCGGAACGGTTCAAGCCGCCTACATCGAGATGCTCCGGGCGAACGGCCCGCTCCGGGAGGGACTCGACGTCGGAGAGGCCGCCGCGACGTACGCCGCCATGGCGAATCCCGGGACGTTCTCGCTGCTCACCGAGCAGTACGGATGGAGCGCCGACGCGTTCGAGGTCTG
Source organism: Actinomycetospora sp. C-140 (assembly GCF_054796175.1). NCBI lineage: Bacteria > Bacillati > Actinomycetota > Actinomycetes > Pseudonocardiales > Pseudonocardiaceae > Actinomycetospora > Actinomycetospora sp. C-140. The sequence goes on along the minus strand of NZ_JBTWNF010000005.1, from coordinate 49,002 downwards.
GCTGGCCGACTCCCTGATCCGCCTCCTGCTCGACCCGTCGTGATCGGTGCCGGGGGAGTGTCGCGGCGGCGAAGCCCCGGCATTTCCGTCGATTTCCGAAGAATGTGCACGAATCGTCGGCCTTCGTTCTCCGCGAATCGGACCGTGCCGGGGCGTCCGCGAAGGGATGTCGGCGGCGGGGTCATACTGACCCGCGGTGGCAACACATCGGAGGCGTCGCGCGCGGCCGGTCCTGACGGTCGCCGCCCTCGTGGCTCTCGTGGCCCTGACCGCGATCGCGGTCGTCGGGCTCCTGCGGGGTGGGGCGGACGACGCCGGGCCCGCCGCGGCGGCGGCCCACGTCGCACCGGCTCCCGCTGCCCCGGCACCCCTGGGCGCGGAACCGGCCGTGATCGCCGACAAGACCTCGTGCCCCCGCCAGGTGGTCGCGTGCGTCGACCTGCGGACCCACCAGAGCTGGCTCCAGCACGACGGCACCGTGGTCTACGGCCCCGTCCCGTTCCTCCCCGGCGCCGAGACCGGCCGGGTCGCGCCCGGGCCGACGAGCTCCGCGACGCCCACGGGTCTGTTCCACGTCCAGCGCAAGAAGGCCGACGAGGTCTCGAGCGAGTACGACGAACCGATGCCGCACGCGGTGTTCTTCGCCCCCGGCGGCATCGCCTTCCACGAGGGCAGCCTCACCGACTCGTCCCACGGCTGCGTCCACCTCGAGGGCGCCGACGCCACCGCCTACTTCCAGCACCTGGAGATCGGCGACCCGGTGCTCGTGTTCTCCTGACCGCTCACTCGCAGGTGGGGCCGTCGCGCCAGAGCTGGTCGGCGGTGCCGTCGGCGAGGGCGTTCTCGTAGATCTCGACCTTGGTGTGGATGACGGCGAGAGCCTCCTGCAGGTCGGCGACCTGCTGCTGCACCGTGCGCTCGTGCGCCCGGAGGATCGCGAACCGCTCCTCCTCGTTCCCCGGACCCTCGCGGACCAGTGCGACGTAGCGGTGGATCTCGGGCAGCGGCATGCCCGAGGAGCGCAGCTTGGTGCAGACCCGCGCCCAGTGCGCCTGCTCGGCGGTGTAGAGGCGCCGACCCGCGGCGTTGCGGCGCACCGGCCCGGCGAACAGGCCCTCCTGCTCGTAGAACCGCAGCGTGTGGGTGGGCAGGCCGGTGCGCTCGCTGACCTCGCCGATGCTCAGGAGCGTCTCTGTCTCGGTGGTCACAGGTCCCAGCCTACGGCTTTGACTTCAAGTCGACTTCAACTCCTAGCGTCGCCGGCATGGCTACCACGTGGTTCATCACCGGCACGTCCTCCGGCTTCGGGCGGCTGCTCACCGAGCGCCTGCTGGCCCGCGGCGACCGCGTCGCCGCCACCCTGCGCCGCCCCGAGGCGCTCGACGACCTCCGCGTCGAGCACGGCGACCGGCTCTGGGCCGGGCGTCTGGACGTCACCGACGCCGTGCAGGTCCGCCGGGTCGTCGACGACGCCTTCGCCGGGCTCGGCACCATCGACGTCGTCGTCAACAACGCCGGATACGGGGTGTTCGCGTCGGTCGAGGAGGCGAGCGACGAGCAGATCCGGCAGGTCGTCGACACCAACCTGCTCGGGTCGATCCACGTCGTCCGCGCCGCGCTGCCCCACCTGCGGGCCCAGGGGCACGGCCGCATCCTGCAGATCACCACGGCCGGCGGGCAGACGACCTACCCGAACTTCGCCTATTACCACGCCTCGAAGTGGGGCATCGAGGGCTTCGCCGAGACGGTCGCCCGGGAGATCGCCCCGTTCGGCATCGGTATGACGATCGTCGAGCCCGGCGCGACGCCCACCGGGTTCGGCGCCGCGCTGTCGACCGCGCCCGTCATGCCCGAGTACGAGGACACGCCGGCGGGGCAGGTGCGCCGGGCGCTGACCGGCGGGACCTTCACCCTGCCCAACGACGCGGCGAAGATCGCGGGCGCGGTGATCGACCTCGTCGACTCCGGCGAGACGCCCCTGCGCCTGCCGCTGGGCACGGACACCTACGACGACGTGCGCGCCTCGCTCGTCGCCCGGCTCGCCGAGCACGACGCCCACCGCGACGTCGCGTACTCGGTGGCGCGGTGAGGGCTCAGAACGAGGCCGCGGCCTCGGCCAGGTTGGTGACCTTCTGCTCCAACAGCGGGCGGTCGGACGCCGGGTGGCGCCCGAACCCGCAGGACATCGACAGGCGGAGACGGTCCTCGCCGACGGCCCGCGCCCAGCCCGCGGCGCGTTCGCGGATCTTCCACACCGGCATGGGGGAGTAGTCGGCCTCGTCGACGAGACCGACGGTGACCGAGATGCTGCGCGGGACGTCGGCGAGGGCGTCGCGCTCAGCCCACTCGCTCCAGTACGTCGCCTCGAGCAGCGCGTCGTCGACCACGCCGTCGAGCCGCTGGAGGATCGGCACCCAGGGGGCGAGGCGCAGGACGCTCGAGATCGGCCGGCCCTTGTTGTTGCCGTTGCAGAAGTGCACGCCGCGTGTCGTGCCCTCGACGCCGTCGAAGCAGGCCGCGATCATGTCCGCGCCCGCGTCGGCCGTCAGGTGCCCCTCGTTGACGAGCGTCGCGATGATCGGGGCGTCGAGCTGGACGTGCGGGCAACCGGCCGCCGCGAGGGCCCGGAGCTCGGCGTTGACGATCCCGAGCACGGCGGGCATCGCCTCCTGGATCGCCCCCTGCTGGTCGAGCAGCGCGGGCACCAGGATCTCGAACGGCGTCACGACGGTCGCCTTCGTGACGCCGCCAGGAAGCGTGCGGTCGTGCTCGTACGCCGCGGCGTAGCCCAGACCGCGCGGCGCGGTGATCTCGCCGTCGATCGTCACGTGGCCGAAGTCGTCGTAGTCGTACTCCTCGAACGGCGGGGCCTCGTCGACGGTGATCCCGGTGAGGAACTGCGGCAGGGTGGCCACGAAGTTCTCGACGAAGTACTCGCCGCTGGTCCAGTCGGCGAACCCGTAGCTCCGCTGCTCGCGGATGGCGCGGGTCGCCCAGGCGTCGGTGACCTTGCGGGCCGCGTCGCCCGTCGGGTCGGCGCGGCGGGCGTGCTGCAGTTCCTCGACCTGGTCGTCGTAGGGCCACCACGACCCGACGACGGTGGTGGGCAGGGCCATGACGGTCTCCGTTCCTCGCCGGCTCCTCGGCGTCGAGGCCGGGACGCTAGGGACGCCGGTGTCCCGGGGACGATCCGGAACGCGTCGCCGATCCGGAACGCGCAGCTACGCACCGCGGGTGCGGCGCAGCACCTCCGACGGCGGGGCGCCGAACCGGCGCCGGTACTGCGCGGCGAACCGGGGGACGTGGGTGAAGCCCCACCGGCCCGCGGCCTCGGTCACGGAGGCGGGGAGCGCGCCGCCACGGCCGGAGAGCTCGGCGTGGACGCGGTCGAGGCGAGCGTCGCGCAGATAGACCCCCGGCGGGACACCGTGCTCGTCGCGGAACGCCGCCTGCAGTGCACGGACGCCGACACCGGCGGCGCGCGCCATGTCGGCGACGGTGATCGGTTCGTCCAGGTGCCCGTGCACGAGGTCGACGGCGCGCGCGGTCCGCCCGCGGGTCTCCGTCGGGGCGTCGTCGGCCGGCGCCTGCGCGGTCAGCAGGCCCGCGATCAGCAGGTCCTCCGCCTGCGCGGCGGCCAGCGGGTTCGCCGTCAGGGCGCCGCTCTCGGCGTCGGCCACGACCCAGCGCACCAGGTGCAGCCAGCTCCGGACGGCGGGGCTCCGGGCGTCGAGGGTCGGCGCGAGGCGCGAGCCCGTCCCGGTGACCCGGGCCCGGGCGTCGAGCCGGGGACGGTCCACCAGCACCGAGAGCTGGCGCATGTCGGGGTTCCAGCGCATCTCGAACGCGGTGCCCGGGTGGACCACCGAGCCCGCGACACCGTCGCCGACGCGCACGGCCCGGGCGCCCTGGCGCACCTCGGCGCGTCCGCTGAGGGCGATGTTGACCGCGTAGTAGTCCAGCGGGTCGGGACGGATCGTCACGGGGGCGCCCAGCTCGAGGTAGACGATCCGCGTGCCGCCCAGACGGACGGCGTTGGCCCGCGCGCAGAACCCCGCCGAGCGGGGCGTGTCGAGCACGTGCGGGCTGAAGACGGTGCTCAGACGCTCCTGGGCCTCGTCGACGTCACGGGTGCGGACCGACCGGTGCGCGGCGAGCAGCTCGGGCCTCGGCGCGCCGGTCATCCGCCGACGGTCGCGCCGCGCCGACCCGGCCGCCACCGCGGATCCCGCTCACCGGGACCGTCCGGCGTCCTCCGATCCGGTCGACCGCAGCACCTCCGCCAGGACGGTGGCGTGGCTGATCGTCACGTCCCGGGTCGCGGTCAGGAGGGTCAGGCGCTGCCCGCCGACCCAGTCGGTGAGGTCCCGCAGCGCCGCGGCCCGCTCCGGTTCGTCGAGCTCGGCGCGGTAGCGGCGCGCGAAGTCGTCGAACCGCTCGGGGGCGTGGCCGTACCACCGGCGCAGGTCGGTCGACGGGGCGACGTCGCGGCACCACCGGTCCAGGTCGGCCCGGTCCTTGGCGAGCCCGCGCGGCCAGACCCGGTCGACGAGGACGCGCAGGGCCGCCGGATCCGTGCGCGGGTCGTAGACGCGGCCGACCTCGACCTGGGGCATCGCGTCATCCTCGGCCATCGCGGGTTGCCTCGGACGGCCCGGGGGTACTGGCTCTGGGTCACCGACCCGGGGGGGGTGGACGTGGTGGAGAGGCACAGGACGGCGCTCCTCGCGCTGATGGCGGGCGCGTCCGCGTCGCTGGTCCCGGGCGTCGCGCACGCCGACGCGGTCCACGTCGACACGGCCCACGTCGACGAGCCCGCGCTCGCACCCTCGCCCGTCGCCGAGGCACTGCCGTACGGCGGACAGCTCGTCCCCGGCGTCCCGGCCGTCGGCACCGACGAGATCGTCGAGGTCGGGCTCCTCGGGTTCGGGGCGCTCAACGCGGTCGGGCTGGTCGCGGCGGGCGTCGTCGACGCCGTCCGTGGGCCCTCCCCGGAGGAGACCCGGCGGGCGCTCATGGCGCGGTCGGGACCCGGCACGGTGTCCGAGCGTGTCCGTGACCGCCGCGGTCGCGCGACCGGGACGCCCGCCCTGCGCGCGGCCTGAGCCGACCTCCGCGGGTCATGCCGTCGGGCCCTCGAAGATTCTCCTCCAGAAATTTCCGGGGCCGTGTCGAAAAGACGTCGTCCCCGTTCGTCGCGTGGGTGAGAGACCGGCAACCGCGCCGGTCCCGCACCCACCGGAGGTCCCCGTGTCCACCACCGCCACCACCACCGTCCCCACCACCGACGCGCCCGCGACCACGCCGACGCTCGGCTCGGTGCTGCTGACCGGCGCCGGGGCCACCGTCGCCGCCGCGATCGCCACGGCCGCCGTGGCCGCCGCCGGGCAGGCCGTCGGCATCGGCACCGCCGTGTCCGGGGCGACGATCCCGGCGCCGGGCTTCGCGTTCCTGACGGCGATCTTCTCGGTGGTCGGGCTGGTCATCGCGACGGCGCTGCGCCGGTTCGCCCGCCACCCGCGCACCGCGTGGATCCGCACCACCGTCGCGCTGACCGTGCTGTCGTTCGTGCCCGACGTGCTCGCGGAAGCCACCGTCGCCACCAGGATGCTGCTGATGCTGACCCACGTCGTCGCCGCGGCCATCGTGATCCCCGCCGTCGCCCGCCGGCTGTCCTGACCGACCCCCGCACGCACGAGGAGAGAGCCATGCACTACCTGATGGGTGTCCGGATCGACGAGAGCGCGCTCCCGTACTCCGAGGAGGAGATGCAGGCCAGCTTCGCCCGCGTCGGCGCCGTCAACGAGGAGATGAAGGCCGCCGGGATCTGGGTCTTCGGCGGGGGGCTGCGGCCCTCCGACAGCGCCACCGTGGTCCGCGTCGAGGACGGCCGCACCGCCATGACCGACGGGCCGTTCGCGGAGACGAAGGAGCAGCTCGGGGGGTTCTACGTCGTCGAGGTCGACGATCTCGACGCGCTGCTGCCCTGGGCCGAGAAGGTCGCCGAGGCCTGCGGTGTGCCGATCGAGGTGCGCCCCTTCGACGGCATCGCCTGACCGCCACGATGGTCGAGCCCCGCTCCGCTCCGTCTCCCGAGCCGATGGACCTCACGAGCGTCTACCGGGCCGAGTACGGCCGCTGCGTCGCCACCCTGACCCGCCTCCTCGGCGACATCGGGCTCGCCGAGGAGGCCGTCCAGGACGCGTTCGCGACGGCCATGGAGAAGTGGCGGGACGAGGTCCCGCGCAACCCGGGCGCCTGGATCGTCACCACGGCCCGGAACCGGGCACTCGACCGCCTCCGTCGCGAGTCGACCCGCGAGGCCCGCCACGCGCAGGCCCTCCTGCTGCACGAACCGGACGAGACCGAGGAGGTGGGACCGGTGCGCGACGACCAGCTGCGACTGATCTTCACCTGCTGCCATCCGGCGCTGTCGCCCCTCGCGCAGACCGCGCTGACCCTGCGGCTCCTCGGCGGGCTCGAGGTCCCCGAGATCGCCCGGGCGTACGTCGTGCCCGAGGCGACCATTTCCCAGCGCATCGTCCGCGCGAAGAAGAAGATCCGTGACGCCGCTATCCCCTACCGTGTCCCCGGACCCGCTGAGCTCCCCGACCGGTTGCCCCCGGTGCTCACCGTGCTCTACCTGATCTTCAACGAGGGTTACACCGCGACGGCCGGCCCGCTGCTGCGCACCGATCTGTCCGCCGAGGCGGTCCGCCTGGCCCGCGCGCTCGCCGACCTCATGCCCGACGAGCCGGAGGCGCTCGGCCTGCTCGCGCTGCTGCTGCTCACCGAGGCGCGGCGCCCCGCGCGGGTGGGACCGTCCGGCGAGCTGGTGACCCTGGCCGAGCAGGACCGCGCGCTGTGGAACCAGGAGCTGATCGCCGAGGGGCACGCGCTCGTCCGCCGGTGCCTGCGCCGCGACCGCCCGGGCCCGTACCAGATCCAGGCCGCGATCAACGCGGTGCACACCGACGGCGAGGCCACCGACTGGGCGCAGGTGCTGGCGCTCTACGACCAGCTCCTGGAGCACAACCCGACCCCGATCGTCGCGCTCAACCGTGCCGTCGCCGTCGCCGAGGTGCACGGGCCGGCGGCCGCGCTCGCGGCCGTCGACGAGCTGGACATCCCCGGCTACCACCTGCTGCCCGCCACCCGCGCCGACCTGCTGACCCGCCTGGGGCGGACCGACGAGGCGCGGCGGGCCTACGACGAGGCGATCGGGCTCGCCGGCAACGACACGGAGAAGACGTTCCTGGAGGGCCGACGCGCCCTGCTGGCGTGACCCCACATCGTGCGGGAGTCACGGGCCGGTCACGGGGGTACTCCGGTGCATGGACCGGACCCACCGCCGACCACCGCCGGCCGGTGCGCCCCGCCGCGTTCCCGGGCCCCCGCGCCGGTCGTCGGTCACCCCGGTGGCGGCGCCCGCGACCCGCTGGACGAGCACCGCGCGGTCCGACGGACCCGCGCACGGCCGGCCGCGAAGCCCCGCCCGGAAGGTCCTCGCCGGTTCCGCCGCGGCCTTCATCGTGTTCGTCCTGGCGTTGCTGCTCGTCACCGGCGTCGAGGTCGTCCTGGGCGAGCCCTTGTCGGGCGGCCACCGGGGTCAGACGAGCCTGGGCGAGGTGCTGCACCCGGCTCGGTGACCCCGTCGTCGAGCGGGTCCCGGTCGGTGTCGGCCGGAGCGCTCGGGGCGCGGTGGCGGTGCAGGCTCCACCACGTGATCAGCCCGATCACCACCGCGGCCGCCCCGAGCAGGGCGAGGTCGGGGACGGCGTCGCCGATCGACAGGACCGTGTTCTCGGCGGCGGCCGCGGTGGACGCGTCGGCACCGGTGAGCCCGGCGGTGCCGTCGAAGACCACGAACAGCACCCCGATGACGACGAAGAGCAGCCCGGAGATCGTGGTCGTCGTGTGCAGGTGCAGCGGCCCGAGCCGGTAGGACCGGCCGCGCAGCCAGCGCCGCCGGCCGAGGTCGAAGCGCTGCCACAGCGCGGCGAGCACGAACAACGGCAGTGCCATGCCGGCGGCGTAGACCGCCAGGAGCGCGGCCCCGCGCAGCGCCTGGCCGCCGGCCGCCGCGACGGTGAGCACCGCCCCGAGGACCGGGCCGGAGCAGAACCCCGCGAGGCCATAGGCCGCCCCGAGTCCGAGGGTCGCCAGCCAGGTCCCGCGGCGGGCCATCCGGTTCTGGAGCCGTCCCGCGGCGGCGAGGGCCCAGCCGCCGCCGAGGATCTGCACGACGCCGAACCCGACGATGACCGTTCCGGCGACGGTGATGACGGTCGCGCGGTACTCGGTGAGCAGCGAGGCCAGCGCCCCCGACCCCGCGCCGAGCGGGACGAGGACGACCGCCAGGCCGAGCAGGAACACCCCGGTCCGGGCCACGAGCTCGGTGCGCCCGCTGAACGCGTAGGCGAAGAACGACGGCAGCAGCAGGGCGCTGCACGGGCTCAGGAGCGCGAGCACACCGCCCGCGAAGGCCGCCGCGTAGCCGATGTCGAGCACGTCAGCGGCTCCGCGCGAGCGCGGCGTCGATGGCCTGCTGGAACGTCGCGAGGGGCTGCGCGCCGAAGATCAGCTGGTCGCCGATGACGAAGCTGGGCACGCCGCCCACCCCGAGCCGGGCACCGAGCCGTTGATCGTCCGCGACCGCCGCGGCGATGCGCGGGTCGGCGTAGTCGCGCTCGAACCGGGGCACGTCGAGACCCAGCCGTCCCGCGAGCGCGGTCAGCGAGGCGTCGGTGACCTCGCCCCGGTTCTCGGGTGGCTGGTCGCGGTACAGGGCGGCGTGCACGTCCCAGAACCGGCCCTGCCGGCCGGCGGCCCGGGCCGCCCGGGCCTCCAGGACGGACTCCGGGCCGAGGTAGGCGAAGTCGTGCCACTCCACGCGGACCTGCCCGCTGTCGACGTACTGGCGCAGCAGCGCCGGCTCGGTGGTGGCCGTGTAGAGCCGACAGAAGGGGCACTGGAAGTCGCCCCACTCGGAGACCACGACCGGGGCGTCCGGGCGTCCCAGCGCGAGCGGGTCGCCCGATTCCCGGCGGGGGACGGTCAGCCGGGCCGCGGCCGTGGGGTCCTGGGCCGCGGGGCCGTCGGAGCCCGTCGGAGCGGTCGAGGTGTCCACCGTCAGGACCGCGAGCACGGCGAGGACGACCAGCGCGAGCGCCGCTCCGAGCAGGATCCGTCCGCGGCGACGGGCCGGGGCGTGATCGCGGTCGGGTTCCGGGGGCGCGGAGCTCGGTCTCATGCCGGGGGGTTCGCCGCCGCGCCCGCTGCCGTTCGGCCTCACCGGTCCCGGCCGTTCACCACCGGCCGCAGGTCCTCGAGCTTGTCGTAGGCCCACCAGAGGTAGTTCTCGGTCCCGCCCTCGCGGAGCGGGTGGAGGTCGATGTGGTCGGGGTCGTCCTTGAACGCCTGGAAGGCCTCGGCGGACGGCCACTCGACCAGCACGAGGACCTGACGCGGCGAGCCCCCCGTGCTGGGCGAGCTGTCGCTCAGCTTGCCCAGGGCGACGACGCGGCCGCCGTGCTTGCCGACCGCGGCCGCGGACCGCTTCGAGTAGGCCTTGTAATCGTCGTTCGGGGCGAGATCGAAGAGGTTCAGCGCGTAGACGGCACTCATGGCGGCAGTCTTCCCGAGGGCACCGACGACGATGCGGCGCGGGCGTTCAGAGAGCGGCGCGGTACGGGCCGTGCTCGTCGGTGGCGTCGACGGCGAGCCAGCCGCGCGTGGTGATGCCGCGGTCGTCGAGCACGCGGACGGCCACCGCCTGAGCGATCCGGGTGGCGGCGTCCGGACTCGCGCCGTGTGCGGCGAGGTTCATGACCCAGCAACGCCGTCCGTGCCGATAGCCCGCGAGCAGCCAACCGGCCGGAGGGTTGAACACCAACATGTAGTTGGTGGCGACCACCCGATCCGGTTGAACACTCACTGATTCCTCCTCGCGTTCGTCGAGGTCGCCGTGGTCGGCACTTCTCGTGCGACCGGGAGAACCTCGCGCCGCCGCTCCCGGCGGGAGATCGACGCGCGGGTCGACGAGGCCCCGAGAGCGGTGGAAAGTGTCGTGACGGTGCCGATGGCGAGGGCGGCCACCGCCTCACCGCCGAGATCGACCAGATCGGCCGTGATGTCCCGCGCTGTCCTGAGCATGATCTCCTGTCGTCCAGGTCACTGCGAATCGTGATTCACCGGAGTGCGTCGGTCGGAGGCCCCGAATGTCGTCACGAGTCGTCGCGACTGCCGGGGTTCACCGGGTCACGGCGATGCGCCAGGAACTGTCGTCATCGGTGCCTGCCGAGGGGGTCGGGCTTCCGGCCGGGTCGACTCCGAGGCGCCCGGCGACGTCGGCCGACGCGCCGTCCCGTGCCCGGCGGTGGCGGCCACGGCGACGGCCGGGAGCAGCGCTTCCGCCGTCGGACCCGTCCTGGCGGAGCACGATGCGGATGTCGTCCTGGGTCTCCCGCAGACGTCGGATCGGGGTGGCTTGCAGGAGCACGAGGAACTGCGACCACCGTGCACCGATCACGCGGGTCCGAATACCGAGGTGACCTTGCTGTAGTTCCCGCAGCGCGGCCAGTCCCTCTTCGCGACAGACCGACACGGCCGCGACGTTGACGGTGGCTCGGGTGTGGCCCCCGTCGGCCATGCATCGACACCGCTCCACCAGAGAGTGGGCGGCGGTGCCGTCGAGCTCGCCCGTCAATGCGATCCGAACAATGTGTCTCTCCATGTCATCCCCCGCGTACTCCGTGCGCACGACTATGGCGCGCCGGATCGTTCCGCGACAACCGATGTCGATCAGTGACGGAGATCGGGGACGACATCACTCGCTCGGCGGTCATCGATGTCGCTCCGCGGACCCGTCGCCGTCACAGGGGATTCGGTCTCGTTCCTTTCGCGCGGCCGACAGTTCTCGCGACGGACAGAGGAAATGGTGCGCGCCATCGCGCGGCTGTCACGGGGTGCCCCTCCGGCGGGTGCGCGGGACCGGGTTCCTCAGGCCTCGGCGGTGAGGTCGACGGAGGGCCAGGCGTTGTTGATGTAGCCCTTGGGGTTCCAGAGGCTGGCGGCGTGCTCGGGCTGGAGGGCGGCGGAGCTGTCCCAGGCGCGGGCGACGACCCGGTGCTCACCGGGGGGAAGGTCGAGGGTCGTGCGCCAGAACCGCCAGGCCCACGGGCCGGGCCGCTCGTCGAGCTCGGCCTGGTGCCAGGTGCGGCCGCCGTCGCCGGAGACGTCGACGCGGACGACGTCGCGGTCGCCGCCGGCGAAGGCGTAGCCGGTGACGTCGGTGGGCCCGGCGGTGACGACGGCGCCGTCGTCGGGGCGCAGGATCGCGGAGTTGAGCGCGACCGCGGTCAGCTCGACCCCGTCGCCGGGTGCGGGGTCGTCGTGGTCGGGGGGCAGGAGCCGGTAGGCGCTCTGCTGGAAGAAGTTGTCCGAGGGGCGGTCCTGGGCGGTGACCTGCTCGACCCACTTGACGCTGCGGGCCCCGATCCAGCCCGGGACGACCACGCGCACCGGCGCGCCGTGGGGGACGGCGAGGGGCTCGCCGTTCATCTCCCACGCCAGCAGCACCTCGGGGCTCCTGGCCTTGTCGGCGGTGATCGACCCGCCGTAGGGCGCCGGCGGGGTGGCCTCCGGGGCCACGTCCGGCGCGAGGAACGCGATGTCGCTGGCCTCGTGGTGCAGGCCTGCGGCGGCGAGCACGTCGGCGAGCCGGGCGCCGACCCAGCGGGCGGTGGAGGTCGCTCCGTCGGTCCACGGGTGCTGGCCGGGGATGTCCCGCACGGCCAGGAGCCCGACGCGCCGGTTGCCGGCGCACTGCAGGGTGGCGGTGACCTCGTGGTGCTCGAAGCGCTGCAGCTCGTCGAGCGAGAGGCTCAGCGGCTCGTCGACCAGGCCGTCGACCCGCAGCCGCCACTGCTCGGGATCGAGCACGGGCAGCTCGCCGTGGTTGCGGCTGTAGAACGTCTCCACCGGTGTGATCGCGTGCTCGGCGAGCGCCGACCGCGGCGGTTCGGCGTTGTAGGGCTCCTGCTCGTGGACCAGCATGTCGGGTCGCTTGGTCCCGGCTCCGGGGTGCGCTGTCGTCGCCGTCGGCATGGGACCACCCTGCGACCGGTGCGAGCAGCGCGCCAGCCACGGCGTCGTTGCGGACCCACGACCTGAGGTCGTGACCCTCGCCGGCCCCGTGACCGGCCCCGGCCGACGGGGCCGGGTCAGCGTCGGCGCTCGTGGCGCGTGCTCGCCCGACGGAGCAGCGCCGACAGGACCAGGTCGTACGACGCGAGAGCGGCGACGCGCGCGGGCAGGGTCATCGATCGAGGTGATGGGGTGTCGCCCGCGCATCCGATCGTCGGCCACGTGATCGACTGGTGCCCCCGGCAGGATTCGAACCTGCGCTCCCGCCTCCGGAGGGCGGTGCTCTATCCCCTGAGCTACGGGGGCGTACCGACGACGAGCCTAGCGCACCGACGTGATCGGATCGGCGGGGCGGGGTGGTGCGCGGACGGGTCGCCGACCACGCTCGGGTGATGGCTCACGCGAAGATCCACCGGGACCGCAGCATCGAGGCGTCGGACCTGGCCGCCCTGTCCGGGCGCACGATCGCCGTGCTCGGGTTCGGCAACCAGGGCGCGGCGCAGGCCGCGAACCTGCGCGACTCGGGGCACGCGCCGATCGTCGGGAACCGGGACGACGAGTACGCGACGTCGGCGGCCGAGGAGGGCTTCGACCTGCGCTCGATCGCCGACGCCGCGGCGGCCGCCGACGTGGCCCTGCTGCTGGTGCCCGACGAGGTGCAGCCCTCGCTCGTGGCGGAGCAGGTGGCGCCGGGCCTGCGCGCGGGCGACACCCTGGTCGTCGCCAGCGGCTACAACTGGGCGTTCGGGCTCCTCGAGGTGCCCGAGGGCGTCGACGTCGTCATGGTCGCGCCGCGCATGATCGGCGCGGCGGTGCGCGACCGCTACGTCGACCGCCACGGCTTCCCGTGCTTCGTCTCGGTGGAGCGCGACGCGACGGGCCGGGCGTGGGACACGACGATGGCCGTGGCCAGGGCGATCGGCGGGACGCTCGGCGGCGCGATCGTGTCGAGCGCCCGCGAGGAGGCCGCCCTCGACCTGTTCAGCGAGCAGGCGATCTGGCCCGCGGTCCTCGACGTCCTGCGCACCGCCCACCGTGTGGCCGTCGGCGCGGGGTTCACCGAGGAGGCGGTGCTCAACGAGCTGTACCTGTCCGCGGAGCCGGCCGAGGTGTTCGCGCACATCGCCCGCGACGGGCTGTTCGGGCAGCTGGGGCTGCACTCCCGGACCTCGCAGTACGGGCAGCTGCGGTCGCTGGCCGCGCTGGACGAGCACGGCGAGCTCGCGACGCGGTTCGGCCGCGTGATGCACGAGGACATCCTGTCCGGGGACTTCGCCCGCGAGTGGAGCCGGCCGGAGGCGGGGGAGCGGCTCGACACCCTGCGCCGCGAGGCCGACGCCACGCCGCTCGCGGTCGCGGAAGCGGAGGTCCGGGCGCGCCTGGACCGTTGAGATCGGAGTCCTGGTGACGATCGCGCGCACATCTGACCGCGATCGTCACCGAGACGGCGATCGGGGACGCCGCGCGCGGCCGGGACGTCCACCTGTCGACGTCGGACACCGAGGATGTGGATTTCCTGACGCTGAGCGTCAGCGTGGCCGCCACGCTGACACACCCCGTGCGTCAGCCGCCCCGCGGCGTGTCGCGCGAGCGAGGATGTGGCGATCCTGGCGTCAGACGCCAGCAAAGCCGCATCGCTCGAACAGACGCGCGCGCCAGGACGCTCAGTTCATCGGCATGGGCATGCCGGGCATCGGCATGCCGGCGTGGGGGTCGGGGGCCGGGAGGGGGGCGGCGCCGCGGTCGGCGAGCATCTGGGTCATCGTGCCGACCTCGGCGGTCTGGGACGTGACCATGCTCTGGGCGAGCGCGCGCACCGCCGGTACGGAGGCGTCGGCGGCGGCCGCCTGCATCATCGGCAGCCCGCCCTGGTGGTGGCGCAGCATGAGCTGCAGGAAGACCACGTCCATGTCGCGGCCGGTGGCGGCGCGCAGGCGGGCGAGGTCGTCGGCCGAGGCCATGCCGGGCATCGCCGAGGTCGGCATGCCCATCCACGCCATGTACCGGCCGCCCGGGGGCGTGGTCGGCTGCCCCCAGAGGGTCAGCCAGCCCTCCATGCGCCCGGTCTGGGACGTCTGGGTCGACTCGATGTCGAACGCGATCTGGCGGATCTGCGGGTCGACGGTGTTGGTGCGCGCCCACACGGCCATCTGCACGCCCTGGTCGTGGTGCACGACCATGTCCTGGAGGAAGCCGACGTCGATCGAGTCCTCGGCCGGCCCGTAGGTCTCGGCGGTCGAGCGGCCGATCTCGATGCCGCCGATGACGCCCACCAGGACGAGCAGCAGCGCCAGGCCCCCGGCGACGAAGGCCTTCGCCCACGGCGGGCTCGCGACCCACCAGCCGGGACCGCGCCCGCCCTCGTCGTCGCCCCCGTCGCCGCCGTCGTCCACGGGCGGCGGCGGATCGGTGCGGTCGGTGTCGGCCTTCTCGTCGGCGGGTGCGCTCATCCGGCGCCGTTCCCGGCGTTGGCGCCGCGCCCGTCCATCGTCACCGCGTTGGGCGGCGGCGGGCTCGGGTCGAACGGCGGCGGGTTGTCCGGGTCGAAGTAGCCCGGGCCGAGGGCGTCGCAGCTCGCGCCGACCTCGGGGTAGGCGTACTGGTTCTGGCGCAGCGACGAGACGAACTGGTCGATGCGCGGGTCGTTCGCGTCGGCGAGCTTGAGCTCGTGGCCCCACGACTGCAGCGCGATCGGCTGGTCGAGCCCCGGGTAGGGCGACATCATCGTGTAGTTCTGGCCCGACACCTTGGCCGCGAGCGTCTGCACGGCCGGGCCGGTGACCTGCTCGGGGTTGTAGGCGATCCACACCGCGCCGTGCTCGAGGGAGTGGACCATGTTCTCGGTGCGCACCGGGTTCGGGTAGACGACGCCGTTGCACGCCGCCCAGTACGCGTCGTGCGGCCCGCCGAACGGGGGCGAGCGGTCGTAGGCCACCCGCTGCTGGGCGGTGACGTGCTGCTGCCCGGCGTACTGCCCGGTGACGACGCCCGGGATCGCCAGCGACGGGTCGCGATTGTCGTCGCTGGGGCGCCAGGCGCTGACCTCGCTGTTGCGCATGAGCGCGAACCCGATGATGCCGGCGGCGAGCAGCACGACGACCGTGACGGCGCCGATCACCATCCACGGCACCTGGCGCCGCGTCCCGGCCGCGGGCCGCTTACCGCGCGTGACGGGATTGGGCCCGCGCTTGGTGGCGGTGCGCTGACCGCCTTGCTGACCGCCCTGCTGACCGCCGCGCCGGCCGTTGCCCGAGCGCTGCCCGTGGGACGAACCGCCCGTCCCGCCCGACCGCTTCCCGTTCGGGCGCGCACCGTCGCGACCGCCGCGCGAGGGGCCCGAGGACGACCGTCCCGACCCCGAGCTCGACCCGCTCCGACGGCCGGACCCACCACTCGCCATGGGCCGGAGTTTACGGAGAGCCCGGTGACACCCTCGTGACGGGTGCACACGCCGCGTGATCATCCCGGTCCTTCACGGAAGCCTCACCGGAACGCCGCCACAGCCCGTGACCATGCAGTCCGGCGGCCTCCGATCGCGCGTGCGGCGGTCCCTAGACTCTCGGAGGTGACACCCGCTGCCCTCGCCGATCTCCTGCACGCCGTCGCCGTGGACGTGCTCACCGAGCGCGGCCTCGACACGACGGTGCTGCCGGAGACGGTCACGGTGGAGCGGCCGCGCAACCCCGAGCACGGCGACTACGCGACCAACATCGCGCTGCGCTCGGCGAAGAAGGCCGGGGTCGCGCCCGCCGACCTGGCGGGCTGGCTGGCCACGCGCCTCTCCGACACCGACGGGATCGCCACCGCCGAGGTCGCGGGCCCCGGGTTCCTCAACCTGCGCCTCGCGGCCGACGCCCAGGCGGGCATCGTCGCCGACGTCCTCGCGGCCGGCGCGGGCTACGGGCACACCGACGCGCTCACCGGCCAGGCGATCAACCTCGAGTTCGTCTCGGCCAACCCGACCGGCCCGATCCACCTCGGCGGGACGCGCTGGGCGGCGGTCGGCGACGCGCTGGGCCGGGTGCTCGGCTCGCAGGGTGCCGCGGTCACCCGCGAGTACTACGTCAACGACGCCGGCGCGCAGATCGACCGGTTCGCCGAGTCCCTCGTCGCCGCGGCGGAGGGCCGCCCGGTACCGGAGAACGGCTACGGCGGGGCGTACGTCGCCGAGGTGGCGCAGAAGGTGGTCGACGCCGAGCAGGGCGTGCTCGACCAGCCCGAGGACGAGAAGACCGCCGCGTTCAAGCGCCTCGGCGTCGAGATCATGCTCGACGAGATGCGGGCGAGCCTCGAGTCCTTCGGCACGCACTTCGACGTGTGGTCCTCGGAGCTCGCGCTGCACAGCTCCGGGGCGGTCGAGAAGGCGGTGCAGGACCTCAAGGACGACGAGGCGCTGTACTTCGCCGACGGCGCGTGGTGGATGCGCTCCACCGACCACGGCGACGACAAGGACCGCGTCGTCATCAAGTCGGACGGCAGGCCCGCCTACATCGCCGGCGACATCGCCTACTACCGCGACAAGCGGGCCCGGGGCGCCGACCTCGCGATCTACATGCTCGGCGCCGACCACCACGGCTACGTCCACCGGCTCAAGGCCGTCGCCGCGGCGTTCGGTGACGACCCGGCGCGGGTCGAGGTGCTCATCGGGCAGCTGGTGAACCTCGTGCGCGACGGCGAGCCGGTCAAGATGTCCAAGCGCGCCGGCACGATCATCACCCTGGAGGACCTCGTCGACGCCGTCGGCGTGGACGCCGCCCGCTACACGCTGGCGCGCTCGTCGGTCGACCAGGTGCTCGAGATCGACCTCGACCTGATCTCGAGCCGCACCAACGAGAACCCCGTGTTCTACGTGCAGTACGCGCACGCCCGCCTGAGCTCGCTGGCGCGCAACGCCGCCGACCTCGGCGTGAGCGCGGACGACCCGGACCTCGGTCTGCTCACCCACCCCCGCGAGGGCGACCTCATCCGCACCCTCGGGGAGTTCCCGCGCGTGCTGGGCTCGGCGGCGGGCCTGCGCGAGCCGCACCGGGTGGCGCGCTACCTCGAGGAGCTCGCGGGCGCGTACCACCGCTTCTACGACACCTGCCGCGTGCTGCCCCAGGGCGACGAAGCCCCGGCGGGAATCCACACGGCGCGCCTCGCGCTGTGCTCCGCGGCCCGCCAGGTGCTCGCCAACGGCCTCGACCTGCTCGGCGTCAGCGCGCCCGAGCGCATGTGACCTCTGGAGATCGTTCACCCATGACCCGCGCCCATCCCGCCGGGCCCCGCCACGCCGACGTCATCTCCCACCACGAGGACGGCACGGCGCCCCCGGACGCGGCCGCCCTCGACGCCCTGCCCGCCGCGGTCTGGCCCCGCCACGCCGTGCGGCGCGACGACGGCGTCGTCGAGCTCGCGGGCGTCGACGTCGGCACGCTGGCCCGCGACCACGGCACCCCGCTGTTCGTCGTCGACGAGGCCGACTTCCGGTCGCGCTGCGCCGAGCACGCGGCCGCGTACGGCGACCCGTCGCTCGTGCACTATGCGGGCAAGGCGTTCCTCACCGCCGAGATCGCCCGGTGGGTCGCCGACGAGGGCCTCGGGCTCGACGTCTGCACCGAGGGCGAGCTCGCGACGGCGGTGCGCGCCGGGTTCCCCGCCGAGCGGATCACCGTCCACGGCAACAACAAGAGCCGCCACGAGCTGGCCGCGGCCCTCGACGCCGGGGTCGGGGCGATCGTGCTGGACTCCTACACCGAGATCGCGCGGCTCGACGAGATCGCCCGCGAGCGGGGCACCCGCGCGCCGGTGATGGTGCGCGTGACGGTCGGCGTCGAGGCGCACACCCACGAGTTCATCGCGACCGCGCACGAGGACCAGAAGTTCGGGTTCTCCCTGGCCGCGGGCGACGCGGCCGAGGCCGTGCGCCGCGCGGTGAAGTCGCCGGGGCTGCACCTCGTCGGCCTGCACAGCCACATCGGCTCGCAGATCTTCGACGCGGACGGCTTCGAGCTCGCCGCCCGCCGGGTGATCGGCCTGCTCGCCGAGATGCGCGACGAGCACGCCGACGCCGTCGCCGATGCGCTGGGCACCGTGGACCTCGGCGGCGGCATGGGCATCGCGTACACCACCGCCGACACCCCGCGCTCGCCCGCCTGGCTGGCGTCCGAGCTGCGCGCGATCGTCGACCGCGAGTCCGCGCGCGTCGGGCTGGCGCCGCCCCGGATCGCGGTCGAGCCCGGCCGCGCGATCGCCGGACCGGGCACGGTGACGCTCTACGAGGTCGGCACGGTCAAGGACGTCGAGCTCGGCGGCGGCCTGCGGCGGCGCTACGTCAGCGTCGATGGCGGCATGAGCGACAACATCCGCACCGCGCTCTACGACGCGCACTACGACTGCCGGCTCGTCTCGCGCGCCGCGGGGTCAGCCCCGGACATGGACGGGTCGAGCTCGGCTGCGCTGCGTCTCCCGGTGCGCAGCCGCGTGGTCGGCAAGCACTGCGAGTCCGGCGACGTCGTCGTCCGCGACTGCTGGCTGCCGGCCGACCTCGCCCCGGGGGATCTCGTGGCGGTCGCCGCCACCGGGGCCTACTGCTACGCGATGGCCAGCGCGTACAACAAGGTGCCGCGTCCGGCGGTCGTCGCCGTGGCGGACGGCACGTCGCGGACGCTGCTGCGCCGCGAGACCCTCGACGACCTGTCCCGGCTGGAGGTGTCATGAAGTCCGTGAACGTGGCCCTCCTGGGCTGCGGGGTCGTGGGTTCCCAGGTGGTGCGTCTGCTGACCGAGCAGGCCGACGAGCTCGCCGCCCGGATAGGGGCGCCGCTGACGCTGGTCGGCGTGGCCGTCCGGCGCCCGCAGCGTCACCCCGACGTGCCGGCCGACCTGCTGACCACCGACGCAGCGGGCCTCGTGACCCGCGACGACGTCGACGTGGTCGTCGAGCTGGTCGGGGGCATCGAGCCGGTGCGCGGGCTGCTGCTCACCGCGCTGAAGAACGGCAAGTCCGTGGTGTCGGCGAACAAGGCGCTGCTGGCCGAGGACGGCGCCGCCCTGGCCGCCGCGGCCGACGAGTCCGGCGCCGACCTCTACTACGAGGCCTCGGTTGCCGGCGCGATCCCGCTGCTGCGTCCCATCCAGCAGTCGCTGGCCGGCGACCGGATCGTGCGCGTCGCGGGCATCGTCAACGGCACCACGAACTTCATCCTCTCGGCGATGGCGTCCTCGGGGGCGAACTACGCCGAGGCGCTGGAGGAGGCCGGGCGGCTGGGCTACGCCGAGGCCGACCCCACCGCCGACGTCGACGGCTACGACGCCGCGTCGAAGGCCGCGATCCTCGCGAGCCTCGCCTTCCACACCCGGGTGACCGCCGACGACGTGCACCGCGAGGGCATCCGCGACGTCAACGCCGCCGACATCGCCGCGGCGAAGGCGCTCGGGTGCACCGTGAAGCTGCTGGCGATCTGCGAGCAGACAGATGGCCACGTCTCCGCGCGCGTCCACCCGGCGATGATCCCGCGCTCGCACCCGCTGGCGTCGGTGTCCGGCGCCTACAACGCCGTGTTCATCGAGGCGGCCGCGGCCGGGCAGCTGATGTTCTACGGCCAGGGCGCCGGGGGTCCGCAGACGGCGAGCGCGGTGCTCGGCGACCTCGTCGCCGCCGCGCGCAACCGGGTCATCGGCGGGCGCGGCCCGCGCGACTCCGCCCACGCCGACCTGCCCGTGATCTCCATGGGCGAGACCCGCACGCGCTACCACGTCGCGCTCGACGTCACCGACCGCGCGGGGGTCCTCGCGCAGGTCGCGGGCGTGTTCGCCGAGCACGGGGTCAGCATCGCGACGGTGCGCCAGGAGGGGCGGAACGGATCGTCGGGCGAGGGTGACGTGGACGATGGCGCGCCGGGCCCGAAGGACGCCACACTGGTGATCGTGACCCACTCCGCCCCGGACGCCGCGCTCGCGGCCACCGTGGACGCGCTCACCGGGCTCGACTCGGTGCGCGGGGTGGCCGGGGTCCTGCGGGTCGAGGGGCTGGGCCGGCCGGTCACGGAGCTGGGAGGCGGATCGTGACGGGAGTGGTCCCCGCCCGGGAGACGGAGCGCAGCCGGAGTCGACCCCTCGAAGCAGCGCTCGGGGCTCGCGTCGAGTGGCCCGGCATCATCCACGCCTACCGCGAGCGCCTGCCGCGCGTGCAGCCCGGCTGGGACGTCGTGACGCTGCGCGAGGGCGGCACGCCGCTGCTGTCCGCGCCGTACCTGTCGGACCTCCTCGGCTGCGAGGTCCACCTCAAGATCGAGGGCGCGAACCCGACCGGCTCGTTCAAGGACCGCGGCATGACCGTGGCGATGACGGAGGCCCGTGCCGGCGGCGCGCAGGCGGTCATCTGTGCGTCGACGGGCAACACCTCGGCCTCGGCCGCCGCGTACGCCACGCGGGCCGGCATGACCTGCGCGGTGCTGGTGCCCCAGGGCAAGATCGCGCTGGGCAAGCTGGCCCAGGCCACCGTGCACGGCGCGCGCATCCTGCAGCTCGAGGGCAACTTCGACGCGTGCCTCGAGCTCGCCCGCCGCTCCGCCGAGCAGTACCCGATCGCGCTGGTCAACTCGGTGAACCCGGCGCGCATCGAGGGCCAGAAGACCGCGTCGTTCGAGATCTGCGACCAGCTCGGCCGCGCGCCGGACATCCACGCGCTGCCCGTCGGGAACGCCGGCAACATCACGGCCTACTGGCGCGGCTACACCGAGTACGCCGGTGACGGCGTCGTCGCGGGCACGCCGCGGATGCTCGGGGTGCAGGCCGCCGGCGCCGCGCCGCTCGTGCACGGGGCACCGGTGAGCGATCCCGAGACCCTGGCGACGGCGATCCGCATCGGGTCGCCGGCGTCCTGGGACGGCGCGATCGCCGCCCGCGACGAGTCCGGCGGCGAGATCCTCGCCGTCGACGACGACGCCATCGTCGAGGCCTATCGCCTGCTGGCCGCCCGCGAGGGCGTGTTCGTCGAGCCGGCGTCGGCCGCGTCGGTCGCCGGTCTGCTCGCGCGGTCGCGGGCGGGACGCCTCGAGAGCGGGTCGCTGATCGTGGCCACGGTGACCGGGCACGGCCTCAAGGATCCGGCGACCGCGCTCGCGGACGCCTCGGACCCGGTGGTCCTCCCGCCGCAGGTGGACGCCGTCGCCGACGCCCTGGGCCTGCGCTGAGCGCCGGGGCGGAGGTCGCGCGGGAGGTGAGCCCTCCCGCCGGCGGGACGGTGCGCGTCCGCGTCCCGGCCACCTCGGCGAACCTGGGACCCGGCTTCGACACCCTCGGGCTCGCGCTGGGCATGTGGGACGACGTGGAGCTGTCGATCGGTGACGGCGACGGCTGCACGGTCGACGTCGAGGGGGAGGGCGCCGGGCGCGTGCCCCGCGACGAGCGGCACCTCGTGCTGCGCGCCGCGCACGCGACCTTCGACCGCGCCGGTGCCCCGCGGGCGTCGCTGCGGCTGCGATGTCGCAACCTCATCCCCCACAGCCGGGGCCTGGGATCGTCGGCGGCCGCGGCCGTCGCCGGGATCGCCGGGGCCCGCGCGCTGCTGTCGGCGAGCCACCCGCTCGACGACGACGCGGTGCTCGACCTGGCCGCGGGCTTCGACGGGCACGCCGACAACGTCGCGGCGTGCCTGCGCGGCGGTCTCGTCGTCAGCTGGGGGCACGAGGGGGCCTGGCGGGCGGCGCGGCTGACCCCGCACCCGGCGCTGCGGCCGGTGGCGCTCGTCGCCGAGCGCTCGAGCTCGACCGAGGCGACCCGCGGCCTCCTGCCCGACCGCGTCCCGCACGCGGACGCGGCGTTCACCGCGGCCCGGGCGGCGCTGCTCGTGCACGCGCTGACCAGCGAGCCCGAGCTGCTGCTGGAGGCCACCGAGGACAGGCTGCACCAGCCCTACCGGCGGCCCGCCTACCCCGAGACGGCGGCCGTCGTCGACCACCTGCGCGCCGAGGGCGTCGCGGCGGTGGTCTCCGGCGCGGGCCCCACGGTCCTCGCGCTGACCCTCGACGGGCGCCTGCCCGACGGACTCGACACCACCGGGTTCACCGTGCGCGCGCTCGAGGTCGACACCGAGGGCGCCCGCACCGAGGTGCTCTGAGGGATCTCCGGGCGTGCGTCCCGGAACGTCCGCGTCGCGCGGTACGGCACGCGGGGGGTGGTTGTTGCCGGTGCACACGGCGGGGTCTACATTGGTTTTCACAGCGACCACGCGTGTGGCGCGTCGGTGCCCTGGTCCCGTTGACGACAAGGGGCCACCCTCTTCCCCAGCCGTCGGGTCTCGTCCCGGCGGACGGACACTCATGATCGCTGTACGAGAATTCCGCGGGCCGTTGTCCCGCCCGGGGCCGATCTTCGTCGGTCCATCGGGCCACCACGGTTCCGCGAGCAGCCCCGCTGCGTGCGGGGCGGACACGTCCGCTGGCCCGGGTGGTCCCCGAGCCGGTCAGGAAGGACCTGCGTGACCGAGACCGACGTCATCTCCACCGACGGCGCTGCGGACGCCGAGACTCCCGCCACGGGAGCGTCCGCGCCCGAGCGGCGCCGGCGGGGAGGTGTGTCCGGCATGGTGCTCGCCGAGCTGCGCGACCTCGCGACCTCTCTCGGCGTCACCGACACCACCGGGATGCGGCGCAACGACCTCATCGCCGAGATCAAGAAGCGGCAGTCCGGCAGTGCCGACCGCGGGGACCAGCTCCCGCTCGCCGAGGGCGGCGCCTCCGCCGGCACCAACGGCGCGAGCAGCGGCACCGCCGACACCGCCGCGCCCGCCGAGGCGTCGGCCGAGGAGGCGCCGGCTCGTCGCCGCGGCGGCCGCCGCCGCGCCACCGCGGCCACCGGCTCGCCCGCCGAGCCGGCCACCGAGCAGGCCGTGCCCCCGGCCGCCTCCCCGACCGACGAGCCGGCGGCGGGCACCGACACCGCGGCCCCGGCCGCCGACGTGACCGCCGCGTCCGACGCCGTGCCCGGCGCGGAGGCGGCCGCGAGCGCGGCCGTGACCAGCGAGAACGGCTCCGGGTCGGCCGGTGCCACCGACACGGCGGCGGGTGGCGACGCGCCGTCCTCCTCGCGCCGCGGACGCCGGGGTGCCCGCCGCGACGCGGGCCCGGGCGTCGAGGCCGCGGCCGCCGCCGACGGCGGCGCCGATGCGACGAGCACCGACACGGCGAGCGACACGGCGGCGACCGACACCGCCACCGACACCGCGCCGGCCACCGAGCGCCCGGACACGACGCCCGACGGCGACGGAGGCCGTCAGGGCCAGGGCGGCCAGGGCGGACAGGGTGACGGCTCCGGCGGCCCGTCCCGCCGCCAGCGTGAGCGCGACCGCCAGCAGCGGCCCGACCAGAACGGTCAGGGCGGGCAGCAGGGCGGCGGCCGCGACAACGGTGGCCAGGGTGGCCAGGGTGGCCAGGGTGGCCGTGACAACCGCGACAGCCGTGACGGCGGCGGCCAGGGCGGCCGTGACAACGGCGGTCAGGGCGGCCAGGGCGGCGGCCAGCAGCAGACCAACCAGCGGGGCGGCGAGGACGACGACGACGAGGAGGGCGGTGGCCGCCGGCGCGGCCGGCGCTTCCGCGACCGTCGGCGCAACCGCAACGACCGGGGCGACCGCGGCGAGCGCCAGGGCGGCGGCGAGCCGGAGGTCCGCGAGGACGACGTCCTCATCCCGGTCGCCGGCATCCTCGACGTGCTGGACAACTACGCGTTCGTCCGCACCTCGGGCTACGCCTCCGGCCCGAACGACGTCTACGTGTCGATGTCGCTCGTGCGCAAGCACGGGCTGCGCCGCGGCGACGCCGTCACCGGCCAGGTGCGCCAGCAGCGCGAGGGCGAGCAGAACCGGCAGAAGTTCAACCCGCTGGTCCGCATCGACTCGATCAACGGACTGGACCCCGAGCAGGCGCGCAAGCGCCCGGAGTTCACGAAGCTGACGCCGCTCTACCCCAACGAGCGGCTGCGCCTCGAGACCGACTCGCACCTGCTCACCACGCGCGTCATCGACCTGGTGATGCCGGTCGGCAAGGGCCAGCGCGCGCTGATCGTCTCGCCGCCGAAGGCCGGCAAGACGATGGTGCTGCAGGCGATCGCCAACGCGATCACCACGAACAACCCCGAGGTCCACCTCATGGTCGTGCTCGTCGACGAGCGGCCGGAGGAGGTCACCGACATGCAGCGCTCGGTGAAGGGCGAGGTCATCGCCTCGACCTTCGACCGGCCGCCGTCGGACCACACCTCGCTCTCGGAGCTGGCCATCGAGCGGGCGAAGCGCCTGGTCGAGATGGGTCACGACGTCGTGGTGCTGCTCGACTCGATCACCCGCCTCGGCCGCGCGTACAACCTCGCGGCCCCGGCGTCCGGGCGCATCCTGTCCGGCGGTGTCGACTCGACCGCCCTCTACCCGCCGAAGCGCTTCCTCGGCGCCGCGCGGAACATCGAGGACGGCGGCTCGCTGACGATCTTCGCGACGGCGCTGGTCGAGACCGGGTCGACGATGGACACGGTGATCTTCGAGGAGTTCAAGGGCACCGGCAACGCCGAGCTCAAGCTCGACCGCAAGCTCGCCGACAAGCGCATCTTCCCCGCGATCGACCCCGACCCGTCGGGTACCCGCAAGGAGGAGCTGCTGCTCTCGCCGGACGAGATGGCGGTGACCCACCGCCTGCGTCGCGTCCTGGCCGCGCTGGACTCCCAGCAGGCCATCGAGCTGGTGCTCGACCGTCTGCGCAAGTCGCGCACGAACATCGAGTTCCTCATGCAGGTCGCCAAGACGACCCCCGGCAAGGACGACGACTAGCACGACCGGCACCGGGGCGGCCGGGAACAACGGCCGCCCCGACCTGGTTGAGGGGATCAGCGGGCGGTCCTGCGAGAATGGCCCGCAACAGCAGGTTCCGGTTCACCCCAGACACGACGGCCCGGTACGACCCGAGGGCCGTGGGGACCCGGCGCCACGACGCGAGAGGACCCATCACCGTGAAGAGCGGCATCCACCCCGAGTACCACGAGACGCAGGTGCTCTGCGGCTGCGGCAACTCGTTCACCACCCGCAGCACCAAGCCGGGCGGCAACATCACCGTCGAGGTCTGCTCCGCGTGCCACCCCTTCTACACGGGCAAGCAGCGGATCATGGACACCGGCGGTCGCGTGGCCCGCTTCGAGGCCCGCTACGGCAAGCGCGCCGGCCGCAAGTAGCTCCTCCGACGCCCGTCGTCCCCGCGCCGTCACGGCCGGGGGCGGCGGGCGTCGTGCATGTCGGGGGACAGGACCAGGAGAGGGGAGGCCGCGAGGGTGTCGAGCGGAGCCATGACGTCGTCGCCCGGGGTCACCGCGCTGCTCGAGGAGCACGCGGGGCTCGAGGCGCGCCTCGCCGACCCCGGCGTGCACGCCGACGCGGGTCTGGCCCGCTCGCTCGGCCGTCGCTACGCCGCGCTCTCGCCGGTCGTCGCCACCGTCGGTGAGCTGACCTCCGCCGAGGCCGACCTCGCCGACGCCCGTGAGCTCGCCGGCGAGGACCCCGCGTTCGCCGCCGAGGCCGACGAGCTGGCCGAGCGCGTCGAGACCTTGCAGGCGCGCCTGGCCGAGCAGCTCGTGCCGCGCGACCCCGCCGACGCGAACGACGTCGTCGTGGAGGTCAAGTCGGGGGAGGGCGGCGAGGAGTCGGCGCTCTTCGCGGGCGACCTGCTGCGCATGTACTCCCGCTACGCCGAGCGCCGCGGCTGGAAGGTCGAGGTGCTCTCCGCGACCGAGTCCGACCTCGGCGGCTACAAGGACGTCACCGTCACGGTGACCGCACCCGGCAACGATCCCGACGGTGTCTGGGCCTGGCTGAAGTACGAGGGCGGGGTGCACCGCGTGCAGCGCGTGCCTGTCACCGAGTCGCAGGGCCGCATCCACACCTCCGCGGCCGGGGTGCTCGTCTATCCCGAGGCCGAGGCGGCCTCGGCGATCGAGATCGACGAGAAGGACCTGCGCATCGACGTGTTCCGCTCGTCGGGCAAGGGCGGGCAGGGCGTCAACACCACCGACTCCGCGGTCCGGATCACGCACCTGCCCACCGGGGTCGTGGTGTCGTGCCAGAACGAGCGCTCGCAGCTGCAGAACAAGGCGCGGGCGCTCGAGGTGCTGCGCAGCCGCCTGCAGGCGATCGCCGACGAGGCCGAGCAGGCGCAGGCCTCGGCCGACCGCCGCAGCCAGGTGCGCACCGTCGACCGCTCGGAGCGGGTGCGGACCTACAACTTCCCCGAGAACCGGATCTCCGACCACCGGATCGGGTACAAGTCGCACGACCTCGACCGGGTGCTCGACGGCGACCTCGACGGCGTGCTCGACGCCCTGCGCGCGGCCGACCGTTCCGAGCGGATGGCGCGCGCGGCGGACGAGGCGACGCACTCCTGAGCACCGTGCAGGCCCTCCTCGCGCGGGTCACGGCCCGGCTGACCGAGGCCGGCGTCGACTCGCCGCGGGTGGACGCCGAGCTGCTCGTCGCCCACGCCCTCGGCGTCCCCCGGAGCCGGCTGCTCCTCGCCGACCCGCCGGACGACGAGCGTGCCGTGGACGACCTCGTGGCGCGCCGCGCCGCGCGGGAGCCCCTGCAGCACGTCCTCGGCACCGCCGTCCTCGGCCCGGTCGAGGTCGTCGTCGGCCCCGGGGTGTTCGTGCCGCGCCCGGAGACCGAGGTCCTTCTCGCGTGGGCGCAGCGGCAGGCGGGCGCGGACGTCGTCGACCTGTGCACCGGCACCGGGGCGCTCGCCCTGGCCCTCGCGCGGTCCCGGCCGGACGCGACGGTGCACGCGGTCGAGGCCGATCCCGACGCGCTGACCTGGGCGCGGCGCAACCTCGCCGGCTCGGGCGTCGTCCTCCACGAGGCCGACGTGACCGCGCCCGGCGTGCTCGCCGACCTCGCCGGCACCGTCGACCTCGTCGTCAGCAACCCGCCCTACGTCCCCGAGGAGGTCGCGGTGTCGCCGGAGGTCGCGGCCGACCCGCACGGCGCGGTGTTCGCCGGGCCCGACGGGCTCGCCGTGATCCGGCCCCTCGCGACGCTGGCCCACCGGCTGCTGCGGTCCGGGGGAGCGGTGGGGATCGAGCACGACGAGTCGCACCCCGCCGCGGTGCGGAGCGTGCTGAGCCGCGCCGGCTTCACCGAGGTCACGACGCTGCCCGATCTCGCGGGACGCCCCCGCGTGGCCACGGCGCGCCGGTCCTAGGCTGGCGCCCCGTGGCGATGGTCTACGACTGCGAGGACCCGGCGACCCGACCCACCGGACTGGCCGCGGCGGCCGCGGCGGTGCGCGCGGGCCGGCTGGTCGTCACCCCGACCGACACCCTCTACGGGATCGTCGCGGACGCGTTCAACGGGCAGGCCGTGGCCGACCTGCTCGCCGCGAAGCACCGCGGGCCGGACATGCCGCTGGGCGTGCTGGTCGGCAGCTGGTCGACGATCGACGGCCTGGTGGGCACCGTGCCGCCGGTGGCGCGCGACCTCGTCGAGGCGTTCTGGCCCGGCGGGCTGTCGATCGTGCTGCCGCACGCGCCCAGCCTGGCCTGGGATCTCGGCACCACGCGCGGCACGGTGATGCTGCGCATGCCGCTGCACCCGGTGGCCCTCGAGCTGCTGCGCGAGGTCGGGCCGCTGGCCCAGAGCAGCGCGAACGTCTCGGGGCAGCCGCCCGCGACCACGGCGCAGGAGGCCCGCGACCAGCTGGGCGACAGCGTCGAGGTCTACCTCGACGGCGGGGTGTGCGCGTCGGGCGTGGGCTCCACGATCGTCGACCTCACCGGTGAGACCCCCCGCCTGCGCCGCGAGGGCGCCGTCAGCGCCGACGACGTCTCCCGCGTGGTCGGCGTCCCCGTCTCCCTGTGAGCAGTTGGCGCCCCTGCCGGGGCGCCGACTGCTCACACACGAACTGTGACGCGTGTACCACCGGGGCCGCGCGAGGCCGTGATGCGCCGGTAACGTGAGGCGTCATGGCAGCCGACTCGCAGCACTTCTGGGGCCCGGACTACGACGCGCTCGCGGCCGTCGATCCCGAGATCGCCCAGGTCGTCGACGACGAGCTCACCCGGC
The DNA here is from genome assembly GCF_054796175.1 of Actinomycetospora sp. C-140. Taxonomy (NCBI): domain Bacteria; kingdom Bacillati; phylum Actinomycetota; class Actinomycetes; order Pseudonocardiales; family Pseudonocardiaceae; genus Actinomycetospora; species Actinomycetospora sp. C-140. The sequence continues at coordinate 20,784 of NZ_JBTWNF010000005.1, read as the reverse complement.
TGCGCGGCGGTCTCCAGCTCATCGCGAGCGAGAACCTCACCAGCCCCGCGGTGCTCGCCGCGCTGGGCTCGACGCTGTCGAACAAGTACGCCGAGGGCTACCCGGGGCGGCGCTACTACGGCGGCTGCGAGGTCGTCGACCGCGCCGAGGAGATCGGCATCGAGCGCGCCAAGACCCTGTTCGGTGCGGAGCACGCCAACCTGCAGCCGCACTCGGGCGCCAACGCGAACCTCGCGGTCTACGCCGCGTTCTGCCAGCCCGGGGACAAGGTGCTGGCCATGAGCCTGCCCCACGGCGGGCACCTCACCCACGGCGCCAAGGTCAGCTTCTCGGGCAAGTGGTTCGAGCCGGTGCCCTACACCGTGCGCGAGGACAACGGGCTCATCGACTACGACCAGGTCCGCGACCTGGCGCTCGAGCACCGCCCGAAGATGATCGTCGCCGGCGCGACCGCCTACCCGCGGCTGATCGACTTCGCGAAGTTCCGCGCGATCGCCGACGAGGTCGGCGCGATCCTGTGGGTCGACGCCGCGCACTTCATCGGCCTGGTCGCCGGCCAGGCGATCCCCAGCCCGGTGCCCCACGCCGACGTCGTCACCTTCACCACGCACAAGGTCCTGCGCGGGCCGCGCGGCGGCATGCTCGTCTCGAAGGCCGAGCACGCGAAGGCCCTGGACAAGGCCGTGTTCCCGTTCCTGCAGGGCGGCCCGCTGATGCACGCGGTGGCCGCGAAGGCGACCGCGCTGGCCGAGGCCGCGACGCCGGGCTACCAGGAGTACGCCCGCACCGTCATCGCGAACGCCCAGGCCATGACCTCGGCGCTGGAGTCGCACGGCATGCGCGCGATCTCCGGGGGCACCGACACCCACCTCGCGCTGCTCGACCTGCAGCCGCTCGGGGTCACGGGCAAGGAGGCCGAGGCCCGCAGCGGGCTGGCCGGGATCACGCTGAACAAGAACGCGATCCCCTACGACCCGCAGCCCCCGATGACGGCGTCGGGCATCCGGGTCGGGTCGCCCTCGGTCACCACGCAGGGGATGACGCCGACCGAGATGCCCGAGGTGGCACGGCTGATCGCCGGTGCGGTGACCGCGGACGAGACCACCGAGGACGGCAAGAAGAAGCTCGCCGACGTGCGCGACGAGGTCGGCGCGCTCGTGGCGCGGTTCCCCGCGTACCCGCGGTAGAGCAGGGCTGCGACACGGGTCCGGCTCCCCTGTCGGCGTGCTGCCCTGATTGCTCCGCGGCCCCAGGTCTACTCTCGGGCCCGTGGGCCCGTCACCGGACTTCGCCCCGATGGGGCTCCCGATCCGGGAGTACCTCCTGGTCGGGCTCACGGCGGCGGTCGCCACGTACCTGCTCACGGGCCTGGTGCGGCGCCTCGCGCTGCGGTGGGGCGCCATCGCCGTCCCCCGCGGGCGTGACGTCCACACGATCCCGATCCCGCGGCTCGGCGGGGTCGGGATCTACCTCGGTGTGCTCGCCGGGGTGTTCGTCGCGAGCCAGCTGCCCGTGCTGCGCCGGGCCTTCGACTACTCGAACGAGACCGTCGCCGTGCTCGTCGCGGGCGGGCTCATCGTCCTCGTCGGGGCGCTGGACGACCGGTTCGGCCTCGACGCGCTGACGAAGCTGGCCGGTCAGGCCACGGCCGCCGGGGTGCTCGTGCTCATGGGCGTGCAGTGGACCGCGGTGTACCTGCCGTGGGGCGGCACCGGCGGCAGCACCGGCTCGGTGCTGCTGCTCGGCCAGGACCAGGGCGTGCTCATCACGGTGTTCCTCTGCGTCCTGCTCGTGAACGCGATGAACTTCGTCGACGGGCTCGACGGGCTCGCCGCGGGGATCGGCACGATCGCGGCCACCGCGACCGCCGCGTTCGCGCTCGGCCTGCTCGGGCAGCAGAACGGCGACGTGAACGCCTATCCGCCCGCGCTGATCGCCGCCGTGCTCGCCGGGGCCTGCGCCGGCTTCCTGCCGCACAACTTCCAGCCCGCCCGCCTGTTCATGGGCGACTCGGGCTCGATGTTCATCGGCCTGACGCTCGCCGCGGCCACCACCACCGCCTCCGGGCGCACCAACTACTCGACCACCGGCGCCACCGGGGCGCTCGCGCTGGTCACGCCCCTGATCGTCGTCGCGGCGGTGGTCTTCGTGCCGCTGCTCGACCTGCTGATGGCCGTCGTCCGGCGGACCCGCGCGGGCACGAGCCCGTTCGCGCCGGACAAGATGCACCTGCACCACCGGCTGCTCGAGATCGGGCACTCCCAGCGCCGCGCCGTGCTGTTGATCTATCTCTGGGCGGGCGTGCTGTCGTTCGGTGCCGTCGCGCTGGCCCTGATCGACAACGCCTTCGTGGTGGTCTGGCTGGTCACGGTCGGAGTACTGGTCGCCGTCCTCGCTTCGGCGGTCCCGCGCCTCCGAACACGCTGAATCCGCTGGCAGGAGCCTTGTCGTGATCACCAACCGGCTCGCCGTGCGCCTCCTACACGCTGTGATAGGTTCCTCCTCGCCCGGAGAGAACAGGGCATTCCAGGTGGTCCCGGGCAGCACGAGGGGTCACCGTGTCGGGGTCACGTTCTTTCCGCGCCCCACGTCAACACGTTTCGACACTTCCCGTGCTTGAGACCACCGGCACCAGGGACCGACGCGAGGAGCTCCTGAGCGATGTGGCCACGGCCCGGATGGGCGGACCGGTGACCAGAGATGGGCGGTTCCACACCGAGTGGGTGGGCCCTCGCGGGCATGGGCACGACGATCGCCGCGATCCTGCTCGTCCCCATGGCACTCGGCTGGCTGCTGGACCGCGCCATCGGCACATTGCCGATCTTCGTGATGGTGGGACTGGTGCTCGGCCTGGCCTCCGCGGCTCGGTACACGTACGTGGAAGTGCGCAGAACCTTCGGGAGCGGGCATGACTGACACCCCCGAGCAGACCCCCGAGCACGCCCCCGTCGTCACGGTCCCCGGATCGACGCGCACGGCGTACCGCAACTCGCTGATCGTCGCCGTCGCCCTCGGGGTCGTCGCGCTCGCGTGCGGCTACCTCTTCGGGTTCGCCGCGGCCGCCGCGTTCGGCTGCCTCGGCCTCGTCCTCGGCGCCGCCAACAACCTGCTCGTCCAGCGGGCCGTACTGCACCAGGCGGCCTCGGACATGCCCAGCAAGGCCGCCCTCGTGCGCGGGGTCGGGGCGCGACTGGCCGTGATCACCGGCATCGCCGTCGTGCTGGCCCTGACCTTCTTCCCCGACGGCCTCGGGACCTTCCTCGGTCTCGCCGTCTTCCAGTGCATCAACACGATCGCCGGGTCCGTGCCCGCGCTCAAGGAGCTCCGTCAGTGACGACCCAACTCCTCGCCGCCGAGGGCTCGATCTCGCCGAGCGAGCACGCCGGGCAGTTCGAGCTGTTCGGGATGACGTTCAACGGCGACACGATGTGGAACTCCGTGCTCGCGGCGGCCATCGTGCTGGCGCTCGGGTTCTTCGTGCGCTCGCGGGTCACCTCCGAGGTGCCCAACAAGGTGCAGCTGGCCTACGAGGCGCTGACCAACTACATGGTCGAGCAGGTGCAGGGCCGGATGGGGCGCCGTCCGGCCGAGTACCTCATGCCCCTGTGCGTGGCGCTGTTCGCGTTCATCCTGATCTGCAACAGCTTCGTGCTCCTCGAGGTCGGCTCGCCGGCCCCGATCCGTCCGCCGACATCGGACGTGAACCTCGCCTACGCGATGGCGATCTTCGTCTTCGTCTCGGCGTGGGTGTTCGGCATCCGCGAGCTGGGCGCCGGGACGCTGAAGCGTTTCGTGCAGCCCTATCCGGTGCTCCTCCCGCTGAACATCATCGAGGAGATCGCGAAGCCGCTGTCGCTCTCGCTGCGACTCTTCGGCAACATCCTCTCCGGTTCGATCATGGTCGCGGTCATCGCGCTGATCCCCTGGTGGGGCCTGTGGCTGCCGAACGTCGCGTGGAAGCTGTTCGACCTGTTCATCGGCGTGATCCAGGCGCTGATCTTCTCGCTGCTGACCATCATGCAGTTCTTCAGCCCGGCCGTGAGCGAGGAAGGCCACTAGGCCCGCCTCGAACGGACCCAGCACGACCCTTCTGACCCCTCACGACCCCCGATCAAGGAGTGTCATGTCGGTTGTTTCCAGCGTCCTCGCGCAGGGCGGCGACCCCACCACGGGGCTGCGGTCCGGCGGCGCGTTCATCGGCGGTGGCATCGCCCTCGCCGGTGGCGCCATCGGTGCGGCCATCGGTGACGGTCTCGTCGGTGCGCAGACCATCGCCGGCGTCGCCCGGCAGCCGGAGGCCCAGAGCCGCCTGTTCAACATCTTCTTCCTGACCGTCGGTCTGGTCGAGGCCATGTACTTCATCAACCTCGCCTTCATGGCCCTGTTCGTCTTCGTCCTCGGCTCCGGGTGATCGACGTGTCCGGGACGACGGAGATGCTGGCCGCGGGCGGAGGGAACCAGAACTTCCTCCTGCCCAACGGCACGTTCATCTTCGAACTCCTCCTGTTCGTGCTGGTCTTCTTCCTGATCAGCCGCTTCATCGTCCCGCCGATCCGCCGCGCCCTCGAGGAGCGCGCCGAGCGGGTCCGCCGGACGCAGCGGGAGAAGGAGGAGGCCGACGAGCAGTACGCCGCGGCGGAGCGTCGCCACGAGGAGACGCTCCACGAGGCGCGCAGCTCGGCGTCCCAGATCCGCGACGAGGCCCGCGCGTCCGCGCGCGGCACCGCCGAGGAGCTGCGGGGACAGGCGGAGTCCGAGGTCGCGGAGGTGCGTCAGCGCGGTGAGCGCGAGCTCGCCGACCAGCGCTCCCGCGTGCGGCAGGATCTGCAGGGCCAGCTGCCCCAGCTGGCCACGGGCCTGGCCGAGAAGATCCTGGGCAGGCCGCTGTCCGGCGACCACAGCCGGACGGTCGACGAGTACGTGAACTCGATCGACGCCGACTCGAACGGCCGGTCCGGCGCGTCGTCGTCCGGTGGACGGGAGACGGCCGGCACGGCGGCGTCCGGGTCCGGCGCCGTCACCGGAGCGGAGGACGGCTAGTGCACACGACCAGTCGGGACGCCTTCGGGCGCGCGAGCGAGCAGCTCGACAGCGTGGTGCGGGAGTCCGACGCCGCGACGCTGCGGACCGTCGGTGACGAGCTGCTCTCGGTGGCCAACGCCCTCGCCGACCACCTCGACCTGCGACGTCACCTGGTGGACCCGGCCGTGTCCGAGGACGGGCGCGTGCAGGTCCTCCAGGGTGTCCTGCGGGACAAGGTGGGCGGTTCGACCCTCGACGTGCTCACCACGCTGGTGCGCTCGCGCGTGTCCACCTCGACCGACCTCGTGGAGGCGGTCGAGGAGCTCGGGCGCGACGCCCTGCTCTCCAGCGCGGAGAAGGCCGACACGCTGTCCGAGGTCGAGGACGAGCTGTTCCGGTTCGGCCGGCTGCTCGACCGCGAGCAGCGGCTGCTGGAGCTCCTGACCAACACCACGGAGCCGGCCTCCGGTCGCGTCGGGCTGCTCGACCAGGTCCTGTCCGACCGGGTCGACCCCATCACCCACCGGCTGCTGGCCCAGGCCGTGGCGCGGCCCCAGGCGCGGCCCCTCGACCGCACGGCCGAGGTCCTCGCGGAGGCGGCCGCGGCACGTCGCGACCGGTCCATCGCCCGCGTGGTCTCGCCGGTGGTGCTGGGCGAGCGGCAGGAGAGCCGTCTCGCCGAGTCGCTGTCCTCGCTCTACGGGCGCCGCATCTCGGTGCACGTGGACGTGGACCCCGAGATCCTCGGCGGTCTCGTCGTGCGCGTGGGTGGCGAGGTCATCGACGGCAGCGTGCTCGGTCGTCTGCGGAGCGCGGCGACCGCGCGGCCGAACTGATCCTCGAGCCCCTTTGAGCCATTTCAGCATTTCGACACAGGTAGGCAGGGAGCCATGGCGGAGCTGACGATCTCGTCCGACGAGATCCGTAATGCCATTGAGAACTACGTCTCGTCCTTCTCGGCGGAGTCGTCGCGCGAAGAGGTCGGCACCGTCGTGGACGCGGGTGACGGGATCGCGCACGTCGAGGGTCTCCCGTCGGCCATGACCAACGAGCTGCTGCAGTTCCCGAGCGGCTCGGTGGGCATCGCCCTCAACCTCGACGAGCGCGAGATCGGCGTCGTCGTCCTCGGCGACTTCGACCAGATCGAGGAGGGCCAGGAGGTCAAGCGCACCGGCGAGGTGCTCTCGGTCCCCGTCGGCGACAAGTTCCTCGGTCGCGTCGTCAACCCGCTGGGCGAGCCCATCGACGGCCTCGGCGACATCGAGTCCGAGGAGCGCCGCGTCCTCGAGCTGCAGGCGCCCTCGGTGGTCCAGCGCCAGTCGGTCAGCGAGCCGCTGCAGACCGGCATCAAGGCGATCGACTCGCAGACGCCGATCGGCCGCGGCCAACGCCAGCTGATCATCGGTGACCGCAAGACCGGCAAGACCGCGGTCTGCACCGACACGATCATCAACCAGCGTGAGAACTGGGAGAGCGGCGACCCGGACAAGCAGGTCCGCTGCATCTACGTCGCGATCGGCCAGAAGGGCTCGACCATCGCGGCGGTCAAGCAGGGCCTCGAGGACGCCGGGGCGATGGAGTACACGACCATCGTCGCCGCGCCCGCCTCGGACCCGGCCGGCTACAAGTACATCGCGCCCTACGCCGGGTCCGCGATCGGCCAGCACTGGATGTACCAGGGCAAGCACGTCCTGATCGTCTTCGACGACCTGTCCAAGCAGGCCGAGGCCTACCGTGCGATCTCCCTGCTGCTGCGCCGCCCGCCGGGCCGCGAGGCGTACCCGGGCGACGTCTTCTACCTCCACTCGCGGCTGCTCGAGCGCTGCGCGAAGCTCTCCGACGAGCTCGGTGCGGGGTCGATGACCGGTCTGCCGATCATCGAGACGAAGGCCAACGACATCTCGGCCTACATCCCGACCAACGTCATCTCGATCACCGACGGGCAGTGCTTCCTCGAGTCGGACCTGTTCAACCAGGGCCAGCGCCCCGCCATCAACGTCGGTGTGTCGGTGTCCCGGGTCGGCGGCGACGCGCAGATCAAGGCCATGAAGTCGGTGGCCGGGTCGCTGCGCGTGGAGCTCGCGCAGTACCGCGAGCTCGAGTCGTTCGCGGCGTTCGCGTCCGACCTCGACGCGGCCAGCAAGGCCCAGCTCGACCGCGGCGCGCGCCTGATGGAGGTCCTCAAGCAGGGCCAGGGCGAGCCCTACCCGGTGGAGCTCGAGGTCGCGGCGATCTTCCTCGGCACCCGTGGCTACCTCGACTCGGTGCCCACCGAGGACGTCCGCCGCTTCGAGCAGGAGTTCCTGGACTACCTGCAGCGCAACGGCGACGAGGTGCTCTCGAACATCCGCGAGTCGGGCAAGCTCGACGACGACGGCGAGAAGCGTCTGGGCGGGCTCGTCGACGACTTCAAGAACAGCTTCGAGGCCGGCGACGGCTCCTCGGTGGTCGACGACTCGAAGTCCGGCTCCTCGTCGCAGTCGTCGTCGCAGTCGTCGTCGCAGTCCGAGTCGTCCGAGTCGTCGTCCGAGTCGTCGTCCGAGTCGTCGGAGTACTCCGAGTCCTCGGAGTCCTCGTCCGCGTCGTCCGACTCCTCCTCCGAGAGCTGACGGGCCGCCGATGGCTGCACAGCTCCGCGTCCTGCGCCGACGGATCCGTTCGTCGCGCAACATCGCCCAGATCACCAAGGCCCAGGAGACCGTCGCGACGTCGCGGATCTCCAAGGCGCAGGCCCGGGTGGAGAACTCCCGGCCCTACGCCGAGGAGTTCACCAACGTGCTCGCGCAGGCCGCCAAGGCCGCGGCCACCGACCACCCGCTGCTGGTGGCCCGCGAGGAGGTCTCGCGGGTCGCCGTGCTGGTGATCACCAGCGACCGCGGCCTCTGCGGTGGCTACAACGCGAACATCCTGCGGGCGGCCCAGCGGCGCCTGGCCGAGATCCGGGAGGCGGGCCAGGAGCCCGTGCTCTACGTCATCGGCCGCAAGGGTCGCGACTACTTCGCCTTCCGCGGGACGGAGCCGGCCCAGAGCTGGACCGGGTTCTCCGAGCTGCCGTTCTACGAGAACGCGGTCGAGGCCGCCGACGCGCTCGCGGCCGCCTTCATGACCGGGGGCCAGGACACCGTGTCGCGTCCCGATGACGACGACGACACGGGCCTGCGCGTGCCGGAGGGCGCCGAGGGGCTGGGCGGGGTGGACGAGGTCCACCTCATCTACACCCAGTTCACCAACATGCTCAGCCAGACCGTGACGTCGCGACAGATCGCGCCGCTCTCGCTGGAGGAGCTCGAGGAGGGCCGGGAGGAGTCGGAGTCCGGCTCCGACTCGGAGTCCTCGGGGCAGGGTGGCGAGTACCTGTTCGAGCCGGAGGCCGAACAGCTCTTCGACGTGCTGCTGCCCAAGTACCTCCGGACCCGGGTCTTCGCGGCACTGCTCGACGCCGCGGCGTCCGAGTCCGCGGCGCGTCGACGGGCGATGAAGGCCGCCACGGACAACGCCAACGAGCTCATCGACGATCTGACGCGCGAGGCGAACCAGGCCCGCCAGGCCCAGATCACGCAGGAAATCAGCGAGATCGTCGGCGGCGCCAACGCGCTCGCCGGAAGCGGGGAGTGACCCAATGACGCAGGCACCCGAGAAGTCCACCGGCACGACCGGGCGCATCGCCCGCGTGCTCGGACCCGTCATCGACGTCGAGTTCCCGCGTGACGCGGTGCCCGACCTGTTCAACGCGCTCACCTTCGACGTCACCCTCGGCGGCGAGACGAAGATGATCACCCTGGAGGTGGCCCAGCACCTGGGCGACAACCAGGTGCGCACCATCGCCATGCAGCCCACCGACGGCGTGGTCCGCGGGCAGGAGGTCACCGACACCGGGTCGGCGATCTCGGTGCCCGTCGGCCAGGAGGTCAAGGGGCACGTGTTCAACGCGCTCGGCGACTGCCTGGACGAGCCGGGCTACGGCAAGGACCTCGACCGCTGGTCGATCCACCGCGACCCGCCGCCCTTCGACCAGCTCGAGGGCCGCACCGAGGTGCTGCAGACCGGCCTGAAGGTCGTCGACCTGCTCACCCCGTACGTGCAGGGCGGCAAGATCGGCCTCTTCGGCGGCGCCGGCGTCGGCAAGACCGTGCTCATCCAGGAGATGATCCAGCGCATCGCCCGGAACTTCGGTGGCACCTCGGTGTTCGCCGGCGTGGGCGAGCGCACCCGTGAGGGCAATGACCTCTGGGTCGAGCTCGCCGACGCCGACGTCCTCAAGGACACCGCGCTGGTGTTCGGGCAGATGGACGAGCCGCCGGGCACCCGCATGCGGGTCGGCCTGTCGGGTCTCACGATGGCGGAGTACTTCCGTGACCAGGAGGGTCAGGACGTCCTCCTGTTCATCGACAACATCTTCCGCTTCACCCAGGCCGGCCAGGAGGTCTCGACCCTCCTCGGCCGCATGCCCTCGGCCGTGGGCTACCAGCCGACGCTCGCCGACGAGATGGGCGAGCTCCAGGAGCGGATCACGTCGACCAAGGGCCGGTCGATCACCTCGATGCAGGCGATCTACGTCCCCGCCGACGACTACACCGACCCGGCGCCGGCCACCACGTTCGCCCACCTGGACGCGACCACGGAGCTCTCCCGTGGCGTCTTCGCCAAGGGCATCTTCCCCGCGGTGGACCCGCTGACGTCGACCTCGACGATCCTCGCCCCCGAGTACGTCGGCGAGGACCACTACCGCGTGGCGCGCGAGGTCATCCGCATCCTGCAGAAGTACAACGACCTGCAGGACATCATCGCCATCCTCGGCATCGACGAGCTCTCCGAGGAGGACAAGCTCACCGTCGCCCGCGCGCGGCGCATCGAGCGCTTCCTCGGCCAGAACATGTACGCCGCCGAGCAGTTCACCGGTGAGCCCGGCTCCAACGTGGATGTCAAGGACACGGTCGAGGCGTTCGACAAGATCGCCAAGGGCGAGTACGACGACTACGCCGAGCAGGCCTTCCAGATGTGCGGTGACCTCGACGACGTCGAGGAGAACCAGAAGAAGTACTCCGAGTGAGACGCCGCGCGGCCGGGCCCGACAGCCCGGCCGCGCGGTGTGCCACCCCCAGCGAGAGACAAGGATGACGACGCGTGGCCGAGATGCAGGTCGAGCTCGTGGCCGTGGAGCGCAAGGTCTGGTCGGGCACGGCGGAGTTCGTCTTCGCGCGGACGGCGGTCGGTGAGATCGGCATCCTGCCTCGCCACGAGCCGCTGATCGCCCAGCTCGTCGAGGCGGGCATGGTGCGGATCGACCCCACCGACGGTGAGTCGGTACGGGCCGCCGTCTTCGGGGGGTTCCTCTCGATGGACGGCGAGAAGCTCACGATCCTCGCCGAGGAGGCCGAGCTCGCCGACGAGATCGACGTCTCCGCCGCCCAGCAGGCCCGGGACTCCGCGAACGAGGAGGACGCCGAGGGCCGGGCGTCGAAGGCACGGGCCGAGGCCCGACTCGCGGCGGCCGGCCAGGACTGAGAGCACCGAGGCTCCGTTGACCACCGGCATGATCGTCGAGATCGTCCTCGCGGTCGTGCTGCTGGCCATCCTGGTGATCTCGCTGCTGGCGCTGCGGCGCATCCAGCAGCTGCGCCGGGGCGGGGTCGACGTGGCCCTGCGCCCGTCGCCCCCGCTCGACGCGGCGACCGGGCGCCCCTCCGACCGGGGGTGGCGCACCGGCGTCGGCCGCTACCGGGGCAACCAGTTCCGCCTGTTCCACGTCGGCGGCCTGCGGACCGCGCCCCGGGTGGTGCTCGACCGCACCGAGCTCCAGATCGTCGACCGCCGCCCACCCCGCGACGGCGAGATGCACGCCGCCACGACGACGGTGCTGTCCCTGCGCACCCGCGGTGGCACCTGGGAGGTCGCGATGGCCCCCGACGTGCTCACGGGCTTCTCGTCCTGGCTCGAGTCGATCCCGCCGGGCCGCTCGACGGGCTACCGCCAGGCGAGCTGAGCCCTCACCGGTCGGAGCGCGGCCGCGCCGCCTCGACGGCGGCCGTGAGCGCCGCGCGGAAGGCCGTCACGTCCGGCCCGGTGCCCACGCGGACGTAGCGGGTGGAGCGCCGCTCCCCGCCCAGCGGCCTGCTCGTGACCGGGAGCCGGTCGTCGGGCACGTCCACGGGCATCCCGGTCACCTTCGCCAGCAGCTCGGCGGGTGCGGCGGAGAACTCGACCTGGCGCAGCGGGTGGAGGGCCACCTCGTCGTGATCGGCGGCGTGGTCGACCACGACCAGCAGCTCGGGCGTCAGCAACAGCTCCACCTCGGAGCGCGTGGTCCGCGGCGTGCGGAACAGGCGCGTCGTCGTGGCCTCCTCGTCGACGCGCAGACCGTCGGTGACGTCGGGCAGCGGATCGCCCCGATCGTGCTGCGCGGCCTGCTCGCGGACCCGCGCCGCCGCGGCCGGCGTCAGGTCGTCGGCGGCGATGGCGCGGGACGTGATCGTGCGGGCGGTGGGCACGGCGCCACGGTGGTGGAGCGCGGGCGAGGGGTCAACGTCCCGCGCGGGACACTGGTCCGCGGCCGCGGTCAGGTCCAGAAGCCGTCGCGCTCGTAGAGCCGGCGCAGCTCGACGATGTGGTCGCGCATGGACTCCTCGGCCTCGCCCGCACGGCCCTCGGCGATGTGCTCGGCGATCTCGCGGTGGCAGGCGTCGACCTTGTCCCACTCGCCGGCCTCGACACCGGCGCGCCGCAGCCGGGTGCGCAGCACGTCGTTCACCGGCTGGCCCATGAGCGTGAGCATGAGGTTGCCGGTGGCCATGAGCAGCGTGGTGTGGAAGTCGAGGTGGCCGACGAAGCCGCTGGGGTCGCGGTCGTCGCGAGGGGCGGCCGCCGCGGCGCGCACCGCCTCGACGGTCTCGGCGTCGGCGCGCTGCGCGGCCAGCCGGGCGGTGGCGGGCTCGAGCAGCAGGCGCGCCTCCAGCAGGTCGCTGACGTGCAGCTGTGGGGTCATGACGAGGACGCCGAGGGCGCTGCCGACGTCCTCGACGACCCGCGCCGGATCGGGCTCGCTGACGAACGTGCCGCCCTGCACGCCGCGGAGGGTCTCGACGAGGTGCTGGCTGGAGAGCACCCGCAGGGCCTCGCGGGCGGTGCTGCGGCTGACGCCGAAGGCGCGGCCGAGCTCGGCCTCGTTGGGCAGCCGGGTGCCGGCGGGCAGGGTGCCCGCGAGGATCTGGGTGCGGAGCTCGTCGGCCACCTGCCGGTACGCCGGGCGCACGCGCTGGACCCGCAGGTGCGCGACGGGCGTCGAGGGCCCGGCCGTGCCTGGGGCGGGCGGCTGCGGGGGCACGGTCGCAGCGTAGACGGTCCGTCGGCGCTTGTGGAGCAATACGTCAGACGTTTAGCGTCGGCGCCATGGCCGTCGTCGCGGGGTGGCAGGGGCGTTTCTTCGAGGACTTCGTGGTCGGCGACGTCTACCAGCACCCGCTGGGTCGCACGATCACCGAGACCGACAACACCTGGTTCACGTTGCTGACGATGAACACCAACCAGGCGCACTTCAACGCCCGGGTCGGCGCCGACTCGGAGTTCGGTCGCATGATCGTCGCGTCGCCGCTGACGATCTCCATCGTGCTCGGGCAGTCGGTGTCGGACACGAGCCAGAACGCGTTCGCGAACCTCGGGATCGACGAACTGCGCCTGACGAACCCGGTGTTCGCGGGCGACACCCTGTGGTCGGAGTCGCTGGTGCTCGAGACGCGGGCCTCGTCGAGCCGCCCGGAGGCGGGCATCGTCCGCGTGCGCAGCCGCGGACTCAACCAGGACGGCGTCGAGGTGCTGACGTTCAAGCGCGCGTTCTACGTCCACCGCCGCGACGCCCCGCGGGCCGCGTCGCACTTCCCGCAGGCCGAGGTCCCCCTGTCCCTGGAGAACGAGCCGCTGGAGAACGAGCCGCAGGAGAACGAGGCATGAGGCCGCTCGAGGACGTCCGCATCATCTCGCTCGAGCAGTACGGCGCGGGGCCGTTCGGGTCGATGCACCTCGCCGAGCTGGGCGCCGACGTCGTCAAGATCGAGGACCCGACGTCGGGGGGCGACGTCGGCCGCCACGTCCCGCCCTACGCGGGCGACGGGGACTCGCTGTTCTTCGAGTCGTTCAACAAGAACAAGTCCTCGGTGCTGCTCGACATCCGCACCGAGGCCGGGCAGGCCGTGTTCCACGACCTCGTCCGCTCGGCCGACGCCGTGTACTCGAACCTGCGCGGCGACGTGCCCGCGAAGCTCGGGATCCGCTACGAGGACCTGAAGGACGTCAACCCGCGGATCGTCTGCTGCTCGCTGACCGGCTTCGGGATGACCGGGCCGCGGTCGCGCGAGCCGGGCTACGACTACGTCCTGCAGGCGCTCGGCGGCTGGATGTCGCTGACCGGCGAGCCGGGCGGCGCGCCGCAGAAGGCGGGCCTGTCCCTGGTGGACTACAGCGGCGGCTTCGTCGCGGCGATCGCCCTGCTCGCGGGCATCCACGCGGCCCGCCGCGACGGGGTCGGCACCGACTGCGACCTGTCCCTCTTCGACACCGCGGTCAGCCTGCTGACGTACCCGGCGACCTGGCACATGACGGCGGGCTACGAACCGGCGCGCACGCGGCACTCGGCGCACCCCTCGCTGGTGCCGTTCCAGGCGTTCGAGGCCGCGGACGGGTGGCTCGTCGTGGGATGCGCCAAGGAGAAGTTCTGGCAGCGGCTGACGGTGGTGCTCGAGCGCCCCGACCTCGCCGCGGACCTGCGCTTCGCGAGCTTCGTCGAGCGCGACCGGCACCGCGACGTGCTGCTGCCGGTGCTCGAGGAGCTCTTCCGCGGCCGGGACGTCGCCACCTGGATCGACCTCATGGGCGGCGCCGGAATCCCGTGCGCCCCGATCCACGAGGTCGACGAGGCCCTCACCGACGAGCACACGCTCGCCCGGGGCCTCGTCGCCGAGACCGAGCACCCGACATGGGGCACCGCGCGGTCGCTGCGCTCGCCGGTGCGGGTCGGGCCGCCGGGCGACGACACCCCGCCGGCCCGCCGCGGACCGGCGATGGGCGAGCACACCGAGACCGTGCTGCGCGGGATCGGCTACGACGACGAGCGTCTGGCCGCCGCGCGGGCGGCCGGCGCGTTCGGGAGGGACGCCTGATGGACTTCCGGCTCAGCGACGAGCAGCGGCTCTTCCGCGAGACGCTGCGCTCGTTCGTCGACCGCGAGATCGTGCCCGTCGCCCGCGACTGGGAGCACGAGGGCCGCTACCCGACCGAGATCGTCGAGGGGATGCGCAAGCTCGGCCTGTTCGGGCTGGCCGTGCCCGAGGAGTACGGGGGGCTCGACGCGGACACCGTCTCCTTCGCGCTGACCTTCGAGGAGATCTCGCGGGGCTGGATGGGCATCGCGGGCATCCTCGGCAGCCACTCGGTGTCCTGCTGGATGATCGCCCGGCACGGCACCGACGAGCAGAAGCAGCGCTACCTCCCGGAGCTGGCGACGGGGGAGCGACGCACCGCGATCGCGCTCACCGAGCCCGGGGCGGGGACCGACCTGCAGGGGATCACCACGACCGCGCGGCGCGACGGTGACGACTACGTCGTCCGCGGCACCAAGATGTGGATCACCAACGCCCGGCACGCCGACCCGCTGCCCGTGCTGGTCAAGACCGACCCGACGGCGTCACCGGCCCACCGCGGCATGAGCATGCTGCTCGTGGAGGCCGGGTCGCCCGGCCTCGAGATCACCAAGGACATGGGCAAGCTCGGCTACAAGGGCACCGAGTCGTGCGAGGTGGTGCTCGACGACGTGCGGGTGCCGGCCGCGCAGCTGCTCGGCGGGGTCGAGGGACGCGGGCTGCAGCAGGCGCTGTCGTCGCTGGAGACCGGGCGCGTGAACATCGCCGCCCGCTCGGTGGGCATCGCCCAGCGCGCCTACGAGGAGTCCCTGGCCTACGCCCGCGACCGCAGCGCGTTCGGGCACCCGATCGGCGACTTCCAGGCCGTGCAGCTGCGGCTGTCGGCGATCGCCGTACGCCTCCAGGCGGCCCGTCTCATGACCTACTGGGCGGCGTCGCGGATGGACGAGGGCGTGCGCATGGACACCGAGTCGGGGATGGCGAAGATCTTCGCCTCGGACGCGGCGCTGGAGTGCGCGACCGACGCGATGCGCATCCACGGCGGCTACGGCTACTCCACCGAGTTCGAGGTCGAGCGGCTGTACCGCGACGCCCCGCTGATGTCGATCGGCGAGGGCACCAACGACATGCTCGGCACGGTCGTCGCGTCGTCGCTGCTGGCGGGGAAGACGGTCCTGTGAACGTCCCGGAGCGCGCCGAGCTGGCCGCGCTCGCCCTCCGCCTCGGCTTCACGATCGACGACGACGTCGTGGGCGTGCTGCGCGCGGCGGTCGAGGCTGCCGAGCCGGCCGTCGCCCGGCTGCGCGCGCGACCCCTGGCGGCCGACGGCGCGGCCGACCCGGCGCACGGGGACGCGTGGGTGCGCCCGTGAACGACGCCACCGACCTGCTCGCCGCCTACGCGGCCCGCGACACCGACCCCGTCGAGGAGATCGACGCGGCGCTGAGCAGGCTGGCGGCCGCCCACGCGGCGCTGAACTGCACGATCGCCGTGCTCGGCGAGCGGGCCCGCGCCGCCGCGCAGGAGTCGGCGCGCCGCTGGGCCGACGGCACCGCGCGGCCCCTGGAGGGCGTCCCGTTCGGGGTGAAGGACGTCATCGACCTCGCCGGGGTGCCGACGACCAACGGGTCGTGGAACCACGGCGACGAGCCGGCCGCCGCGTCGGCCACCGTGGTCCGCCGGCTCGAGGACGCCGGGGCGATCGCGGTCAGCAAGGACGCGACCACCGAGTTCGCCGTCGGCGGGCCGCACCCGCCGCGCTTCGGGGCCGTGCGCAACCCGTGGGACCAGCGGCGGTGGGCCGGCGGGTCGTCGACGGGATCGGCCGCGTCCGTCGCGGCGCGGGCGGTGCCGTGCGCGCTCGGCACGGACGTCGGCGGCTCGGTGCGGCTGCCGTCGGCGTGGTGCGGGCTCACCGGGCTCAAGCCGACGGCAGGCGCGATCCCGCGCACCGGGGTGTTCCCGCTGTCGTGGACGACCGAGACCGTCGGACCGCTGGCGCGCAGCGCCCGGGACGTCGAGCGGCTGTTCGCCGTGCTGCGCGGGCCGGACGGTGCCGACCCCCGGAGCCCGTCGCTGCCCTCGTTCGACACGCCCGACGAGCACGACCTCACCGGCCTGCGCATCGCCGTCCCCGGCGGTGCGTTCACCGAGCTCTGCGACGCCGCGGTGGCCGCCGGGGTCGCGCACCTGGTCGACGAGCTGGTGGCCGCCGGCGCGGAGGTCGTGCCCGGCGAGGTGCCGTCGGCGGGGGACGCGCTGCCGATCGGCTACCAGGTGGTGTTCACCGAGGCGGCGACGCTGCACCGTGTCGACGCCGACCGCTGGGACACCTACGACCCCGTCGTCGTCCGTCGCATCAGCCAGGGCATCGTCACGCCCGCCGTCGACTACCTGCGGGCGCTGCAGTTCCGGGTGGAGCTGCAGCACGAGCTCGACGCGGTCTTCGCCGGCGCCGACCTGGTGGTCGTCCCGACCTGCCCGTCCACGGCGCCCCGCCTGCCGGACGGCACGGTGGTCGTCGACGGGCAGGAGTACCCGCTCTACGCGGCGCAGTCGCGCTCCACGATGCTCGGCAACCTCACCGGGGCCCCCGGCCTCGCGGTGCCGACCGGCGTGGCCCCGGACGGCTGTCCGGTCTCCGCCCAGCTCGTCGCCCCGCCGCACCGCGAGGCGACGGCGCTGTGGGCGGCGCGCGTGTTCCAGCAGCGCACCGCCCACCACCTCGCGGTCGCCCCTTCCGCCGTCTAAACGTCTGACGTATGGTCCGGTGAGCCCGGTCACCCCGGTAGAAGGGACCGTTCGTGTCGCTCGACAGCCCCACCCGGACCGCCCTCGCGGGCCGCGTCGCCGAGTTCGCGGCCGGCCTCGACGCCGCCGACGTGCCGGAGGAGGTCCTGGAGCGGGCGCGGTACCTCGTGCTCGACGCGGTCGGCCTGGCCTTCGCGTCCACCGCCTACCGGTTCCCCGGCATCGCCCGGGACGCGCTCGCGACCTTCGGCGGCGGCAGCCACCCGGTGCTCGGCATGCCCGATCGGCTCTCCCCGCGCGACGCCGCGGTGCTCAACGGGGTGCTGGTGCACGGCATGGACTTCGACGACACGCACATCCCGGCCGTCACGCACGTCTCGGCCTCCGCGCTCCCGGCGGCGATCTCCGCGGCCACGGTGGCCGGGGCGAGCACGCGCGAGCTGCTCGCGGCGTACGTCCTCGGGGTCGAGGTGTCGGCCCGGGTCGGCCTCGGCGGGGCGGGCGGCTTCCACGACGTCGGCTACCACCCGACCGCCGTCGCCGGCGCGTTCGGCGCCGCGGTCGCGGCCGGGCGGCTCTCCGGGCTCGACGCCGCGGGGCTCGCGACGGCACAGGGCGTCGTCGGGTCCATGGCGGCGGGCCTGCTGGAGTTCCTCGAGGACGGGGCGTGGACGAAGCGCCTGCACCCGGGCTGGGCGGCGATGTCGGGGCTCACCGCCGCCGCGTTCGCGAAGGCCGGCTGGACCGGGCCCGGCGCGGTGTACGAGGGCCGCTTCGGTCTCTACGCCACCCACCTCACCGGGCGGGAGACCCGGCCCGAGGCGGTCGCCGACGGCCTCGGCACGCAGTGGGAGCTGATGCGCACGGCGGTGAAGCCCTATCCGATCTGCCACTTCAACCACGCGTTCGCCGACGCGGCCCTGCTGCTGCGCGAGGAGCACGGCATCGCGGCCGACGACGTGCGCGCGATCCGGTGCGCGATCCACCCCGTGCCCGGCAAGGTCGTCTGCCAGCCGCCGGAGAACAAGTGGGTGCCGCGCGACGAGTACGACGCCAAGTTCAGCCTGCCGTTCACCGTCGCGGCCTCGCTGCGGCGCGGACGGTTCACGCTCGCCGAGCTCTCCGACGACGCGCTCGGTGACCCCGGGATCCTCGCGCTGGCGCGGCGCGTCGAGGTCGTCGACGACCACGAGGGCCTGTTCCCCGAGGCCTACTCCGGGCGCGTCGAGATCGAGCTCGCCGACGGCCGGGTGGTCGCCCACCGCGAGCAGGTCAACCGCGGCCACGACCGTCGCCCGCTGACCAACGCGGAGATCGACGAGAAGTTCGCCGGCACCATCGGGCGCGTCGCCGACACCGCGACGGCCGACCGCGTGCGGGACGCCGTGCTCTCGCTGGGTGACGACCGCCCCGCCGCCGAGTTCGCCGAGGCCTGCCGTGGGGTCTGACGGGAGACGGAGCATCGAGGGGAGCACGCCGATAGGGGAGCTCGACCCGAGCGGGAAGCGGATCCGCGCCGGGGTCTTCCTCACCCATCAGCAGCCGCCGGGCCGCGACCCGCTGGTGGCGCTGGAGGAGCAGCTCTCCCTCGTGCGCACCGCCCGCGACGGCGGCCTGGACTCCGTGTTCGCCGGCCAGCACCACCTCGCCGAGTCGATGGCACACATCCAGCCGCTGCCGTGGCTCGCGCGGGTGGCCGCCGAGGCCGGGGAGATGACGGTCGGCAGCGGCGTCCACCTCCTCGCGCTGCACCACCCCGTCGACACCGCGGAGGCCTACGCCGGGCTCGACGTCGTCGCGGGCGGCCGCTCGGTCTTCGGGATCGGGCTGGGCTACCGGCAGGTGGAGTACGACGCGTTCGGGGTGCCGCCGGGGGACAAGGTCCGGCGGTTCACCGAGAACCTGCGCATCGTCGAGGGCCTGTGGCGCGGCGAGGCCGTCTCCGCCGACCTGCCGTGGTGCCGGCTCGACGGCGTCCGGGCGACGTTCCGGCCGGTCGCCCGGCCCGACGGCGAGACCCGCCCCCCGATCTGGATGGCGGCCAACGCCGACGGCGCGGTGCGGCGGGCGGCCCGTCTCGCCGACACGTGGATGATCAACCCGCACGCCACCCGGGCGACCGTCGCCCGGCAGCTGGGCCTGTTCCACGCGGAGCGGACGGCGGCCGGGCGCGGCCCCGTCGCCGAGCTCCCCCTGATCCGCGAGGTGTTCTGCGCCCCCACCCGGGAGCAGGCCCTCGAGCTGGCCATGCCGCACCTCAGCCGGAAGTACGAGGTCTACGCGGACTGGGGCCAGGACCGTGTCATGCCCGGAACCGAGTCGTTCCGGGTCGGTTACGACGACCTCTCCCGCGACCGGTTCGTGGTGGGGTCTCCGGAGGACTGCACCGCCGCACTCCTCCCGTGGCGCGACGAGCTCGGCGTCGACCACTTCGTGTTCCGCACCGACTGGGCCGGCATGCCGGTCGAGGCGGCGCGGACCTCCCTCGACCTCCTCGCCCGCGAGGTGGTCCCGGCGCTGCGTGCGCTCCCCGTCCCCGTTTCCTGACCCTCCAAGGATTGGCGGCCCCCCGTGGACTTCGGCGTCTTCATCCCGATCGGCAACAACGGCTGGCTCATCTCCGAGAACTCCCCGCAGTACATGCCGACGTGGGACCTCAACCGCAACGTCGTGCAGGAGGCGGAGCGGCAGGGCTTCGCGTTCGCGCTGTCGATGATCAAACTGCGGGGCTTCGGCGGGAAGACCGAGTTCTGGGACCACAACCTCGAGTCCTTCACGCTGATGGCGGGGCTCGCGGCGGTCACCGACCGGATCAAGCTCTACGCGTCGACGGCCGTGCTGACGCTGCCGCCCGCCCTCGTCGCGCGCATGGCGTCGACGATCGACCAGATCGCACCCGGGCGCTTCGGCGTCAACATCGTCTCGGGCTGGGCCAAGGGCGAGTACGAGCAGATGGGCCTCTGGCCCGGCGACGAGTACTTCGGCTACCGCTACGACTACTCCACGGAGTACGTGAAGGTCCTGCGCGACCTGTGGGAGACCGGGCGCTGCGACCTCGACGGGCAGTACTTCCAGATGGACGACTGCGTGCTCTCGCCGCGGCCGTCGGGCAAGGTCGACATCGTCTGCGCCGGGCAGTCGGAGCGCGGGATGCGCTTCTGCGCCGAGTACGGCGACTACAACTTCATCCTCTCGCCGGGCGTCAACGACCCCGAGGTCTACCGCCAGCCCACCGAACGGCTCGCGTCGTTCGCCAAGGAGACCGGCCGTGACGTGAAGTCGCTGCCGCTGTTCATGGCGATCATGGCCGACACCGACGAGGAGGCGCAGGCGAAGTGGCGCTCCTACAACGAGGGCGCCGACGCCGGCGCGCTCGGCTACATGAGCGACGAGGGCAGCGCCGACAAGACCGCCGACGGCGGGGGCACCGCGCGCACGATCAACCTCCCCGAGGGCGCGGTCAACTTCAACATGGCCACCCTGGTCGGGTCGTACGAGACGGTCGCGCGGCAGATCGACGAGGTCGCCAAGATGCCCGGCGTGCAGGGGATGATGTTCACGTTCGACGACTTCGAGCAGGGCGTGCACGACTTCGGCACCAAGGTGAAGCCGCTGCTCGGCTGACGCCTCGGCGAGGGATCCCGCACCCCTGCGGGATCCGTCGCCGGCGGTCGGTTCACCGGTTTGCCGTACTGACGTGAACCGGGCTGCAGTATGTGACTGGAGTCACCGAGGCTCTACGCTCATGGTGTGAAGGTCTTGCTCCTGGAGAACATCCATCCGGTGGCGGCGGAAGCGTTCCGTGCCGAAGGTGTCGAGGTCGACGCGCGCTCGGGGTCGATGTCGGGCGCGGAGCTGGCGGAGGCCCTGTCCGGGGTGTCGT